>JALBWU010000007.1:77500-317212 GCA_022678445.1 Candidatus Aramenus sp. CH1 | reverse complement strand
AAGATTGTCAACGCTTTGGCTCTTTCCTTTCTCTTCACATCACGGAGTATCTCCCTTAAGGGGGAGTAACGCCTTAGACCTAGGCAGAACCCTCGCAGGGAGGGGAGTAGGCCAGAGGACTAGTTCTGGGCTTAAGATCTATGGCTTAAAGACGAAAGATATTAAATCTGAAATAATTAGTGTACAGAGATAATATGAATTAGAAATGTTAAATCTCCACACTTATAAATGGTTTAAAGTATGAAAAGGTAAATTGCTATCGATTTGGGTAAACACTTATAAGTTCCTCAAGTTCATTAACTTTTATGTTCGAGCTATGGTACATTCACATTGCTCTTTCAGTGATATCTGCGATTTTCGCCTCCCTCATTCTCGTGGAGTTTAGTCGCCTCAGGAGGGAACTTAAAGGAAAGATCTCCCTCGTGTTGGTAGTGATATCCGTACTTCTAGTTTTAGTGAGCGTGACAGACACTGTGGCGTTCAGCTTGTGGAGTAGTGAGAGAAATCCTATCTACGTGTACCCTTCATTGGGTATTGCTGTACTTACCGCTTCAGTGGTTATTCTTCTATATTACTACGTTACTAGAGTTTAGAGCTTAACTTCCTTGTATTTTCTTATCACGTCTTGGACAAACAGGACAGCAGACATTGAAATAACTATTACAGAAAAGATCTCTGAAGCTAACGGGTACTTGTAGAGGAAGGTCAAAAGCAGTGCCAACGCCGTGATAAAAAAGGAGGCGAAGAAGGCGGAAACGGGTATCAAGTGATTTGATATTCTAACGTAATCTGATAAAACTACCTTAGACACCACGTAGCCCTCTTGCGTCTCTTTCACCAGCCCCTCTTCCAGTAACTTTTTCAAGTGATACTGTACCAGCGACGGGGAACTCAAATTTAGGTCCCTTTGTATCTTCTTAAGCGGGACAGGCTTCCTCTGCCTTAGAATGTAATAGTAGATCTTCTTCCTAGTGCCGTAAAGTCCCTCGTATTCAGCGGGCGTCATCGTGATCTAAAATATAGTGTGCGGAATAAATATATAAACGTAATATCGAAGGAGTATTATGTGAAGACTCTCCTAATGATAGCTGCTGGCGTTCTATTGGCTATAGGGCTTGCCTACGCCTCCCTTACTTCCAGTACCATCTTTTCTAAACGCCCTACTCAAGACCTCTCAATGCCCTCAGTGTATTTTAGTACGGAGCACGAGCCTGTGGTTAAGAAAGGGTACAGTGGAGCTTACGGACAAGATGAGTTTATTTACACCTATTACTATTCAGTAAACTATACTACTAACGCTACCCTATATTACTGGAATGGCACAGAATACTTTTCTGCATATGTCTACATGGGTCCAGATGACGAAGGAGAGTGGTTGGGTTCAGCCAATATAACGATTTTCCCCCTGCTTTATGCCAGGCTAGATAAGTTGAGTTGGGAAAATTCCTCACTAGTTGCATATGTAGACGTCTACGTAAGGGGTATATATGACGTCTACATAGGCTATAACTCTTCTCTATACCAAATACTCTCCATCCACGAGTATCTGTTAAACAACTTGACTGTAATAGAGCTAGAACTACAGATTTCCAAGAACATTCTTCCAGGCTCCGTGCTCCTAATCCCTGTATGGACAACGGGGAAGTTCGGAGAGAGCGTGACTTTTATTGCTATTCCCATCAGCCGGGGATACTGATCTCACCGTTCAACCTACATCGATATCATCACAAGTTTAGTTCCTTTAAGACGTTATATATGGCAGATTCCGCAGTTATATTCTCTTCCAGTGGAGCCCTTGTTCTGCCTACGTAGAGGCCCCTATACCTCAACGCTATCTTTATTCCTGAGGGGTAGTCTGAAAGCCCTACAACCTCGTTAAGTTTAACGGCCATCAGCTGGTACCTAAGCGCTTCCTTGTAGTCGCCTTTATTGTAATTTGAGAAAATGTTTGAGATTATTTCAGGGGCAAAGTTGGCTATCCCCGAAACCGCGCCGTCTCCGCCGTACATTAAGGCAGGGAGAATTAGGGTATCGCTTCCTATGAATACCTTGAAGTTCTTGTCCACTTCCTTTAACTTCAAGGTGTAGTTTATGAACGAGTCTAAGTCCGATGTTGTGTACTTCATTCCACTGATAATTCCCTCTGAGACGAGCTTTTCTAAGGTATCTAGATCGATCGAGTAGCCCACGTAAGATGGGATATTGTAAACGTAGACCGGGATGCCTGGCTTCGACAAAGCTTCGTAGTAGTCAACTAGTCCTTTTTTCCCCGGTTTATGGTAAATCGGAGGCACTGAGAACACAGCGTTCACGCCGATGCTAACGTATTCTCTTAGGAGGACGTTTGAGTTTGAGAGGGAATTCTCGTTCACGCCAGCGTATATTTTACCCTTTGTGAATTCCCTGGCCGCCCTCACTACTGAGATCTTCTCCTGCTGGGAGAGCATGTTAAACTCTCCTGTTGTGCCGAGAACCCAAAACGACGAAATTCCCCTCTTCTCGTCAAACTGTATAACATTCTTGAGGGAGTTGAGATTCACGTTCTCCTTGTCGTCGAAGGGGGTTACTAAGGCTGTAATTGCGTTATCCATAATCTAAGACAGTACGCGCTTATTATAAGTTTAAACGAAGCCTAAAACGCTCACCGCGGTATCACGTCACCGTGAGGGCAGTTCTTTGGCTTTCCCAAGAACTCGTAAAGTCTCTCTACTATTTCCTCCGGTACCATAAGGTCAAACTGCTGGGAGTACTTGCATGCCTCGTCCTTGTCCATTCCCAACTTTACTAAGAACGACTCTATGACCCTGTGAGCCTTGATCGCCCTAAGTATGTAATCTACTCCTTCCTTGGTAATCCAGATTTCACTTCTGCTCTTCTTTGTTATCATACCCTTTTCGCTAAGGTGGTTGAGCTCCTCATAAGCACTGGCTGGGCTGACCTCTACGTCATTCGCTATGTTACTTAGACGGGCTGGCTTACCCTGATCGTTGTACTTTTTGATTACAAGGAGGTACTGTAGCTCTCTATGGGATATTTTCATTGTGAATTAATTAGCTTAGATTCAATTTAAACTTAACCTGCAAAGGATTGGCGTAACGTTTTCGTCAATTAAACATAATATTGTATATATTTACATTTACTATAAAAAATTAGCTAAACAAGGAAGTCCTGCAAAGAGATGAGGAGATTATAGGGCAATTCGGGAAGTTTTTATTATACAGAAACTTTTTAATTTTTAAATTAAAAATACGTCACATGGTAGTCTTAGAGCTAACTCCAATACAGTACGTGTTATCGATTATATCAGGAGTTCTGGTCGGATTCAGTTTAGGCCTTATTGGAGGAGGCGGTTCTATACTCGCCATACCTTTGCTCCTCTACTTTGTGGGTCTCTATTACTCCGTGCCTTCCAGTGAGACCGGCTACGTCGATCACGTTGCAATAGGAACCACGGCCCTTGCAGTGGGTCTAAACGCTTACATTAACAGTTACATGCACTTTAAGAAAGGAAACGTGAGAGTAGGACCAGGGATCATGTTCACCATACCAGGTATAGTGGGGGCTTTTGTGGGGACTGAACTAGACAAGATCACGCCAGGGCAGTCTTTGCTGTTCTTTTTCAGTATCCTCATGATAGTGGTCGCTTATATGATGCTTAGGCAAAAGAGAGAGGGAAAAGTCGTAAGCCCGACGGAGGATCAGCAGCTGAACAAGGGACTTAACTTCTCCTCTCTCATGTCCTCTGTATCTCTCAAGAAAGTTATACCTGCAGGCTTCTTAGTGGGGTTTGCTTCTGGCTACTTCGGTATAGGCGGTGGATTCCTAGTAGTTCCAGGGTTACTTTTCAGCACTGGAATGTGTATGGTAAAGGCTGTAGGAACCTCTCTTATAGCAGTGGGAACTTTTGGGGTCACGTCTGCAATTTCGTATAGCTTCTCCGGTTACGTTTACCCAGTAATTAGTGTGCTGTACCTTGTCGGAGGGATTATTGGCGGTTACGCTGGGGCATCTGTAACTTCCAAGATGCCAAGGGGATTACTAAGGAAGGTATTTGCGTTAATCATCATCGCAGTAGCCCTTTACATGATGTACAATAGCATCGGAGGGCTTTTCCAGTTAATAAACCACCTATGACTTAGCCATTCTCTTGTACATTTCGTCAATTTTTTTGTCCAGCAATGCTATGCTGGCGTTTACTCCCTCGAGCACTTTCTCGTAGTCTTCAGTCCTTATCCCTTCGAGGATTTTATCGATGTAAGGTCTAAAGATGTCGTCCTTCGTCTTCACGAACTCCTTTAGCTCCGAGGCAATCCAGCTATATACAGCCCTCTCCCTTCTGCTCTCCAAGTGTATCTTTACCTTTTCTAGCGAGGTTCTCTTAAGTATGAGGTCTTGGAGCTTAAAGAACTCTGTATTGGACATTTGAAAAACTCTTTATACAATCAATGTATAAAGTGTTGTCATGGACGGAAGAGAAAGCAAAGTGAGTCTAGGAACGTACTACATCTACGTTACTGTTGCCAGCATCCTCGTATTTCTATTTTCGGTAATGCTAGCCCCGCTGGCCCCACTGGATGAACCTAAGGTGTACCCATACGACGGAGGATACTATGACTTGGGAATCCCGGTAGGTTTCTCGTTCTCCGCGTTCATAAGCCTCATGGTATTCTTGGTATCAGCTATACTGTTTTGGGGGGCTAAAAACGTCTTTTACAACGTGGTAGTTGACGCCTCAGGGATATCCTTTGTGATCCTGAACTACATAAACTATTACCTCATATGGTACGTGTGGAAACCGGTGGTCACCCTTCTTCCCTTCTTTATAGAGATAAAATACGACGGAGTTACGTCGATGCAACTTGATCTAGGGCAGATAGTCTTAATTTTTCTACTTTATAGATTTTATAGATTGTACAAAAAATCTAGAGTGCCCCGCTCCCTACCTGGTCCTGACGCGCATATACGCGGGAATGAAGGATCCTAGCCGGGCGGGGTACAAGTGATGAAGCCGACATAGACCGAACAGCGTGAAGACAGGGTCGATAGGCTGACTGTATTCTTGGGGGAAAGTGCATGGATCTAGACCAGCTGGCTAAAACTATACGGGCTTGCAAGAAATGCAAGCTCTCCCTCACTAGGAGAAACGCTGTCCCAGGAGAGGGGAACCCGAACTCTGACGTTATGATAATTGGTGAAGCTCCTGGAGCAACTGAAGACGAGACTGGGAGGCCCTTTGTGGGATCGGCGGGAAAACTTCTAGACGAGTTGCTTAGGAGAATAGGGTTAGACAGGAACAAGGTGTACATTACTAATCTTGTAAAGTGTAGGCCTCCAAACAACCGCGATCCAGACGCGGAAGAGATCAACGCTTGTTCCCCCTATCTAGACCTTCAAATAGCTCTCATAAAGCCAAAGGTAATAGTTACCTTGGGAAACCATTCTACCTCTTACATTTTAGGAAAGATCGGTATCAAGGACGTAAAGATCTCTAGAGTAAGGGGAAAGTTTTACGACTGGAGGGACCTCAACACCTTAGTCTTCCCTACATATCACCCAGCTGCCGCGCTTTACAATCCTAGGCTGAAAAGGGTACTTGAGGAGGACTTTGATGTGTTGGGAAGGCGGATAAGCTCAAAAAGAGTTACGATCGATAGTTTCTTTGATAAAAATGGACTTGGGAATAAGGAACAAGAGGGTAATAGTAACGGCAGCAAGTAGGGGGATTGGCTATGCAACCGCAAAGAGGTTCTTAGAGGAAGGGGCCAAGGTCATCATTTCCTCACACGACGAAAATAAACTAAGGGAGGCCTACTCGAAGTTAAGGGAAATAGGAGAGGTCCATTACGTCAGGGCAGACCTCACTTCCGTGGATGAAATCGCCAACTTGGTGCGGAAATCCAGAGATATTCTAGGAGGAATAGACGTACTTGCATACGTTACCGGCAGCCCTAAGCCGGGAAACTTCCTAGAGCTCTCCGACAAGGACTGGGAAGAGGGCTTCAAGTTACTCCTCATGAGCGCAGTTGTGGCCATTAGGGAGTCGGTCAAGTACATGGGGAGCGGGGGAAGGATAATACTTTCCACCTCAATGACGTTAAGACAGCCCATCGACAACTTGGATCTCTCAAACGTTATTAGACTTTCCTTAGCAGGGCTGATAAAATCTGCCTCCAAGTTGTTGGCTCCACGCGGAATACTGGTCAATGGGATAATGCCTGGTTGGACGTTAACGGAACGCGTTGACCAACTTGTGAAGGATAGGGCCAGGAGGCAGGGGAAGAGGGAAGAGGAAGTGATTGCCGAGATAACAAAGGAGATACCTATGGCCAGGATGGCACAGCCTGAGGAAGTAGCTAACGTTATACTCTTCTTGGCCTCTAGCTTGTCCACTTACGTTACGGGTACGATCATCCCCGTAGATGGAGGCATAACTAAGTGTACTTTTTAAAGATTTTGGGCTGATAATACTGTCTTTTTTTCTAATATAGAGAAACAACGTATCTTAGCGTGCCAATGGTTATATTACATCACCGAGAAGAGTCTTCGGTAGTGAGTAATATTGAGATTACTGGAATTTTACACCAATAACTTCCGTAGTCTCTCTGACGTCAGTCTTTCGTCTCTAGGCGGGTTTAATGTTATCCTCGGTTTCAACGGTTACGGAAAGACTAACCTGTTGACTGCCGTTTACGTCTTTGTGAGGAATTTGACCGCAGGGATAGAGAAGAGGTCAGCCGAGGACAGGAACCAAGAGTTCGTGTTGCTCTGGCAGGGTTACGACACGTCTAAGCCGATATTTCTGGGGGGTAAGTTGCAGTTTTCGGAGAAGGAAGTGGAGAAGGTAACCGGAAAGATCCAGCCAATGACCATTGAGATAGTCAACAAGCTTAGGTACGTAAACGGTTACATAGAGTGGGAGCTGGACACCCTAAAGGTAAATGGGTCGGTACTCTCTAAAGAGGGACTCGACGACGTGCGGAAGCTGTTGAGCTACGCCTCTGGGCAGATAGAGTACGTGCCCATATTCGACCAGGAGTACTTTGATAACATCATGAAAAGGCTAGTGGAGATAAGCAGGTCGCCCATAAACCTGAGGAAGTACTGGTACGATTTCGTAAACTTGGTTAGCGTTACAATACCGGAGATAAAGGGAATGGAGATATGGGACTCAAGAAAGCTTGTCCTAAATGTGTATAACCTTCCAATATACATTGATCTGGCGGCCAGCGGTTTCCAGAGGGTTATCCTTATGCTATTTGTTATTTGGCTAAGCGGTAACAAGATCCTCCTAATAGAGGAACCGGAAGTCAACATGCACCCTACCCTTCAGTACAAGGTAGTGAAACTGCTGAAGAGCTGGACGGACGCAAAGACATTACAAGTCTTCATAACTACCCATTCTCCTTTTATAGTGTCTAGCGACGTCGATAACTACATAGTGTTGAGGAGGAATTCCTCCTATTCCAGAGCGATATCCGTTCTTCCATCCGAGAACTTAAGGAGCTTGTTGAGTATACTCAAGGTGAGCATAAGCGACCTGCTTTTCAGCAAGACCATTATACTGTGCAACGAGTACGCAGACCCCAACGCTATCTCCAACTGGTTGAAGAGGCTAAACGTAAACCCAGAGTACAACGGGATATCGATTTACAGTGTCAAGACAGACCTAGAGCTACAGTCGTGGCTAAAGTTGAGGGACATTCTCAAACTAGACGTCATATTCCTAGGTCTCTGCGACAAGCTAGACCCCTCGGTAGGGGATCGGTGCATCCCTTTAGGAAGGGAGGTAGAGTCGTTCTATAGCAAGACCGGTATACTGGAGGCTCTCAAAACCTTTGGAATATATCCCGACGACAAGGAGCTGAAGGACTTGGGAAAGGAGGACAATTTGAGGTGGTTGATAAACGTTCTGAGAAAGAGGGGACTAGACTACTCGCTGATCAGGTCATCACTTAGCGATATCGTGACGAGGATAGACAGCCTGGAGATTCCAAAAGAGGTTGAGTTGTTGGCGAATAAGATTAAATCTTTTCAAGTAGTTCAGTAACATATGGAAGGGCTAATTGAACTGGGCATACTTCTGATTTTCCTTGGCTTTTTGATAGTGTTCCTCTCTGTAATTTACGAGGCCCTCAAGAACAGTGAAGGTAACGAAGAAAAACGAGAAACTAAGGCTGGAGGAATTATACTGATCGGCCCCATACCTATAGTATTTGGTAGCAACAAGGAAATCGCAAAGTGGATGATAGTGGTTGCCTTAATAATAACGGCCATATTAGTGGCACTATATGTCCTCGCCTACCTTTAAGGTCGGTTCAAATCATTCCCCTAGCTCTCATTGCCCTAACTACTCTCTCTACTGCCACCACCATTGCAGCTGTACGTAAGTCCTGGTCTCCTAGATCGTTGTATTTCTTGTAGATCTCGCTGAAGGCCTTCTCCATCCTACTCAAGATCAGCTTCTTTGCCTCCTCTTCCTCTATTATCTCTCCCATCTTGTTGTTTGCCCACTCGACGTAACTTCCGACTACCCCTCCAGAGTTAGCCAGTATGTCGGGGACTACTGGTATCTGTCTCTTAGTTAGTATGTCGTCAGCGTCCGCAGTTAGTGGGCCGTTGGCTCCCTCTACTATCAGCTTAGCTTGTATTTTCGGAGCGTTGTACTTATGTATGACGTTCTCTAAGGCAGCAGGTACTAGTACGTCGCATTGACTGACCAGTAGCTCGTCGTTAGTCACCTTTTTACCCTCTGGGTAGTTGACCACGGACCCAGTTCTATGCTTTACCTCCAGTGCCTTGTTCACGTCTATACCGTCGTAGTTGATTACCCCTCCTTTTGAATCGCTTATTCCCACGATCTTGGCTCCAAGTTCCGAAAGGTATTTGGCCGCAAAGGAACCTAGGTTTCCGAACCCCTGTATAATTACGCTTCTGCCCTCAATTCCTCCCAAGAACTTATCCGCAGCTAGTTTCGCTATGTGAGTCAGTCCTAGTCCGGTGCTGTACTCCCTTACGGAGATTCCTCCTAGCTCTACGGGCTTTCCGGTCACTGCTCCCAGGTCGACTTTTCCGGTTATCTTTATGTACTCGTCTATAAACCACGACATCACCTGAGAGTCCGTATTAACGTCGGGGGCAGGTATATCTATGTCGCTTCCTATATACTTATATATAGCGTCTATGAAGTTCCTAGAGAGGAGCTCAAGCTCTGATCTGGTTAAGGACTTTGGATCGACCCTTATGCCCGCCTTTCCTCCACCGTAGGGCAACTGTAAAAGGGAGTTCTTCCACGTCATTATCATTGAGAGCGCAATCACTTCATCTTGGCTAACGTTAGGGTGGTACCTCACTCCGCCCTTGTAAGGCCCTAGAGCGCTGTTGTGCTGTGACCTCCAGCCTATAAATGTCTTAATTTTTCCATCGGCCCCCGGAATCTGAACCTTGACCTGGATCACGCGCTCCGGTGTGGCTAAAGCCTGAAGTTCGTCGTCGTGTAAACCTAATATGTCACCAATTTTGTAGAGCTTCTTCACCTGTTGCGTGTAAAGATTCGAAGTTAGAACTTCTTCTACGGATGTCATAATCTAATCATTGAATCTACATAAAAAAATTTTACTTCTTTCCATTTTAAATTGTATAAGTGAGGCTAGTCTCTTCTGTGTAAAAGGACTAAAATGGCAACTATTGCTATTGTAACTATTATAGCCACAGTCAGGGAAGTGGAAGGGGACACCACGCTGAACGGGAGGTTGGTATCTGAAAATGTCTGGAAATTCGGATACGTTTCGCTATTATTGTAGAATATATTCCCAACGTACTTTGCCTCGAACTCTTGGGTACTCACTCCGTTGTGGACTACACTAGCTACCTGGTCGATCAATATACCAGAGGGGCTGAACACGACTTCGTGAACTACAGTGCTGTTTTTCACGCTCTGGTTGCCCTCGTATACGTATGCGTTGGGATAGTTTACTCCAAATATGGTTACGTTATGTCTGCCTACCATTGTGAGGCTCTCAGAGTTCCACTCTATCTCTTGAGTCAGATATGGGTAAAAGGAGGTCTCCAAGCTGGTGTAATTCCCGATGTGAATCGTGAAGTCGTTGAAGTTGACCAAAGGCGAACCACTTACAGTGTTCACTTGATACGCAGTCTCTCCAATTATGCCATTAGGGAAGACGAACGGGTACACGATCTCTTCGTCTCCCACGCTCTGTAAAGAGTCCGAGTAGTTGGAGTACTCGTAAATAGCGTATAAGTACGACCTATTGAGGAAGTAACTGGGCAGAGTCGCGGTGTTAGGGATATCGACTGTTGTAGTACCCTGAGAGGACTTTAGAAAGAATTGAACGTTAAGTCCATTATAGGTTGTGTTGACGTAGGTAACGGTTCCGTTTTCCGTTATATAGACAACACCGGAAGCCTGTGAGCCCCCAAAGAAGTACTTTATTACCACGTATTTTACGCCCAAAATTGTCTCGTTTGCCACTCCATCGTACACCAACGTGAGGGAGTTCGAAGGTGTGGACAGCGTATAGGTGTTATTGAAAAGGTATCCAGGAAACACGAAAGGGTAATTTAAGTTAAGCGGGTCTTCTTCAAGGCTAACGTTGTGTAAGCCCGTCTTCAGTAACGTGAAGTTAAACCCCTTAGCTACTTGAGAAGTGTTCTCCACCGTTAAGTTGACTGTTAGTTGTCCCTCGGAGCTATACTTGACAACTTGGTAGTGGGCAACGTAAGTGTAATTGACTACTCGCGAGGGGAGTACATTGGACGTAGAGGTGTTGGTAGTGGAAGTATTAGTAGTAGGCACCTTTGTTGTGTTCGACACTACGATATAGTAAGTTAGGTTACTAGGAAAGCTCAAGGTGCTGTAACAATGCGTTGTAGTTGTGGGGAACTGGGGGATTGAGAACGACTGCACACCAGTCACAAGAGTTGCCAGGCACAAGGATAAGGCTATGAACACTAGAGACGCTTTACGAGATGACATCATATAACACCGTAAAGAGCTATTTAATAACTTTTATCCAGAAGCTTCGTCAACCTCACAGACAAAACGTATTTTACGACGCTTTACTTAATGGCTGTGTGAGTACTCCGGCTAGACCATTAGTTGCGGTAGGTGGCGTGGTAGTCAGCGAAGGACAAGTACTGTTGATAAAGAGGGCACATCCCCCTAACATGGGATTCTGGGCGATTCCTGGAGGGAAAGTTGAGTTCAGGGAAACGCTTGAGGAAGCGGTAAAGAGGGAGATCAAGGAGGAGACCGGGCTTGAGGTAAGGGTCTCAGAGCTAATGGCGGTCGTCCAGCTGATAAAGGAAGGTTTCCACTACGTGATCCTCGACTTTGTTTGCGAAGTTACGGGAGGTACGCTTAGTCCAGGCTCAGACGCTGAAGACGCCAAGTTCTTCTCGAGAAAGGAAATAGAAAAGATAGAGACTACGCCTACTACGAGGGAAATGTTGTTAAGGTACTTCAAGGGAGAAAGGACGCCCATGTTTATTACTGAAATCTCCAAGTAGACTTGTCCTTGCTGTCCAGCACCTTTATTCCGTTGCTCTCTAATATACTCCTTATCTGGTCGGAAAGATCGTACATTTTCCTCGCTCTTAACAAGTTCCTGACCTCTATTACCGCGTCTATTATCCTCGACACGTTCTCGTAAACTGCCCCAAACTCCTCGTCAATCACGGCGAAAACCTCGTTGAACTGCCTAAAGGCGTCCAACGCTATAGACGCTCCCATGAAGTCCCTGCTGTTTGAGAGCTTCGAGAAGACAATTGAGGCTATGTTGTGCACGTGGGACAGCGCTTTGGCCGTGTCGAAGTCGTTGCTCATGGCCTCGTGGAAACCCTCAATCTCCGATATGATCTGCCTCTGTACCTTCACGTCCTCGTCCTTAGCGTAGCTCTTGGGTCCCTCCCTTAGTATGTCCCTTACTATGGATAGGGCGTCCTTTAGCCTATCTAGGGAGGTTTTGCTCTGCTCCAGTGCCTCCTCGCTGTAGTCGACCATGGATCTGTAGTGGGAGGACAAGTACCAGTAACGTAGAACCGAGGGGCCGTACTTTTTGAGTGCCTCGTTAAGGGGTATTATGTTGCCCAGTGACTTGCTCATCTTTGTCTTGTTGATCGTTAAGAAGGACACGTGTACCCAGTACTTTACCCACTGCTTTCCCGTGTAGGACTCTGTCTGGGCCCTCTCGTTCTCGTGATGGGGGAAGATCAAGTCCATCCCGCCTCCGTGGATCTCGAACTGCTCACCCAGGTACCTAGTTGACATGGTGGAGCACTCTATGTGCCAGCCCGGCCTTCCCTTCCCCCAAGGAGAGTCCCAATATGGCTCCCCTGGTTTTCTAGCCTTCCACAAGGCGAAGTCGTAAGGGTGTCTTTTCTCCTTTAGGAATTCCTCGCCCTGGTTCCACTCCTCCTTCCTAGTGTTTGACAACTCGCCGTAAGCTGGGTAAGTGTCCACGTCAAAGTAGACGTTTCCGCTCGGCGTCGCGTAGGCGTGTCCCTTGTCTATTAACTTTTGGACAAAGTCTACGATCTCGTTGATGTGGGAGGTCACCCTAGGGTGGAGGTCTACCTTAACCTTCAGTGCGTTAAGGTTTTCTAAGTAGTTCTTAGAATAGGTCTCAACTATCTCCCTCCAATCCCTCCCAGTCTCGTTCGCCTTATTTATGATCTTATCGTCGATGTCAGTGATGTTCTGTACCCTTATTAAGTTGTATCCCCTTAGCCTTAGGTAACGGGAAATCGCGTCAAACGCAACAAATGTCCTGCCGTGCCCTATGTGTACGTAATCATAAACAGTGGGCCCACAGACGTACATCCTGACGGTGTTTCCGTCGGCTTTAAACTCCTCTAGCTTCCTCCCAAGGGTGTTGTATATCCTTATCATTTAGTGGAAAAAGAGCTTCTACAACTTAAATAGATTGCTTGTCAAACTCCTTGCCTTAGGGATAACCGAGAGCTTTTCCGGGTTTACGCCCATCCTCTCGGCCATCTTTATTGACGTCACTCCAGCCAGGAACATTAGGGACGAGATGTTCATCAGAACGTCATTGAAGGGGGGTTCTATTTGCCTAGCGTTAAGCACTTGGGAAGTGACCTTGTCTAGGTCCTCGTTTCCTATCACCACGGGAAAGAGGTACTTCCCGTTAGCGTAGCTCTCTATTTCGTTATGGTTGACTTCAGGGATTTCCCCGTAAAAGGCGGGGTGCTTGGCGTTCTCGTTTACTTCCTGTTTAAACCTTACGGCGATGGGAAAGTACTTTGAGGCGTAAAAGACGGGGATAACGCCATTAATAGAGGTTGCCAGTTCTTCTGCCAGTTTCATCATCCTCTCCTTTCCCTTTATTACTCCTTCCTTGAGGAGGTCTAGGTTTAGTTTCACTCCAGACAAGTAGGAGAGTAACTTGAGCACTGGGGTAAATAGCACAGGGAAAGAGTACCTAGTCTGCGAGAGTCCCTTAACCTTGACCACGGGGACGTTGTTCTCCCTCGCCAGCTTCTCCAAGTTGCCTCCTGATGTGATGACGACCACCTTGGAGCCCTTGTTTAACGCCCTCTTTACCGCTTCTATTGTCTCTCCCGTAGTCCCAGAGTAGCTTACTGCTATCATGACGGTCTTTTCGTCAACTCTCCTAGGTATCCCTGGCACCGACGCGTAGTCTACGGGGAAGTCAAGGATTTCTGCTACTTTCCCGGGGATGTAGCTACCGCCCATCCCTGTATAGACTACTCTCTCTCCCCTTACTTCTGGTACCTCAATTCCCTTTGCTTCCTCAAATAGCTCTGGCCACTTCAAGTAGTTCTTAAGCACTCTTGAACACCATTGAGACGCTTATGGATGGAGGGTTAGAGTTGAGGGACACGGTCAAACTGTCTATCCCTAGCCCCTTCGACATGGACTTTATCATCATAGTTGCCTCCGAAACAGCAAACGTGAGCGCGTCTATTAACTCTTGGACTAGTCCCTCCATTTTGCCCGAGGTAAAAGACGAGAGGACGGTGGGTTGCACCAAGTAATAGAACATCACGTTTGCCCTCTGTACAAGGGTCATGAAGGAGGTTATCGCCTCGTTTGACCTGTTCTCTGAGCAGTTCTTCTCGAACTCGGATAGCACCCCCTCTTCCATTTTTATTTGATCCTTAAGGAAGTTCAAGATCCCCTGTTCCGTAATGCTCAAGTTACCCTTTTGCACTTTCTCTATCTCTTCATAGAGTTTTGTCATTCTATTTTTAGCTATCATAGTTCATTTAGAGAAAAACTAAATATAAAGCATTAATTGTTATTCCCTATGAAAGTCCTAGTTTTAGGTGGCGGAGCCTCTGGGATGAGCTCTTCGTCTAGGGTAAGGAGGCTAAGGCCAGATGCGGAAATAACAGTCATTGAGAGGACTAAGATGGTAAGCCACGCCCCTTGCGGTATCCCGTACTTTGTGGAGGGCCTTTTTGACAACGAGAACCTCTTCATGACGTACACCCCTGACTTCTTCCGCGAAAAGAGGAAGATTAACGTCCTCACTAACGTGGAGGTTAAGGAAGTTGACTTAAGCTCTAGGGTTGTGAAAGCAAATGGTAGCAAGTTCGAATACGATTACCTCGTTATCTCTTTGGGGGCGAGACCAAAGAAAGTGGCAGAAGGTAAGAAGGTCTTCTACGTACACCACCCTGCTGAAGCGGTGGAGCTTAGGAAAAAGCTCTGGCCCTTGAATAGAGTCGCAATAGTGGGCGGAGGAATACTGGGGGTGGAAATGGCTGAGGCCCTTGTAGAGAGGGGAGTCAAAGTAGTGCTCTTCCATAGGTCTGGTTACGTTCTCAATAAAATGCTCGACGAGGACATGGGCAAGGTAATAACGGAGAGGATGGCCAAGGACGTAGAGCTCCACTTAGGCGAGACCTTTGAAAGGGTTGAGGAGAATGGAGCTATTGTGGTAACAGACAAGGGAAAATACGAAGTAGATGGTACCATCATAGCTATAGGAGTAGAGCCCAACATTGACCTAGTAAGGGATCAGGTCAAACTGGGAAAGACCGGGGCTATATGGACTGATTCCCACATGGAGACCAACGTCAAGGGTGTCTATGCAGTTGGGGACGCGGTGGAGGCCAAGAACATAGTGACTGGGAAGGAGTTTTACATGCCCTTTGCCCCAGTGGCCAATAAGATGGGATACGTGGCAGGGAGCAACATAGCGGGCAAGGAAATGGAGTTCCCAGGGAGCGTTGGCACAATGATCACGAAGTACAGGGACTTGTTTATAGCGAAGACGGGCATCCTGGAAAGCGAGGCAAAGAGCTTAGGCATAAAGACGTTTTCCGCGATGATAAGGACGAAGACGAGGGCCAGGTACTATCCAGGGGCTAAGGAGATCTACGTAAAGCTTGTAGCGGAAGAAGGCACTAAGAGAGTCCTAGGAGGACAGATAATAGGAGGGGAAGAGGTACTCGGAAGGATCGACATGATAGCAGCCCAGGTGATGAAGGGGTTTACGGTGGAGGACATGTTCTTCACGGACATGGGCTACCTGCCTGCAATCTCTGAGGTATGGGATCCGGTTATTATTGCAGTAAGGCAACTAATGAAGGATTGACTTTCCGAAACTTTAGGCTCGAAAAACCGATAGTATTACGCTATATTTAAATATTTCTATAAATAATGACATAGATAATAATGGTCAATGTCTACGGGATTTACGAGGTACTTAGGTATGACGTTATAAACTTAATTTCCAGCTACCTAAACTCCTCCTCCATAAGCGAGGATTACGTCGATCTGAGCCCAAATTCTGAGTCTATACCCCTTGTAAAACCACAGGAGCTGGTGAGGGAGGAGATACCAAAGAGGTCGTGGAACGAGGTATTGGCTTTAGACGGAAGTAGTAGGAGCTTCGTTTCCGGTAAGGGCTCAATAAGCATTGCCAGCTTGGCCGTAGCCTCCATAACGAGAGGGATCTACGGCGTTTATCCCTCCGTAGACGGTAACGGAGGTCTACCACTACAAGAGCCGTTCATAGCTGTAGCCTCTTCAACGGCAGAGCGGTCTAGGCTCGACCCCTACATCTACGCCTCCAAGTACGTTTCGTTTGTCTCTTTAGACGGAAGGCCATTTAGTTCCATAAGGGGGGTAGAGCAAGTGGAGACGGAGTTACGGGCTTTATTAGAGACGAAGGCTTTAGGCTTCCTCAAGGGAAAAGGGGCGGTAATAGTTGACGGTCCCTTGTTTCCTTCTTACTTGTACTTGAGCGCCAAAGTTAGGGACAAGATAATTGAGGAGAGAAGGAAGGCATTAGACCAGAACTTTATAGGTGTGGTCAAAAGGATAGACAAGTCCCAGTACTTGGTTAACACGTTAAATGGCGAGTACCGAGATTTCTTTATACAGAGATACAAGGTAGACCCAAAGTCGTTTGTCTCAGACGAGGCCTTCCTCTTAAGCTTAACCAGGTTTAACGAGAATACACCTTACTCACCTACTGTAATAGGCCCCTTCATGAGCGAGGAGAAAGGCACTCCGATATTCGTGAATTACTTGGTTATCCCGTTCAATCCTTACGTACCTAAGTTCTCAATCCTTAGGGTAGAGAGCCTGGTCAACTCTGAAGAAGTGATTAGAAACCTTCTGGCGATAAAGATAACGAGGGAAGGGATACCTTACCTCCTCGCTTTAGCGGACGCCGTAGCAAAGAAGGTGTCACAGGGCCTATATAAGCTGGTGATAAGCGGTCTGCAGAAGGTAGGGCTACAGTCCAGTTACTACAGCAGGATAGAGGAGCTGGGAACATGAGCAGTGATGAGCTCTATAACGGCATAAAGGACAGGATGGAAAAGGCAAGGGCACTTGCGGTAACATTAGGCGACGTTATCGGGAGCGTAGCCCAAAACATACCGAACAAGGTGGAGGAGAACCAGTTCGTAGTAAACGTAGTCGTAAGTCCAGAGGTGTACTATAAGTACAGCTTCCTGGGAAAGATAGGCATCTTCTTGGGGGTAGTGGACATAAGGACGCTCTACTTCATCCTATTAAGGGTAGTAGGTTACGAGAGGAGCGACGTGACTAACTACCTCTTCGACGGCTCCCCGGTGGTCTCTTCAGTGGACGAGGAAAATCCGGGCACTCTAATAAACAACGTGCTAATAAAATGCGAAATGCTCACTAAGCTAGACGTCCTCTCTTCGTCGGAAATTCAACCCGCAGACGTAATAGTTGAGCCCCAGTCACCGGTCATAATACCAAGGGCAGAGGTGGTTGAGAGGGCCCTAGGGATAAACGCAGGGAGTTTGAAACTGGGGTTCCTCGCTATCGAGGGTGAAAGGGTAAAGGTGAGCACAAGCCTAGACGAGCTCAATTATCACTTCCTCATCCTGGGCACAACTGGAGCTGGAAAGACGTCGTTTATAAAGAACTTGCTGTCAGGCTTTTACAAGCTAGATGAGGAGGGCAGTAAGGTATTCGTATTCGATACTACAGGGGACTACTACCACATGTTCCTACCCCCTGATCTGACTAGCAAGAGAGTGATGGAAGGAGTGAGGGCGTTTGAGGAACTCTACGGCAAGTTAAGCGGGATAGAGCTGGACGTAGTCTATCCAGTGACTAGGGGGTGGTTGAGGAAGTACCTTGACGGAGATTACTCTATAGGCAAGATAACTAGCACGTACTACGACCTCTACGTAAAACCGTTGGTAGCGTACTTGGAGAGAAAGGGAGTAAAATTATACACCTCTATTGTACACAATACAATAAATATCTCAAGTAGCTCTTGGAATTCCAAAATAACAGTGTACCCGTTCTTTTTCAAGTTCAGCTCAGTCAAGAGGATCTTGTACAAATTGAACCCTTACTTCAGCGAGCAGGCGTCGCACTTCCTGAAGATCATCACTACCAAGAGCGAACTGGCCAAGCTTAACACACTAAGGGAGTTCGTGGACGCATTGGACGACAACACGTTTGAGAAGATGAAATTGCACAGGAGCACCAGGGAAAACATCCTAAGGGGGCTTTACTTGCTCCTTGAAACGGGGATGTTCGACCTCAAACTGAAGAGGAGTAGCATAAGGAAAGTCGTAGACGAAGGGACGAAAATAGTGGTATTTGACCTGTATAATAGCGAAGTGGACGACCTAGCCCAGAAGATCTTCGTCTACTATGTTCTGGACAGGATATTTGCTTTAAGGGAGGCCAGGCTTAGGAAAGGGGAGGCCAAGGGCAGGTATTTGATAGTCATAGACGAGGCACACAAGTTCTTTCCCTCAATGAGAGGTGGAGAAGAGGACAACTACTACGTCAGGAGAGTAGCGAGCAAGATCTCGCTAATGATGAGGTTGGGAAGGAGGAGGAAAATAGGTTTTATCTTCGCTACCCACAACCCAAACGACCTAAACGACATAGTTGTACAACTCTCAAACACCAAGGTAATCTTCAGGATAAGGCAGGAGATCGCGGAGTCGTTTGGACTTTCAAAGAACGAAGCTAAGGTTCTGAGCTGGGAAGGGAACGGAGTCGCGTTTATTATCTCCCCTTGGTTAAGAGAAGGTAGGGTCAAAATTCGCGTCCCTGTACCTCCTCCAGTAGGTCATTACGACCTCTCGAGGACGTAAAGGTGAGAAGATGAGCTTGAAGGAAACTCTAAACAAAATGTTGGAGAAAAAGGACAAGGAGTCAGTGGAGGAGTTCATCTCCTCCCTCACTAAGTACTTCCCGCCCTCAGACGACGTCTCCATAACTGTCCTCAAGAAGGGAAGCCACGAGTACGTCATTGACCGGAGGGGTATGTTCGTAGTTTCTATATCTCAAGACGAGTACTTGCCCTTCATGTCGGCAAGCGAGAAGAGGGTCACCTCAGTCCCGAAGGACGTGATGGATAAGATAATCAGTTCGTGGAAGGACATATTGGTAGAGCTACTAAAGCTCCTAGAAGAGTACGTTAAAAAGTACCCAAACTTGTCAGCAAAGCTAAACGAGGTGAAGGAAGTCGCTAATCAGTGAAACCGTAGTGGAGACAGTAAACCTAGTGCATTATGAACAATGCAACTACATGGGAAGGCTCCACGGCGGAGACATGCTGAAGATGCTAATAGACACTGGTATGTTGTCCTCGATTAAAGTGGCCAAGGGACCAGCAGTTTTAGCTTCCTTAGACAACGTGGTGTTCAAGAAGCCAATATACCTAGGTGACGTAATAAGGATTGTGTCCCAAGTGGACTACATAGGAAACTCGTCAATGGAAGTAGAAATGAAGGTGTTTAGGGGAGACGAGCCAATAGTTACCGCCACTGGAGTGTACGTAAAGGTGGACGACAACGTTAGGCCATTGCCTGTTGGGGAAAAGATCGTTCCCGCTACGGATGAGGAGCGTTTAATAGTCGAGGAGGCAAGAAAGAGGAGGGAGCTCAGACTAAAGAAGCTCAAGGAAAGCGTTCCCCTAGAAGACCCTACGGAGAAGCTCACAGTTAAACTGCACAACGTAATATACGTGACCCCTGAGATGACCTATGACGGAAGGCTGATCTCAGCTGGAAAGATAGTGAAGCTCATGGACGATCTAGGGGGAATGTTGGGACTAAGTCTTATAAACTACAAGGGCTTTAAGGACGGTAGCGACACAGTGGTAACGGTTTCCGTCTCTGACACTGCGTTCCTTTCCCCGATTAAGCTAGGAGACGTAGTTGAAATGACGGCTGGATTGTCGTATGTGGGCAAGACTTCCATCGAGGTTTTGATAACGGTAAAGACTAGAAACCCTAAGGACGGCATTAGCAGGATAGTGACCACGGCGTTCTTCAACTACGTAAGGATAGGAAGCGATGGCAGGCCAAAGGAGTTTCCGCCATATTATCCTAAAAACGAGTACGAGAAAAAGATGTTTGAAAGTGCCTTAGCTAGAAGGCACAGGGGCTCTCCTTACGTAATCGGCGAAAAGGAAAGAGGACAGTAGAAAGGAGTAAAGTATCACTGCATAGGCGTTGGCCAAGGTTCCCCCTATTATCCCAGCAACTAGGCTCCCCATTATGTTGGCAACGTCCTCTACGGCGTTGAATACCCCTATTATAGTTCCCCTATTTTTCTTTAAGTTTCTGAACATGATGGAGAAGAAGGAAGAACTGAATATAGGGTATATTGAGCCAAAGGAGAGAAATATGGGCACGCTAAGAGGTCCCAGCCTGAGCTTAGAGGCAACGACCAGGGACGCCGAAAGGGACAGAATTGCCCTCGTGAAAGTGACTAAGTAAATGAAGAACACCTCCCTGTTCTCAATGACTCTAGAGGACACGTAGTAGAGGAACTCGTCCAAGATGTACAGCAGAGTGTAGGAAACGAAAATGAGGTATTCTGGGTTTCCCATGGCGTAGTTGAACGGAACGTAGACTGTGTAAAAAATCTCAGCGGCGAAGTTGAAAGTAAAGAAGGACAGGATAGCTTGAAGCCTATTCCTAATCTCCCTTTTCTCCTCCTTTTTATCCCTATTACTTGAGCCTGCCACTCCCCTTAGAAACATTACGTTGCTTATCAGTGATGCGATGAGCATTGAAGTGACGTAAGTTGGAGGCAATCTTACTATAGCCAAGAGGCTTCCAGCTATGTTTCCTGCAAGCGTGAACTGCGAAAGCCTAATGTTCACCTTGGGCAACTGCTCAAACGTGAAGTTCTCTAGTAACAGGATAGAGTACAAGGGCGAGTCTATGGCGTAAATAAACCCCAGAAGTGAGTAGCCGAGGAAGCCGAGGACTATCGACCCGAAGGAAAGTAAGAAGACGCAGGGTATAATAGATAGAGGCAAAAGTATAAAGAACTCCTTCCTACGTTTTACGCTGTCTATCACGTTTCCCCAGACGTAGGAGCCCAGGGCGTTAGTGGCGTTGAACAGCATTGAGACTATTCCCAATAAAAACACAGACTTTGTCTCGTTGTAAATCTCCACTGGGTAGAGCAACGTCAATTCGGTTACTACTGTCGTGACGAGGGCTTGGCCTATGAAGATCCTCATTCATCTGTATCCCTAAAACTAGGATAATCTTTAAAGCGAATACCTCAAGACCATTTTGTGAATTACATAGCGCTGGCAATAGCGTTTCTAACTTACGGCTTGATAGCGACTAGAAGTATTACGAAGATACCGCCGTGGTCCTCCATGTTCTTCGGAGGTGTTCTGATGGTGGCGACTGGCGTAATACCAGTAGGCCTTGCCCTGAAGAGCGTAAACCTAGACGTCATACTGTTCCTGGTTACCATTTTCGTGTTCGCCTCAGCGTTAGAGGTGTCGGGATTCTTGAAGTACCTGGCGTATTATATCGTCAAGAAGTTCAAGACGCCAAAGAGGATAGTGATGGCGGTAGTGGTTTTCTCCGGCGTTCTTTCAAATTTTGTCACAAATGACGGGATCTCGTCCAGTTGGACCCCTATCATGTTAGAGGCAAGTAAGCAAATGCGGATCGACGAGAAGCCCCTTCTCTATTCCCTGGCTTTCGGGGTCACAGTAGGGAGCGTGCTTTTGCCCACTGGCAACCCTCAGAACTTGTTGATAGCTCTTGAAGGGAACTTGGCACAGCCCTTCGTACTATTCCTAGCCTACTTGGGGATTCCTACTGCGGTTAACCTGCTGGCTACTGCGTATATAACCTTATTAATGTTTAGGAAGTCATTAGCGGATCCTGAATCGAAAATACAACTACAAGAGGTAAAAATTGAGGACAAGGCTACTGCGGGAGTAGCCTTGGTTCTTCTAGCCATAACTGTGGCCTTGTTCTTTGCCTTGAGCTTTCTGAAGGTGGACATATTGCTAGGCTCCCTGATAACTTCGTCATTGCTTTTGCTAATAGTAAAGCCGAGGAGGGAGATTGTGAGGAGAATGGATTGGACGGTGATAGTCTTCTTCGTGGGGCTATTCCTCTTTACAGCGGGACTGGACAACGGGGGCGTCTTGAGCGCTATCTCCAAAGCGTTGCCACCACCCTCTAGCGCGCTACTTATTATGTTGATTAGCGTAGCGTTGAGTCAAATACTCAGCAACGTGCCCATGGTAGCTATCTACATACCTATAATGTACTCTTACAACGCTACTTCAGCAATAGACTGGCTCGCGTTAGCAGCAGGTAGCACGATAGCTGGGAATTTAACGTTGATAGGAGCAGCAAGTAACGTAATAATTTCTGAAGCCTCAGAAAGCAGGGGAGGAAAAGGGTTTGGTTTCTTCGAGTTTATAAAGTATTCTTTGCCAGTCCTTTTAGAGAACTTCTTGATTATCTACTTATTTCTTAGGCTGGAAAGCCCTTGATACTGCCATTAGCTGCATTTCGTTTGTACCCTCGGCGATCTCCATTATCTTTGCGTCTCTGTAAAGCCTCTCAACTTTTGATCCCCTGTTAAGCCCGTGACCGCCAAATATGTGGAGTGCAGTCCTAGTGACCTCGGCGGCAGTCACGGCAGCGTAGTACTTTGCCATCGACGCCTCCGTTAACGCCTCAACTCCCTTGTCAAATAAGTTGGCTGCTCTCCAAGTTAGCAACCTCGCTGCCTCCACTTTTACGTATGCATCTGCCAAGTTAAACGCTATCCACTCCTGGTCTATTAGCGCCTTTCCGAACTGTTTCCTCGCCGTTGCCCTGTTAATTGCCTCCTCAACTGCTCCCCTAGCTATCCCAACCGCTATTCCAGCGTAGCCGTTTCTGCTGACCATGAGAGCCTTTATTGCCCCTCTAAAGGCGTCTCCTTCCTTGCCGATAATGGAGTCCTTACTTATTCTAACGTTGTTGAATTTAACGTACGATACACCGGCCCCTCTGATACCCATTAAGTCCAGCTTTTTGACCTCTACTCCAGGAGTCTTGGAGTCCACTAAAAGTAACGATATTCCTTGCCTATCCCCTGGGTTGCCGCTGGTCCTAGCTAGTACAACCATCTTTGTAGAGAAGGAGGCGGCGCTGGTGAATATTTTCTCCCCGTTAAGTACGAGCTCGTCCCCGTCCGGCTTCGCGGTAGTTTGCAATGCACCTAGGTCTGAGCCTGCTGCTGGTTCAGTAAGGGCAACTGCATATATCTCCTTAGCCTTGACCCCCTTTTCGATCCACTCTGCTGCAGCGTCTCCTCCAACTGAGACTAAAAGCTGAATGGCGTTCAGTTGTGTGTGGAGGCTGTGCGAAGCACCACCGCTTTCAGCCCCAAGCTCCTCAGTAGCAACCGCAAAAGCCAGTTCTCCTAACCCTAGGCCCCCGTACTTTGTGGGAACCTTCATACCGAGGAGACCCATTTCGCCAAAGTCCTTTACTATCTTGTCCCCACCGTCGTTGGTTTCGTCCATTTGCTTCGCGTAGTCCCTTACCACTTTTTGGGCGTACTCCCTTACCTTAGCTCTATACTCTTCTACTTCCTTAGGTAATTCGGACATAGCGTCTCAAGAGAGAAATCGTTTAAACTATAATAAATCTTATGTTATCTGTAATGTCTAAGTGCTACATTTGATTAAATTTCTTTCGATAATGAAAAATTCAGTCAGAGCCTTAAGAGCAAGTTGGTGAAGTTAGTCCTGTCGTTCAAGACCTTGCTGAGCTGGTTTAGGCCAATCATGTACGCGTTTGAGCTCCTAGCTATCAACTGGTTATAGCTTGGCGTGAACTGGGACGCGTTTGCGTCAACTACTACCACCTTTGACATCTTTCCAAGTTCGTAACTTAACCTCTCCAGCTCTTCCCTTATGTTACCCTTGAGGCTCACGTTAGCTTTACCGTCGGTTACTATAAAGGTTATCGGGGTGGAGTACATGCTCTCCTTCTTTAGAACCTTATTTGCAAGGTAAATGGCATGCGAAAGAGGAGTCCTGCCTTGAGGCTTGACGGAGTTGAGCGACCTCTCTATTAGGGAAAAGTTTTTGGAGAAACGGACCACGTAGTTTGCGCTATAGCCCGAAAAAGTGATAAGGCCCACTTTGCTTCTCAGCTTGTACGCGTTATTTAAGAGCGACTTAGAAAGCTTCTTAGCTATTAAGATCCTCCTTCCTAAGTTCATTGACCTGCTGGTGTCGAGGAGGATGAGTATAGGAACGGATCCCCTCCCCCTTAACTCCTTAAGAGACACGTCTTCCTTCGTTATCCTTTTTCTACCGCTTAAGGCCATGTTGACTATCGTGGAGTAAAAGTCCACGACTTTACCGAGTAAGCTCGACAGATTTCCTGTAGACCTTGATATACCTCCTCTACCGCTCTTGTCCGACTTTAAGTTATCCACCTTCAAGTCCACGTTTATTTCCTTTTCTTCACGTTGCTCTTTCTCTTCTTCCCTGTTATTTCCGCCATTGCCCTTGAGGATTTCCTCTAGTTCCTTCTTTACCTTCTCCACGCCAACTTGCTCCTCTTGCATTTGTTGGGCGTTCAGCCTATGTGGTAGCACGTACTCTAACGCCTCCTTTACGTCCTCTTCAGTAACTACCTTTCTGCCGTCAAGGGCAGCAATCGTCTTCGCAACCCTCATTGTGGCTATCATGGCTCTGTTGCTAAGCGAGTACTTTATGACGACCTTTGCTATAAGCCTCATTAGGTCGTCGGAAATTTCAACGTTACGTAAGATCTCCCTTGCTCTGGTTATCCTCTCCCTGAGTTCCCTTTCCTTTGGCTCGAACTGCTCCTTGATTTTCTTGGGGTTTGCCTCGAATTCCTCCACTACCTTAGCTATTTGGATCAGCTCCTCCTCAGACTTTGGGCTCTCCGCTACCACAGAGATGCCAAACCTGTCCAGTAACTGTGGCCTTAGTTCTCCCTCCTCTGGGTTCATAGTGCCTATGAGTATGAAGTTCGCTGGATGGGATACAGAAACTCCCTCCCTTTCAACCACGTTAACCTTTGAGGCAGCAGAGTCGAGGATGGCGTTAACTATGTCGTCAGGGAGGAGGTTTACCTCGTCAATGTATAAGATCCCCCTGTTGGCTTCCGCCAAGAGACCGGGTGAAAGTGCCCTTAACCCCTCCTCTATGGCCTTCTTTATGTCGAGGCTACCAACTACCCTGTCAAGGGTGGCACTCACGGGCAATTCGACTTCTCTCATTTTCCTCCTTATAACGGGAAGCCTCTCGCCCCTCTCAAACCTTGCTCTGCAACTGTCGCACATGGACTCCGGGGAACGAGGGTCGCAACTAAAGGGACAGTCGGCCACCACTTCTATCTCGGGCAGTAGGTTGGCCAACGCCCTAACTGCAGTGGACTTTGCCACTCCCTTTGGCCCCATTATGAGTAGGCCCCCCACTGAGGGGTTAACGGCAACTATCATCAAGGCCTTTTTCAGCCTTTCTTGGCCTATTATCGCGGAGAACGGAAGTACGTTCCTCTCTACCATTCCTCAGACTCACCCTCTATCTGCGCGTAGAGTTCCTCAAGGGCCTCTTTGGTCTCTTCTTTTGCTTTCCATATGCCCCTTTTCTCCGCCTCTATTAGCCTCTTAGTTATCTCCTCTAGGGCCCACGGATTTTCCCTCAGGAACCAGTCCCTCATCTCCTTGTTGAGGACGAACTTCTGAGTCACCTTCTCAAAGATCTCGTCGCTTACCATCCTGGTAGTTGCGCCCCAGCCGTAAAGGTGTTCGACTTTTTTGAGGATCTCCGTTGCCCCTCTGTAGCCCAACTTCTTTTGCGACTCTATCCAAGCGTTATTCAACAGCTTCATGAGGCTAACCCTCTCTATTTCCTCCCTCATTATCCTTATCCTCGGGTTCCTCGGATTGAAGGTATCTTCAAACATGAGTTCAGGGGTCTTTCCGAGCTTCTTGCAAGCTAAGAAGAACCCTCCTACGTAACTGTAGTTACAGCTGTCGTCTAGGATGTCTATCTCGTCTATCTCCCTCTTGTGGACTATCATGTCTACCTTTCCGCTGGCCTTTACGAAGTCATCCACAGCCCTAATCCCCCTCTTTCCCTTTCCGTACGCATACGCCATCCAGTTCAAGTACACGTCCGCAAGTTCCTCTTCCGTCTTCCACGCAGAGGACTCGACTGCCTTGTCTGTACCGGAGCCGTAAGCCCCGGGCTTCGCCGAGAATATCCTATTGAATTCGCCCTTAACGTAGTTTTGAGACTCGTCTTCTGGTAGCTTTCTCACTAGTTCGATTGCCTCGTCTATCAACTCCACGATTCCCATTAGGTTGTCCCTGACAATCCCGCTTATGGTCACCACCACGTCTATCCTTGGTCTATTGAGCTCCTCCAAAGGTATTGGCTCAACGCCTGTCACCTTCTTAGTTACCTTGTGCCACTTCGGCTTGACGCCCATAGTGTGCAGGATTTGGGCCACCAGTTCGCCGTCGGACCTAAAAACGTCCGTAGACCAGAGGACGAAGCCTATGGCCCTAGGGTACTTTCCGTATTTCTTCAAGTACTCTTGAATGAGCCTTTCCGCCATTAACGTCCCTATCTGCCAGGCTGAGAAAGTGGGTATCTTAGAGGGGTCTACGGCGAAGAAGTTCCTCCCCGTTGGAAGGACGTCGTACCTTCCCCTACTCAACGACCCAGAGGGCCCTGGCTCAACGTAGCCTCCAGATAAGGCGTTTATCAAGTTCACCTTCTCTAAGTGAACCGACTCGATCAATTTAGATATGACTAACCTCTCCTTTTCCGGCAACTTGAAGTTACCGTTGAGCGCCTCTAGTATCAAGGCCTTAGCCTTTTCCTTTCCGTAGGTCTTGACCATGGAGTCCTCGTCGTACTTGGTTAGCGCTAAGACGTACTCTGCTAAGTCCTCCTCGTCCGGTAGTTCACCCAAGACGTGGAGCCCCTTTGTGACGCTGCTGTCCTTAAATACGTTTAGTCTGTGCTCGATTTCGTGTGTTGCCTTATCAGGGTCGGAAAAGTCGACCTTTAGGCCTATGTTCTCGCTGGTCTCCATTATCTGTTGTAGGACAAGTTTCTGCCTGGCCTCGTTCTGGGCTTTTTCCGACTCCTCGTACTCTTCGATTAAGTCCTCCAGTTTCTTGATTTCGTCTGGGACTTCGTCTATTGTGGGCGGGGATAGGTGGTCTATGAGCACAGCGTAGCTCCTCCTTTTCGCAGTTATCCCCTCCCCAGGGACGTTGACAGCGTAAATGTAGAGGTGAGGTATGGTTCCTATCGATATCTGCGGGAAGCAGGAGGGCGATAGTCCCACTCCTTTCCCTGGCGTGAACTCCAGAGTGCCGTGGGTTCCGACGTGTATTAGCGCGTCGTAGTTTTCGTCTATCCATTTGTAGAAAGCTAACCAGAAGTGGTGGACTGGTAAGTCGGAGTTGTGAATGAGCCTAATTGCGTTTTCCTCGTCCTGCCACGTGACTCTCTTTGGCTGAACGGCTACGAGTACGTTTCCAAGCTTGACCCCGGGTATGACGAATTTCTCTCCATCGAACATGTAGTTCCTTTCTCCCTTCTTAATGGTTCCCCACGTTTTTACCACTGCCTCTCTTGCTTCTTTAGGTAGAGAATTGAAGAACTCAACGTACTTTTCATAGCTGAGGAAGCCAACGAAGCCCTTCTTCTCCAAGATCTCTTCTAGGCTTGTGTACCTGGTCTCTGGTATGGCCTTCCTCGATATAATGAGCCTCACTAACTCTTCGCCGTCCTTGGGAGGTTCAACCTCAAAGCCGAGCCTCTTCATGTCGTGCATTAAGTTAACTACTGTCTGGAGTGTGTCAAGCCCAGTAGCGGTTCCTATATTTGCCTCTAGGTCCTTAAAGGCAGAGGCTGAGTGGAGTATTATGGCTATCTTCTTTTCCTTGTTATCTTTACGTCTTAGCTCGATCCACCTCTTGACCCTCTTTACCATGTACCTTATTTGGTAGTCAACTCCCCTGAGAAGCCTGTACTTGAAGTTTCCGTCCTGCTTTACTTCCACTACTCCCAACAAGACCGGTTGAGTGGTCCCATCGATCTCTGGGAGGGAAACGCTCATTATAGTCGAGACTATGTCGAGCCCCTTTGACTCCAACCACTCCTTCTCCGATTTAAAGTAGTTTATGACACCCTGAAAGATGGGTACGTTGAGGTCCTTGAGGATGGAGCTCTCCTTGTCTTTGATTAAGGAGAACGAGAGCAAGTTAATTATTGCGTCCACTATTGGCTTCCCCTCTGGGGCGAACATCCTCATTATTGCCTCCTCGTTGCTCTCTATCCCCCTAGACTTGTCCCCGAACCCCTGGACGAAGACAGGAATAGGGGTGATCCCCTCCCTCTTTAGTTTCTCGACCAACTTGTCTACGATCTCTAGGTCCCCGTCAACCCACTCCGATCTATAGAAGAGTATGCCGACTCTCTTTCCAGTGTCATATTTCTTTAGGTACTCCCATACGTTTTGGTACACGCCTTCCTTAGAGTATATCCCGCTGAAGGGTAAGGGCTTGGGCTCCTCGCATTTTATCCCCTCGTGCTTAAAGGAGAGGAGGTAAAGGATCAAGTTTTTTACGTTTTCCTTTCCGCCGTAATTGTAGTACTCCATCACCTTCTTTGTTGCTTCTGGCGGGAGCTTGTTGAACTTGGAAAGCGCGGGGTCGATGACCGCAACTACGTCCTTATTTTCCAGAACCCCGCTGATCCTGTCGATTATTTCGCTGTACAAGTTCTCGCTGGAGAAATGGTGGATAAAGATTGCGTCAGAGGTCTTCATGCTCTCCACGAACTCATCGTCGATGGGGTCTAACCTTGGGTACTTTATTGCCAACTGAACCCCAAGCTCCCTAGAGGCCTCAATGAAGGTCTTAACCACTGAACCGTTCCATCCAATGAGTACGGAAAGTTTCATAAGAGAGTAGACAAGGACGAAATATAAAAATATTTGGTTAGTCTATCCATATATCAAATTTCACTGAAACGCTTAAATACGCGGACAAATATGAAGTTTTGGGGTATCTAGCCCCAGACAGCCCCATAGAGGGCGGAATGAAGAGGGTTTCCTGCCGTGAATTTAGTATATGTCCTGCAAGTAGTTTTTTCTCTAATTATGTTGGTCTACGTCTCATGGTTGGACCTCAAATCCAGGGAGATAGACGAAAAGATATGGCTTTACTTCTCCCCCCTTGCTATGTTCATCTTGTTCGACTATAAGTACTTAAACATACTGCTTTTCGCGTATTCGTTCTCGGTTACAATAGTAGTATTGCTCTTGTTCTACAAGTACTCGCTAATGGGAGGAGCCGACGTCTTTGCCATGAGCATTCTGGGCCTAGCGAACTCCAGCGTTAGGCCCTTTTTCTTTCCAAGACTCTCCGTGGTCGGCCTAGAGCCAATAACCGTAATACTATACACCTCGATAGGGATATCCCTCTCAGTCTTGGTTAACTTAGTAAGAAATTACAGGCACACAGAGGGATTACCGCTCTCCAAGAGGCTTGTCTTAGCAATGTCAGGAAGGAAGGTAAAGGTTAGGGACTTCTTAAACTCCAAGTTCCTCTTTCCACTTACCGTAATTGACGAAAGCGGTAAGGAGGAGCTCAGGCTAACGTTTTACGTTGACGAGGACGACAAGGAGTGGAGGGAAAGGTACGCAGAATTAGTCAAGAAGGGCGTTATAACCGAGGACACTGCAATATGGGTAGCCTACGGGCTTCCAGTTTTGCCTTACATAACTCTGGGCTACGTCATAAGCTTAATCTCCGGTATACCAATATAAATAAAAAGAATATAATTCCTTATCGACAAAATCATATTGAGTTGTATGTTTCTAGGATTAAGATAATAGCGAACTCAGGGAACAAGCTCGCCGAGGAGCTTTCGAGCAGTTTGGAGGAATTAGGGTACTTTATAGTTGACAGAAAGGCTGAAGCCCTCGTGTTCTTCTACCCCCTAGGGATAACAGTGAGGAGAATACAGAACACGTTGAGGGAAAAATTGAGGGATCCAGTGATCATTTCAGTTACCGATGACGGTAGTTACGTTATTCCAGTGATCAAGGAACACTGGGGCGGTTCGTTTCTGGGGAGCATAATTGCAGACTTGCTTGGGTCTCAACTTATCCTTACTTCCCGGACTGCCCAACTGGGCCTCTACAGCGTTGAGGAGTTTGCGTGGATTAACGCCCTAAGGATAGTAAACCCAAAGAAGATATTGGAGGTCGAGAAGAGGCTAATTAAGGAGGGAACTTTGAAGGTCTACTCACAAGTGAGGTTACAAAAGGTTGACGGCTATGAATTCGTCGGCGACTGCAAGGAAGCCGACATAGTAGTGGGCTACGAGTGCGGAGATCCTGAAAAGCTCAACATGCAACCCTATTCGGTAATGGTTGGGCTAGGGTACTCGTCCAACGCTCCAAAGGAGGCCCTTTACTACTCAATAAAGGCCACGTTAAAGTCTATCTTTATTTCTGAGACAAGGCTTGACTTCATCGTTGTTCCAGAGGTGAAGAAGGACGATCAAAAGATAAAGGAGGTGGCAAGGACCTTTAATTCCTCTGTGATCTACGTGCCAGTGAACGATCTAAGGGAGAGGAAGCAGTCTACGCCGTCGGAGGTAGCTCGAAAGTACCTTGGGGTTGACGGGGTGTGCGAACCCTCCATCGAAGTACTTGGAGGGAACCTCGTCCTAAAGAGGACAAGGAGGGCGTACGGCGTAGTCACTTGCCTGGGAGTAAAGCAAATAACGGAAGGTTCGGGGCTCCAATCATGATAAAAGTGGTTGGGATAGGGGCTGGGGGAAAGACGCTGACCTTGGCAGCAATAGAAGCGTTGAGGGAGGCTGAGATAGTTATAGGTTACGTCAAGTACGTGGAAATGGTCAAGGAATACTTGAACCCCAACGCGGTGGTGATCAGGTCAGAGGTGCAGGAAATTGAGAAGAGGGTCTTAGCTTCGTTGGAGTTCAAGGACAAAAGGGTGGTTGTACTCAGTTCCGGCGACCCAATGGTCTACGGCATGGGTTCAAGGATGTACAACCTCGACGTGGAAGTAATACCTGGAGTCACTGCAGCCCTCTTGGCCAGCAGCGTAGCAAAGGTGCCGTTGGACGACTTCGTAACCATAAGTTTAAGCACCTATTCTAGGAGCCTTGAGGGAATAAGGAGGAAGATCGAGGCATCGATTGTAGCCGGATTTACGATTGTTTTATACAACGTAAATCCAAGGGTTAGGCGGGACTCTGCAAAGATGGTAGAGGATGTACTGAAGGAGAAGGCTGGGGACTGGGAGTTTTACCTAGTGAGGAATGCGTGGAAGGAGAACCAAAGCGTCACAAGGGGAAAGGTAGCTGAGTTGGACATAAATAACGTGGACATGGACTCTATATTGTTGGTCAAAAAATGGTGAAGGTGTACAGCGAGGTCTTAAACGATTACGTCGAAGTTCCAAGGCCTGTAAGGAAGGTAGTGAGCCTTGATCCGGCGTCGACGGAGACCATATTTATGCTGGGTCACGGAGACAAAGTGATAGCAACCGACGCCTTTAGCTATAGGCCCGAGGAGGCCAGGAGACTTCCCAAAATAGGTAGCTACACTCACGTAAAGGAGGAGTTCTTAGAGGAAAATAGGCCTGACGTCATCTTCACAACCATGGGGGCGCAAAAGGAGCTCACAAAAGCCCTAATTAGGAAGGGGTACACGGTGTATCCAATGCCAGTAGCTACGAGCGTGGGAAAGATACTGGATAACGTAGTAGTGGTGGGAGAGGTAATAGGGGAGTACGAAAAGGCCAGGGAGCTCTACCGCAGCTTGTTGCTCAAAGTTCTCCAAAATCTCTCAACGAGTGTCAACGTGAAGGTATACGTAGAGTTCGACCTAGGAGGACCCATAACTCCAGGCTTTCCTACCCACGTCAGCGACGCCATAAGGATAGCAGGAGGAAGGAACGTCTTTGACGATAGGCATGAGGCCTACTTTGAGCCAGACCCAAAAGACGTGTTAAGGAAGAACCCAGACGTGGTAGTTTACGAACCTAAAAGGCTCACTGAGCACGAGAAAGAAAGGTTTGCCAGATCGCTGAGATCAAGGGGACTGGACTTCCTGCTTAATAGAAGAGTTTTCTTCACCAAGGGAGACTTCCTGGCGCATCAAGGTCCAAGTTTCGTCCTCGAGGCAATACCGTGGCTGAAGTCTATTTTTTCCTCCTAGAGACCACTTGCTGTAAAACGGCTATGAAGGCTATAGCGGCCCCAGCTAGGGTCACTATCTCTAGCACGGTCTCGTAAACGCTCAGCCCATAGTAGAACCCATTTATGTAACTAGACGGAAACACTCCATAAGAGTAGGTTACGGTCTGGATGACGTTCTTTGGGTTTACTATACCAAGCAGGTACTTTCCCGGGGATAGCACTAGGCCTATTTCTCCCTGTTGGTTTCCGAGAACGTGGTCGTTTGTAGCGTTCATAACAGTAACGTTAAAGTTAGAATCAGTCACGAAGAAGATCACCGAGTTATTGGTAGGAGTTATCTCGATCGTCTTCACGATCTGAGTGGAAGTTGGGAGCACGGTTGCTGTGGCCTCGTTCTCTTTATAAACTTGGTTGATTGCGGAGTAGTTGGGGTAGTAAAGCGGAACAGTCAGATAGGCAGACAACCCAATTAGAAAGATTATAACACCTGCAACAATTGCCCTAAAATTCATACATGGCGTATTATCTGGAAGGTTTATATATCTATTGAATACATTTTCACACATGAACGGTGGACAAGAAATTAGTTAAAGTCCTGGATACCACCTTAAGGGATGGGTCTCAAGCCTCGACTGTTTCCTTTACCTTAAACGACAAAATAAGGATAGCCCTGTACCTAGACAAAATAGGGGTAGACTTTGTAGAGGGAGGTTGGCCGGGCTCCAACCCCAAAGACTACGAGTTCTTTAAGAAGATAAAGGGGTACTCGCTGGAGCACGCAAGAGTTGCTGCATTCGGTAGCACCAGGAGGAAGGGAGTATCTGTGAAGGACGACGTCAGCTTAAACTCCATCCTAGAGACGGGAGTGGACACTGCAGTCCTCTTTGGCAAGTCCTGGACCCTCCACGTCAACGACGTACTAAAGGTAACTAAAGAGGAGAACTTGAACATGATAGCGGAGAGCATAGACTACCTAAAAGACCATGGACTTTACGTGATATTCGACGCAGAGCACTTCTACCAAGGGTTCCTAGAGGACAGGGAGTACGCGATGCAGGTCGTGAAGACTGTGGAGGAGGCTAAGGCAGACGTAATAGCGTTAGCCGACACCAATGGGGGTACAACTCCAGATAAGGTGTACGACATTACGAGCTTCGTGGTTAGGAACGTTAAGACCGTAATAGGGCTACATATGCACAACGACATAGGGTGTGGGGTCGCCAACACCATCATGGGCGTTTTAGCGGGGGCAAGGCATGTACAAGGTACTATTAACGGAATTGGCGAGAGGACTGGAAATGCCGACTTAATACAGATAATACCGACACTAGTTCTCAAATTGGGCTTTAGGGCACTTAAGGGGCCAGAGTCGTTGAAGGAGCTAAAGCCGTTATCTAGGCTGGTCTACGAGCTGGCAGGCCTCCCGCCTAATCCCTTCCAGCCTTACGTGGGAGAAAACGCCTTCGCGCATAAGGCAGGAGTCCACGCAGACGCCATGATGAAGAACCCGAGGGCTTACGAACACATAGACCCAGAGCTTGTGGGCAACTCCAGGAAAATAGTCATATCTGAGGTTGCTGGCACTTCCAACATCTCTAGTTACTTGGAACACGTGGGTATAAAGGTTGACAAGAAAGATCCAAGGCTCAAGTCCGTTCTACAGAAAATTAAGGAACTTGAAAACAAGGGATACAGCTTCGATATAGCCCCGGCCTCGGCTGTGCTAATAGCGTTGAAGGAATTGGGGCTTTACGAGAAGGTCTTCGAGCTGAAGTACTGGAAGGTAATAAACGAGAACGGGCTAGCGGTGGCCTTAGTTAAGGTTAACAACTACTTGGAGGCATCTGAGGGAGTAGGTCCAGTAAACGCCATCGACCTGGCCATCAGAAAGGCCTTGAACAACATATTCCCTGAAATAAGTAAGGTAAAGCTTACCGATTACAGGGTAGTTCTGCCAGGGGAAATAAAGAACACCGAGAGCGTAGTCAGGGTAACAATAGAGTTCAGCGACGGAGAAAGAACCTGGAGGACAGTAGGCGTCTCAACAAGCGTTATCGAGGCGTCTGTCGAGGCCTTGGTTAGTGGTTTCGACTATTTCATTCAGACTAGCAAGAAATTAAAACCGTTACTTGCTTAATACTCCTGTGTCTTGGGATCCAGGAGGAGCCAGTCAAGGTAGGGGAAAACTTTACGTTATAATGAGGTTCTTAAGGATCGAGCAGACTCTCTTCAGTCTTCCAATGGCGTACCTAGGCGCGTTCGTAGCGTTAAGGAAGGTTCCGCCAGCCCCAGTTCTTATCCTAATTTTCTTTGCTCTCTTCTTCCTTAGAATAGCCGGAATGACTAACGATAATTTAGCCGACAGGGAGATAGACGCTAAAAACCCTAGGACTAGGACAAGGCCCCTAGTTACTGGGGCAATTACGGTAACGGAGGCAAAGGCAATGATAGCGATAGGCCTTCTAGGGTTCTTCGTATCTGCCTACTTGGTCAATTTCTGGGCCTTTGTTCTCTCCCCCATAGTGGCGCTTGTGGTCATGACTTACCCTTACATGAAGAGGTATACAGCTTTTGCAAACTACCATTTAGCTTCCATCCAAGGTTTGGCCGTATTTAGTGGCGCTGTCGCTGCCCTAGGCCTATACTACGATTCCCTCGTAAAGGTATTAGAGGGAGTCCCGTGGCTGTTCGTGATAGCTACAATATTTTGGGCCGTTGGATTCGATCTGTACAACCACATTCCCGACATGGAGTACGACAGGCAGATGGGCCTGCACAGCTTTGCAGTAGCCTTAGGCAACTCAGCACTCAGCTTCGCTGGGCTAAACCAGTTAATCTCGGTAATCATTGACCTTATGGCCGACTTTACCTATGGTCTAGGTGCTCTTTCTTACGTGGCAACTGTGCTCCACGGCCTCATAATGGCCTACGCCTACTACTTGGCGACTAGAAACGACTTCGGCAGGGCCTTTTACTACAATATATATTCATCAATAGTTTTGGGGCTGGGTATTGATATTGACGTAATTCTAGGGATACCTAGACTCTAGAGACATTAATTTATTTAACCCCGTTTTGTATATAATTTAGTGAGGTGCTCAGGGACTCCAAAGAATGACGAGGTTTTCCCCCGGACGCCCCCCGGGTCCCTGGGCATCTACAAGTAAAACAGAAATCCCATGTTGCCCTTTCTCAGAATGTAATACTTCTCTATAAACCTCTTCATCAAGGGCCTCATTCTCGAGACCTTAGCGACGTTCCATGGGTTACCCCAAGGGACCTTAGACCTTATGTGGAGCCCTTCGCCCATTCCGGTATCTAGGATGAAGATGAACACAGGCTCGAACCTTTCTTTATGTCCGCTTATCCTCCTTCCAGCGAATCTGCCAGTCCTCATTGCAAGTTCTCCTAGCTTTGGCCATCCGTAGATCAAGTCTCCTACGACGTAAACGCCCTTCTTAACTTCCAAGTTCTCGTTTACCTTGGCGAAATCGAAGAACTCCGGTGGTCTACACTTAGGCACTACTAGGTTAGCCTTCTCATATATGCTTATCCCGTACTTCCCTAGGAGGTAGGTCACCTTTTCCTCCACGTTCTTCCCAAGCCAGGAAAGAGGCGAGCCAGAGTACTTTACATCTTTGCCGAGTCTTTTTGCGTAGAAGGCTATCTGAAGGGCCAAGTATTCGTCGAACATGTCCTCTGAGCCTACAACCAAGTGGTCCTCGCTTTTAGCCCTCTCCAGCAATTTCTCCATTCCTTCCCTAGTGCAACCCAGGGAAATTACCATGTTGTCTGCTTCATACTTGCCCCTGTTTGTCTTAATCGTCTTGCTGTCGACGTCTATTTCCTTAACTTCCTCCTCAATCACGAATCCTAAGCGCGTGGTGTACTTGGTTGGTCTTACTAAGTTTCTCAGCATGGCGGTGTAGAAGGTGAAGGTCCTCGCCCTTGATAACAGCGTTTTACTTCCCCTTATGTTGTAATATGCGTTCAGCCCCGCGTACCCTGCTCCTAAAACTAAGCTGTTCACGAGGGTAATTAGGCGGAAACGCATAAAAAGCTGAAAACAGATGTTTTTAGGCATTGAGGCTAATACTCGCGTACACCGCAGAAGACGAGCTCAAGCCGTTGCTTCCCCTGTTAAACGGGGAGGTAGCAAGGGGAATTGAACTGGAGCCAAAGAAGGTTAGCGTAGATGAGGTCAAGTTCAACCACGGGGATTTTGACCTTTTCTTCATACACTTACCCCTCTTCCTTTACGTCAAGGGAGTAAAGGTAATCTCTAACGGAGCCTACGTTTTGGAAAGCTTGGGAATAGAGGGCGATAACTACAGTTCTGTATGCGTGGAAAGCTCTTCCTCTACCGAGTTTTACCTCGTGAAGCTATTGCTTAACCCAAAGGCTATTCCAAAGAGGGCAGGAGACTGCTCTAGGATTTCTAGTAAAAAGGGAAACTTGTCCGAGCTGTGGAAGGAAGAATGCGGAGACCTACCAATAGTAATCAGCCTAATCGGTTCTACGAGGCTCTCAACTGACGAGTTGCTCAAGCTAAAGGTGGTGATAAGGGAGTCGGCATCAATACAGGAGAGGAAGGGAGGAATAAAGTCCTACTCCAAGGAACTCGGGCTCAAGGGTAGAGAAGCTCTCGACTGCTTCTTCAAACTCTGTAAGAAAAAGGGCTGCGGTGAGGTCACTTACGAGCTACTTTGACCTTTTTGCTTGCGCTCAGTAGTCTCAAAGCTCTGAACAGCAGGTAGGCTGCTGGAAGGTACAAAACCTCGAAATAACCAGGGAAGTAAATGGCAATGAGTATGGAAGACGCGATTGAGATGAGCGAGACTATCTCCTCGATCATATGATTTATTAGCAACGTATGGTTTTATTATAACCTACAGTAACGTTTAATATGACCCCCAAGTGGGCGACTTTAGTAATATTGAGAGACAGGCAGAGGAGATATTGAGTAAAATTCTACCTCTAGAGGAGCCAGAAAAAGCCAAGGTGATAATGAGGGCGATAAGGGCAACAGGGGATCTAGATCTAGTTGGTACACTCAGGTTTTCCGAAAACGCGATATTCGTGGGTAAAAGGCTCGTTAATAGTGGGGTGATTGTAGACACTAAGATGGCCAAGGCAGGCCTAGGCGAACTAGCTGTATACAGGGAGCCGAAAACTAGGAGGAACAGGTACTACTCGGTCGACTTGATTGAGGATATTGGAAAGGAAATGGACGGAAAGGTGGTAATGATAGGTACCAGCCCCTTGGCTCTCCTAACTCTTAACGAGATGATCAAAACGGGGGAAGTAAAACCTGCGCTAGTCATAGGGGTGCCGGTAGGATTCGTTAATGCCCTAAAGGCCAAGATAGAGCTTACAAGGTTGCCGGTGGAGTTCATCACCAACATAAGCGTGAAGGGGGGAGTAGCATTAGGTATTTCGTTGGTAAGGGCACTGGTGGAACTTGTTGAGCGTTGAGAAGTTCCTGACCTCAGTCCTTTACTACGCGGAAAGGGGATATCCACTTCCAGTTGCGTTCAAGCAGGCCAAGGAAGAGCACAAGGTAAGGGCAAACTACGACGAGCTTTACGAGAAGTCTAGGCTACTGATCTTGAGTTACTTCTCTCTCAACGGCAGGAGGAGGTCGCAAAAGGTAAGACAGTTCCTATATGCAAGTTCAAGGCCAGCTTTCCCGGAGTGGATGAGGGAGGAACTCTCGAAGTACTTAGACGTTGAGGCTCTAGAGAGGTCTTTGCCAAATAAGTTCACTTGGTTTAGGGTAAACGCGCTTAAGGCTGACGAGGACAAGGTCCTCAAGAGGTTAAGCGAGAAGGGGATAGAGTTTGAGAGGGATAAGTACTTCCCATTTATTTATAGACTCTTAAAAGGAGATCTAACCAAGACCGAGGAGTTCAATAATTACGAGGTAGTGATCCAAGATAAGGCAAGCGTAGCCGTAGTGGTGGCCTTAAACCCGTCTAGGGGGGAAATTGTGGTAGACCTAGCATCTGCCCCTGGCATTAAGGCTGAACTAATAGCGGAGCTCACGGACAACAAGGCTAAAATGATCCTATCCGACGTCGACATGGGGAGGTTGGAAAAGGAGAGGTTTTTGCTAAAGAAGTTCGGCGTCAACATGGACAGGATTGAATTCGTGCGTCAGGACTCCTCATACCTCCCGGAGTTGAGGGCAGATAAGGTACTCCTAGACGCTCCGTGTTCCTCATCCGGTATGGTAAGCAACGAGCCCTCAATATTGTTGACCCTTAAGGACAAGAAGAAGGTAGAGCGTTACGCTAGACTGCAAAGGGACATCTTAAAGGATGCACTAAAGATCAAGGCCAAGGAAATGGTGTACGCGATCTGTTCCCTGTTCTATGAAGAGGGAGAGGCTCACTTTGAGAAGATAGGATACGCTACTGAAAGGCCCCTAAACGTGGGCTCCAACGGTTACAGCCCAAGGGTCTCGTCTGTGAGGTTCTTCTCGAGCGTACACTCTACGGAATCTTTTTTTATAACCAAGGTAAAACTAGAGAAACTAAGATGAGTGTAAGGATTCCCCTGGATTACAGTCCCAAGAGCCCTTCCCTCTCAAACGCCAAAGTAGCCAAGAAACAGATTATGAAGTTCGGCTACACAACGGGGAGCACTATAGCTGCGGGGGCTAAGGCTTGCGCGATAGCCTTGAAGTACGGCAAACTCGTAAACGCCGTAGTTGTGTCCACGCCAATTGGCCTAAGGATAGAGATCCCGGTAAACTACGTAAAGCTTGAGGGCGAGTGGGCTGAGGCTAGCATTACCAAGAACGGGGGCGACGACCCTGACGACACAAACGGAATGGAGTTCAGGGTTAGGATGAGGTTAAACGACGACGTTGGTTACGTCACACTGAGGGCAGGTAAAGGCATCGGGGTGGCAAGAACCAGAGGGCTTCCCATAGAAGAGGGTGAGCCCGCAATAAACCCAGTGCCGAGAAAGCAGTTGATAGACAACTTAAAGGAGATTTTAGGGGACAAGTTTGGAGCAGAAATTGTAGTAGAGGCACCAGAGGGAGAGAGGATAGCCCAGAGGACTTTCAATCCGAGGCTTAGAATAGAGGGAGGGGTTTCCGTACTGGGCACAAGTGGTATAGTGAAGCCAATGAGCTTAATCTCGTGGTTCGCCTCAATGGTGGAACAGCTGGATGTTGTAAAGGAGAAGGGCTATACCACGGTTGTTATGGTGCCAGGAAACATAGGCGAAACGGCCGCAAGAAGGTTGCTCAACGTAGACCCGGAGTCCATAGTTCAAATGGCAATCTTCGTGGGAGGGATGGTTAAGGCAGCAGCTAAGAGGGGCTTCAAGGAAATTGTCCTCATGGGTCACGTGGGGAAAATGGTCAAAAATGCCATCAAGATCTGGAATACCCACTATAAGTACGGCGATGGAAGGATAGAGACCATTGCGGCGTACGCGGCGAAGCACGGGGTAGGGAGCGACGTTATCAGGAAGATCTTTGAGTGCAAGACCACCGATGAGGCAATAGACCTGCTATTAAATTATAACTACTTCGAGGTATTTAGCGACATTGCAGACAAGATATCCCAGAACGCCGAGGACTTGGTGGGCAAAAGGTCAAAAGTCTACACCATCCTCATCAACATGAAGGGAGATATAGTTGGCTACTCGAAAGGAAGCGAAAAGTACTTACGTTAAGGTTTTAGGGGCCGGCCCAGGCCATTACAGCTACTTCACCCTTAAGTTAATCGAGGAGGTCAAGGTAGCAGACTACGTAATAGGCGATAGGAGGATTCTGGAGAACTTGAGAGCGTTAACTGACGCGGAGTTGATTTACCTTAGGTCAGACTCGGAGTTCTACCGCCAAATAGAGGAGGCAAATAAGCTGGAGGGGACTAAGGTATTCCTGTCCACGGGGGACCCAATGCTGGCGGGGCTTGGGAAGGTGATAAAGACCCCATATGTGGAGCCCGGAGTGAGCTCAGTTCAACTTTGTGCCTCACGGCTTGGGGAAAAGCTAGACGACTCCGCGATTATTTCGCTTAGGTACGAAAACAATGCAGATAAGGTGTCGAAAGCGCTAGGTCTAGGTCTAGGGGCTTACGTTTTGCCTAATCCATACCACTCCGTGGGGGAGAACGTAAGGAACCTCATCGCTCACGGGGTTAGACCGGACGCCGAGGTGGGAGTATGCGTTGACCTTAGCCTTCCCACGGAAAAGGTTATAAGGGGGACGGCCTCTGAGCTAACTAGCCTAGACCTTAAAGGGCTCGCGGTTATTTTCGTGAAACCGTGAGTTCTAAATTTTAACACCTGGGCCAAATGAAACATCCCGTATTCACGTACCTTACGAAGCTAGAGCTACCCCCCATAAATTTCTGGCTAGACTTTGAGGGCCCCGAGGTTAAGTTGAAGTCAGAGGCATTGGAAGAGCCCAGGGCCTCACTCTACCCTGAAATTAAACTAGGAGAAGAAAAGTGGATCTACCAGAAGGGGAACTCCATTATCTCCTTTTCCGAGGGCAAGAGCGAAATCATGAGAACCAGCGACCACGTAGACGTGGTCTTCGTGAGGGTGGAGGATTCCTTTTACGAGGTCGTCAGAGTGGGGGATTGGTACTCGTTTGAGGGGGAGCAGTTCCTTAAACTAATAAGATATATGGGAAGGATATTGCTAGTGGGAAAGAAGAGGGCTGTACTCTTCGCTCAAGGCAAGATGTTGGAGCTAGAAGCCCCTCTCGACTTCTACGTCACGAGGAGGTTTACTTCCTTAGTATTTGAGGGAGAAACCAAGGTGATAGACGAGAAGTTGAACGTGACTTCCTTCAAACAAGAGGGTTACTTCTTGGGCTTAACCTCTAGAGGAAAGGTCTTTAAGCGCGAAAATAGGGTTTACCTTGAGGATATGCTAATAGGATTCTGCAACGGCTCTTCCTATTTGCTCGGCGAGATGTCAGATAAGATCGTGTTCCTATGCGACTCCTCAGTAAAGATGTTCAGCAACTGGAGCTGGACGCAAATCGACGCCGAGGCAACAGAGGACAGAAGCTACGTTAACTCTAGCTTTCTCGTCTTGGGCTCCAGGGACAGCACGTCGGTATACGACTCAGATCTCAATCCCATCTTCTCTCTGAAGCCCTCCAGCGTCGTAGCCGACAACAGGAGGCTCTTTGCGTTGTCGCGAGCCAATTACTTTGGGGTTGTGGATACTGGGATCAGCCGGGAGATTCTAAGGGTGATTAACGACAGAAATAGCACAACTTCAAAAATAAGGATAGCTCACGACAAGTACTTTAACGTTAGCTTCAGCAAACCTCTGGTTGTGGTGGGCGAGGAGGAAAGGAGCGATTACAGAATCGTAGAGCTAGAGCCCGACCATTTTGAGAACGCTGAAGTTGAGATCACGCTCTGGAACCCCTTTTACTCCGAAAGCAGGATACTGAAGTTTTCCTCGGAAAAACCTAGGGTAAGCTTTGAGGGCGAGGTTATGTACTCTCCAGAGGGCAAAGTGAAGGGTACTGAACACAACGCGCTACTCAAGGGCGTATTAGCATACGAGATTCCAACTAGGCTTCCTACGAGTATATTGTTGAAGGTAGGCAACCAAGAGGTAAGGCTAGAAGTAAACAACGTCAAGGGCGTTATTAACATTACACAACCATTGAGCGTCAGTCATCCTGAGGATAACGTGGTGGTCTCGGCCTACCTAATTAGGGGTAAAGGCGTTTCCTTTCTTAAGGACTTCGTCGTTCCAGTTAAGTTCGTGTCTCCACCGAGCAAGGTCGTTAAGCTGGCCAGGAACCACGGTCACGTAAGAGAGCTGAGCTTTTTGAGGGAAGATGGGGTATTTACTTGGGAAAGAGTGAGGCATTACCCTAACTACTTCAAGGGACTAATAATCGGAGTTTCTGGCGAGAATGTTACTCTCGAAGGCAAGGAAATAGAGGTAAAGAGCGGTTTTCAAAGCGTTTGCTTATCCCGTGGCTTTGACGAAGTATGCTACGACGTTCTAGGCGTGAGGACGCCGGTAATAAGGCTAGAGGTAACCCTCGAGGAGAGTTACTTGAGCGTGAAACCCGTCACTTCCTTCACGTTTCCCATGGAGGTCTTCTACGGCCTAAACGTCTACAGGGGTTTTCCCACTAAAATACTGTTTCCCTTTGACCCTTCGTGGGATACGATAAGGATCAGGAGTTACATAGGGGGAAGAACAGTGATGCAAGATTTTAAGCTTGGGACAGTGGATACGGCTCTTAAGAAGGCGTTGCTCGACTCAGTAAAGCTCCGGGAGATACTGGGTAGTTTCGGACTCGTGTAACTTCTCTTAAATGGCTAAGAGTGGTATGGAGAGAATACTAGCCCAGTACAAAGTGTACTCGGCCACGGTAACTATAAAGGACATAGATGGGGTTGGGCTGTACTTGGTTCAAGAGCCTTACCTTAACCCCGAGCTTAAGAAGACTGTGGAGAAATTGGCTAAATCCCTTCTTAAGTTAAAGGTAAACGTCACCTATGATCGTGTACTTCGGATGGTTAGCGAGACGAAGGTAGAGGGGGATCCAGAGCTTCTAAGCTATTACGTGTTCAAGAGGGTCAAGTACGGCGACTTGACAATCCCTATTTACGACGAGAAAGTTGAAAGAGTCGAGTACTACGGCTTAGGGATTCCCATAAAGGTAGTTCACACGACGTTTAAGAACTACCTTAGACTGACGACCAACTTAATATTTGTAGACCAAAAGGAGGTGGAGGACCTTCAGCATAGGCTTAACTTTAGGACGGATGGCGGTTACGCGGAGTCCTATACTCCAGAAGGGCACAAGGTGATAGAATACAGGTCTGAAGGGAGTTTCCAGCTAGAGGTAATTAAGAGGTTTAGCACTACCCCTTCCGTATCCAAGGTGTGCAAAGAATTAAGGTGCAATTTCGACGCTTTAGCCTACCTTTGGGAAGGTATAGAGCAAGGGGGCCTTTACGTAATTGGCGGCAACCTTAACGCTACTAAGGCCCTAGTGAACTCTATCTTGTCCTTGTCCAGGATGGACTTAAAGATAGTCACTGTTGAAAGCTCCCCTAAGCTCAATTTCGAGGGAAGAAACTGGTCAAGGGTAAACGCTAGGGTAAGTTCGGAGGACCTCTTGAACTTCTTAGTCACTTCTCAGCCGGACGTAGTCTTAGCCGACATGCGTCTCAACCTCCTCAAGAGCCTCCTTAGTTGTCCCTGTAGTGTGGTACTCTTTACCGATTTGAGGAGCGTCAGGGATATCATGGGCTCCATAACCTGCTACTTGGGAAAAAGGTACAAGCGCCTGTTCCTGGCTAGGTTCTCTGGTATAGCCATATACGATAAGGACTTGAGAGTGTACTCTGTGGACAAGCTTAGGAGAAAGACAGTCGTAAGGAGAGTAAGCCTCTCGCCAAAGGCTCTAGCATTACACAACAAAGGCGGGTCAAACGATATTATTATAAGGCTACATAACAGAAGAGAGTTCCTAGAAAGAGTGGTTGAAGACAACGTGAGCGACGAAATTCAGATACGGCAGATTCTTCGAGAGTACCTAGGCAAATGAGGACTGGTTAGGTCTGGGCTCCCTCTCTCGTCACTACGTCTATTACGTCTCCTTTCTCTAGTCCTTCTAGAATCTCTTCCCCCTTCTTTGTGAGCCTATACACCTTATGAGAGCCCTTGGAGTAGATCGTCTCAATTAGTCCTAGACCCTCTAAGACGTGAAAGAGGGCCAATACTTCATACCTAGGGAGTTTAGTCTTTATCACTACTTCGCCCGGATTGACTGACCCCTCTCTAATTGCCTCAAGGACCACTTTGATCTCGTACATTTGATAACACTTTTTGAACCTTCACCTTAAAAGTCAGCGGGCACTATATTTCTGCCGTGGAATGGCCGAGGTGTAGCGGAGACTACATCGTGCAGAGGCTCGCGTTGCAGTATACGATAGACTCGAAGGACTTCGTAGCCTACGACGTTTGGCTTAAGACTGGAGACTGCTTTAAGGTACTAATAGCCACTCTCCTTTCTCAGAACTCTACGGACAAGGGAACCTACAAGGCATTCGAGGAGCTCGAGAGGAGGGTAGGGGTGAGCCCCCAGAAGTTAGCCGTGGCTGACGAAAAGGAGATAGGGGAGGCGATAAGGTCCATTGGGATCTACAACATGAAGGCCAAGAGGATAAAGGAGATCTCCAACATAATCCTGGAAAAATACGGCGGTTCCCTAGAACAGATCCTTAACCTCCAGAAGGAAGAGGCCAGGGAGACTCTCCTTGCGTTGCCGGGCGTTGGAGAGAAGACCGCTGACGTGGTTCTCCTGACTTGTAAGGGCTACGAGTACTTCCCTGTTGACACGCATATTAAGAGGATATCTCAGCGCTTGGGAATAAGGGGTTCGACGTATCAAGAGGTCTCTAGAGGGCTCATGGAACTGTTCCAGCCTAAGGACTATCTGAGGGCCCATCACCTATTAATAGCCCACGGCAGAAATACTTGCAAGGCGAGGAAGCCCTTGTGCGAGAGGTGTGTTATAAGTGAGTGCTGCCGATATTACAATACAGAGTTTAGAGGTAGATAGCCTAGTTCCCCACGAGGACGTTATAAGGAGTAAGCTCTTACAGACCATTTCCAATATGAAAAACCACAAGGCGATCTACCCAATTATAGTGGATAAGAACTCCTTAGTTATCTTGGACGGTCACCATAGGTATTACTCAGCGAAGGCTCTAGGCATAAGGAAGATCCCTGCAATATTGTTGGACTACAGGGACGAGAGGATAAGAGTAGGTAAATGGTTCAGGGAAGTGTACGGAAAGGTTCCGAAAGGCTTCATGTCTAAATTTGAGGGCGGGGGAGAAGCTTGCGTTGACTTCTTGGGCCATAGGGTGTGCTCGTCCTCTCCTTATTCTTTGCTGTGGAAAATGCACTGGATAGAGGAGAGTTTAGCCCAACTAGGAATAAGGGTAACGAAAAACCCCGAGAAGGGCGTTGAACCACCTTCCCTATCTAAAGACTACGTGATGGATATTGCCAAGAGAGGTCTGAGATTTCCTCCTAAGACTACCAGACATATGTATGAATTTATTATCCCCTCACGTCTAGTAACTCTAGATGAGCTTATTTGACGCAATAATGCAGATCCTACTATTTATAATTCCGTCTTTAGTACTTTTGTATCAATTTACCTTCTTCTATCTGGGAAAAAGGAGGTATTACGACTCGGTTCCCATTAAGGATTACCCTTTCCTCTCAATACTGGTACCCACTAAGGGGGAAAGCGTTGACGTCATACAAGGGCTACTTGACAACCTAAGCCAAGTGGAGTGGGACAAAAGCAAAATGGAGGTAATAATTATCTCGGACGACGATAGGGAGTACTTCAACAAGATGCTCAACTTGTTGAGGATCCCACAAGGACTGGAAGTGAGATTGTACAATAGAGAAGGAGAGGAAAAGAAGGGGTACAAGAGCGGTGCGCTTGCTTATGGGTTTCAGAAGTCCAGGGGGGAATTGGTCATAACTCTAGACGTCGACGCCAGGCTGGACAGGGACTCCCTTAAGAGGGCTTACGCTCACATGCTAGGCTACGGTTGCGACGCAGTTACTATGAACTGGATAGGCTACACTAAGAGCAGTTACTCGACGTTAGCCAAGGGGCTTCTTGTCTCGACACTGGTGGCGGACTACTCGATTCTCAACGGAAGGGACAGGGTAGGGTTCAAGGTTTTCCCCGTGGGTTGCGGTACAATGTTCAAGAGAAAGGCTATAGAAGAGGTGGGCGAGTGGGACTACACCATGATTCAAGACGACCTCGAGATTGGCGCAAGGCTTATACGAAGGGGAAAGAGGATATGTTCCTCAGACTCCCCTGTGCAAGTAGAGGTACCGGACAACTTCTACGCCTTTTACGTTCAACAGACCAGATGGGCCATGGGCAGTACGGAAGTGCTCATAAGGAGATTCAAGGACCTGGTTAAGAGCAGCGTAGGGTTACTCAGAAAGGTAGACATGTTCCTTTTCCTCATGCAGTACTTTCCCTTTGCCATAACGTTTGTGTCCGCCCTCGCCCTCTCGGTCTACGGCTTTATAGGGAAAGGCGATCCTCTCAGCTCGCCAATAATTGTGTTATGGCTCCTGGCTCTGGTGTCTTACGCTTATAGCTTCGTATATGTCGCTAGGAAGCTAGGCATGAAGTTAATAGAGAGCTTGAGAAGCCTAGGGAAAGTGTCGTCGTATAGCGTTGCCATATCGCCCTTTATCTTGCTCAGTATATTTAAGGCCTTTAGCAAGAGGAGGACTTACGTTGTAACGCCCAAGGGAAAAATAACAAAAACAAAGGCAATTTACATCATAGGCGTGTTTGGCTTCTACTTCCTGCTTGCCTCAGCCCCCTTTTTCCTCAAGCAAGAGTTTATAAGTGGCCTTTGGCTTGCCTACTATTCCGCTGGGTATCTTTTCACGTTCTTCTCAGAACTTCTTAATAAGTGAAAGTACCGTTGATACAAGTCTTTTTATTCGGTTGGTAAGCTATCTTCTTTGTGATGATCGAGTACGTTAAGGAGCAGTACAACGACGAGTACATATTCTCCCTTCTGAGGCCGTACGTAGCCGAGTGGTTCAAGGAAAAGTACAAGACGTTTACTCCTCCCCAGAGGGGAGCAATCCCACTCATAAAAAGGGGAGTAAATACCCTCATCTCCAGCCCCACAGGGACGGGGAAGACCCTGTCCGCCTTCCTTGGCATTTTAGACAGCCTTTTGGAGCTGGCAGAAAAGGGGGAGCTAGGGGACAAAGTATATGCCATTTACATATCGCCGTTGAGGGCGTTAAACAATGACATGTACAAGAACTTAGTGGAGCCCCTTAACGAAATCTACCAAAGGACTAACATACCGCAAAAGATCAGGGTTGGCATAAGGACGAGCGACACTACTTCCTATCAGAAGCAGAAGATGCTCAAGGAACCACCGCATATTTTGATAACCACCCCAGAGTCCTTCGCCATATCGTTAACGTCCCCCAAGTTTAGCCAAAGGTTGGGCGAGGCTAAGTGGATCGTGGTCGACGAGATACACGAACTAGCCAACAGCAAGCGTGGAGTTTACCTATCCGGTTTCCTAGAGATTTACCAGAACCTCCTCGCTAAGAACGAAGTAGTTAGGATAGGACTCAGCGCAACGATATCCCCTCTGGAGGAAGTAGCTAAGTTCTTGGTTGGGAATGGGAGGGATTGTAAGATTGTTGACGCAAGGTTCGTAAAAGGTCTTGACATCAAGGTAATCTCTCCAGTGAAGGACTTAGTCCACGCTTCTGAGAGCGAAATAAGCGAGGGGATATACAAGACCATGATCTCTGAGATAAACAAGCACAGGACTACCTTGGTCTTCACAAATACTAGGAGTGCTGCTGAGAGAGTGTCCTATAAACTCAGGAAGATCATAGAACAAGAGAAGCTCTTTGACGCGGACATGGTCGGTGCACATCACAGTAGCCTCAGCAGGGATCTCAGACTTGAGATCGAGAACAAGCTAAAGGAAGGGAAATTGAAGGTAGTCGTGTCCTCAACTAGCTTGGAGTTGGGGATAGACATTGGGTACATAGACCTAGTCCTCCTGCTGGGAAGCCCAAAGAGCGTGAGCAGGCTCTTACAAAGGCTTGGAAGGGCAGGGCACCACATAAGGAGCACTAGTAAGGGCAGGATAATAGTGGTGGACAGGGACGACCTAGTCGAGTGCACGGTCTTAGCCAAGCTAGCAAGGGAGAGGAAAATCGATAAGGTCCACATACCCAAAAACTCCCTGGACGTTCTGGTTCAGCTGATTGTCGCCTCAACGCTGATGGGCAAGACTAGCAAGGACGAGCTGTATAGCATCTTGAGGAAATCCTACAGTTTCTCTGAATTGGGCAGGGAGGACTACGAGAGCGTCTTAAACTACCTTACGGGTAAGTACGAGCTGGAGAGCAGGAACGTTTACTCCAAGGTAAGGGAAGACGGAGGAGTGCTGAAGCCGAAGAGGGGGGCGAGGATGATATTCTATACAAACAGCGGTACAATACCGGATGAGCCCCTAATACCCGTCTTTACGGAGGAGAACAAGTACGTTGGAAATCTGGAAGAGGAATTCGTAGAGATATTAACGCCAGGCGATATTTTCGTCCTTGGAGGCAGGACTTTTGAGTTCATTGGTAGCAGGGGGAACAAGGTGATAGTCAAACCAGCTGAGGGTCAGAGACCCACAGTGCCAAGCTGGTTCTCCGAGATGTTGCCTTTAGCCATTGACTCAGCAATACAAGTTAGCGCGTTTAGGGGCAAAATAGCGGAAATGATAAGGGAGGGCAAAAGGGAGGAGGAGATAATCGATTACATCGCTAAGAACTATGACGTTAACAGGAACGTGGCTTACTCGATCTACGAGTACGTACTTGAGGAGTTCTACTTCACTGGGGGTAAAGTTCCCAACGAGAGAACCATACTCATCGAGATATACGACGACGAGGAGGACAGGAGGAACTTCATCTTCCACGCCCTATACGGTAGGAGAGCTCTAGACGCGCTCTCTAGGGCACTGGCGTCTGTGCTCAGCGACAAGCTCAAGACGGACGTGAGGGTATCCGTTACCGACAACGGCTTTATCTTAACTCTCCCGAGTATAGTAGAGTACGACATAGGTAACATATTCAACGAAATAAGGCCAGAGGAGATGTACGACCTTCTCAGTAGGGTTATTCTAAGGACGGAAATGTTGAAGAGGAGGTTTAGGCAGACCGCTGAGCGCTCTTTCATGTTGTTGAAAAGGTACAAAGGTAGGGAGACCAATCCCGACAGGAGACAACTTAACTCAGAGACGCTCCTCGAGGTAGTGAGTGAGTACAAGGACTTTCCTGTCCTAAAGGAGACAATAAGGGAGATCCTAGAGGATTACATGGATATCCAAAACGCGATTAAGATAGTAAAGGACGTTCAAGAGGGTAACGTGAAGGTAGAGGTAATAGGCCCAAACAGGATCCCGAGCCCCTTTGCTCATGGGATAATAATCAAGGAGTATGCGGATGTGGTGTTGGCAGAGGATAAGAGGGAGCTACTTAAGAAGCTTCACGGCAAGGTCATGGAGTTTCTCAGGGAGAAGGGAATCAACATTGACCTCAAGTACACCGAGGTCTAAAGCTTGGAAAGCCTTTATGCACTCCCTCGACACTATTATCCACGGTACTTTCCACGCTCTCATTCCCTGGAAGTCCTTGTCGCTCGGCATGCAAGAAAGGCTGTGGGTGTGCACTATCGCCCTAAGCTCTCCCCTACTTAAAAGGGAGTAAAGTTGTTGTGGATCCATTTCAAATTCGTCTTCCTTTTCAGAGACGTTTTTGACCTCGTAAAACGAGTCGCCTATAACCACTCCGCACCTTTCCCTCATACTCCCCATAGCCCTTCTAGTCCAGCTATCGACTTCAATATGTCAGTCCTGGTCACTATTCCGACAAGTCTCCCCATCGAGTCAACTACAAGTAGCCTGCCTACGTTGTAGATGACCATTTTCCTAATTGCCTCTAACACGTCCTCGTCCTCGTTGATGGTTATTACGTCAGTTTTCATGTAGTCTTTGACCTTGGCCTCGTGGTTACCTTCGAAGAAGGCCTTTATTATGTCTGCAGTAGTTATTATACCAACTATTTTTTCGCCGTCAGAAATGGCCGGTGCGCCCCTTATGCCTTCCTTGTACAGTATCATGGACGCCTCCTTCAATGGCATGTCAGGCTTTAAAGTAACTAGCTTTTTGCCTATAATGTTCTTCACCTTCTCCTTGGGGACGCTTATCATCCTCTTTACATCCATTACAATTTCCTTCCTCATGTCGTCCGCGTGTATTACTACTCCCTCCAAGACAAGCCTGCTGTAGGGAGTTGGGCCAAACCTCAGTGAGTCCCCTGGTCTGATCTTCCTTAAGTCCCCATTTACCTTCAATATCACCTTATTCCCTGATGGGTTAGTTATGTCTAACAGCTCTATGTTGTCCACCTTTATGTCCGTCTCCACGTTGCCCCTGTAGAGGCTCAGTTTGTCCATTATTGGGGCCACTGATGGGTTCTTTATGAACTCGTAGGCTTTTAGGGTGGGCAAGTAACCTCCCTTGGGCCCCGGCTTGGACTCAACTAGTCCAAGGACCTTCAAGCTGAGGATTATGTTTCTCACAGTTCCCTCGTCCTTGTTTATCATGTTAGCTACTTCCTTGCTTTTTATCATCTTCTTTTCCCTGTTGTAAAGTTCCGTCAGCGCCAGTAGAATCTCTCTTTGGGTAGCAGACAGATTCTGCATACAAAATTATAATTAGCAAGAATACTTAAAAACTTCTATCATTGTAAAGTGGACAGTTCGAGGATCTTTTTTATAATCTTGGGTTTTACGTTGAAGACTTCCTGTGAGATCAACGCCACGTAGTTGGACTTTGGCAACGGGTAGTCAAACCCTATCTTGATGGATATAGCCTTTTTCATGGCGATGTAGTTCATCTTGTCCCTAATTATCCCCTCAGCTATTTCCTCCGCTAACTTAAACGCAGTGTAGAAACGCGAAAAGCTCTTCGCCGTATGTTGTATGGCGTCGTTCTGCGACGAGCTCAGGGCCTTCAAAGCCCTTATCAGCTTCCCCTCATCTACAAAGGAAAATATGACCTCCGTGAAGATCAGCCTAAGTGCCCTCGCCAGGACGTCCTTGTCCTGTCCGGCCAACTCAAACGACTTCTCGGGGGACTCTGGGATAACCTTCGCTATTTCCTCGTACTTTTCTTCTGGAGACAGGAGGGTGTCAAACAGCTCCCTGTACTCGTCGTAAAGTCCTAGCCCCTCCTTCCCAACTACGTAAAGGCTAATGAGTTCCTTTTCGTACAAGTTTGTGGACTTGAAGCCCCTTAGGGGCTTGATGTTGTTTTTTTCGTAGCTGTCCTTTAAAATTTCAACGAGTGTCTCTCTATTTAAATCTTTCCACTTGGTGATCACTACACCCCAGATGTCAGTTAACGTCTTCACTCTGTCCTTGTAGATCTCCTTGACCATATCCAATCCATGAATCTATATGTATTTCACCTTAAAAAGGATACCAAATAAGCATGAGGTCATGAGCGTTGAGGAAAACTTGAAACCAAGTGTTGTACTCGTGTCTCCTTCAGAGCTAGAAGAAGAAATTAAGAAGATAGAAGAGGAAATAAAGTCACACGAGCAACTCGACGTAGACTCGCTCAGGAAAATCCAGGAGGAGCTGAACAGCATAAACAAGGAAATAAGTTGGCTGAGAATAGCCGAGTCTCAAGGAATATGGAAGTCAAGGACATGTAAACACGTTGTCAACGACAGCTGTAACGCTTGGAACATCAGCGACCCCGAAAAGGTCGGCATACCTACAGATGTAATATCGTTCAATCAGGACGGCACTAAGAGAGTTGCCGTTTCCAAGTTCCCTGGCCTGTGCATAGCCTGCCCACTATACGAACCCAAGAGAAGTTAAGCGCTTCTTCTCCAGCTCGTCAACCACCCTTTTTAGGTCATCTATTTTTTCCTCAGCTACCTTTGGGTTGTCCTCAATCACCTCCATCAAGCTAGTGATCAAGTCGTTCACGATAACTTGGAGTATCTTCCTCCTTTCCTCTTCGTCTGCTATTTCCAAGGCCCTAAGTAGGGTCTCGTCGCTCGGATGAGTCCTCCCAGAGGCGAATTTGGTTATGGCAGCCGGGGTAACCCCAAGTTCCTCCGCGAGCGCCTTCTTGTTCCTGTTGGCCAAAAGTATGGATATTATCTCCTCCCTGGCTTCCTTGCTGAGGTTGTGGACTGCCTTCACACCATAACTTACCCCTCAAAACTTAAAAGATGTCCAATCGATTTCAAAGGGATGATATCAATTCTGTTCAACCAGGGTATTATTCCGGCGGACGTTGTGGAGAGGCCCATAGAAGAGGACTTTGTATCGATCACCCCCCAAAGGGTACTACTGAGCGCCATAGAAAACTCCATATTTGTCGGTTTTCTCTGGATAAGACCTTGGACAATAATAGGCAGCATAGGGATAGGGAAAGTAGACGAAGTAGGGTTAAGCGTTGATGAGGGACTGAAAGGGAAGACAGTCTTGGTTCTTCCGTATTCCCCCAAGTACGGGGGCATAGGGACTGAAATTAACGGCCTCTTGGTTGAGAAGACCAACATGCCTTCGGACTCGATAGTGACGTTACCCGAAAATCCACCGGACAAGCTTTTGCTTTACCCATTTGCTTCCGTGGCGTTACAGATCAAGGAGTACGCAGAGGGAAAGGAAGTCCTAATTTTGGGCTCCGGTCTTACGGCAATGCTTACTTACTTAGCCCTCAAAGACTCAGCTACTTTGGGGATATACTCAGACGAGGACGTCAAGCTACCTTACGCGCAAAAGATAAAGAAAAGCGATAAGAAATGGGACATGGTAGTCGTATCTACAATGAGGGGATGGGCTAGAGTAGTGGCTGATTCCCTAGTGAAGGACAACGGAAAGATAGTTATTCCAAAGTTCCTCAACTCCTGGCCTGCCATAGTCCCAAAGAACCCGCTGTTTGTGCCTCCGGTCCCAAGGGACGATGTTATTCCTTTCTTAAACAGGGAAGTAACAGACAAGTTGTTTGAGGAGAACGTAGGGTACGCAGATGACGTGATCTCTGCAATTCCTACCCCAAAGAACGGGGTCATCGTAGACGTGAAGAAGGCTCTAAAAAAAGCCGTGGAGCTTTACTCTTTAAGTAGTTGACCTAATATTTCGATTCCCTTTCTAATTTGCTCCTCAGTTGGGAAGCTGAAGTTTATCCTCATTGTGTTCCTGCCCGAGTAGTCGTAGAAGAAGCTGGAGCCAGGAACGTATGCTACTCCCCTCTCCAAGGCCCTCGGCAACAAGCTTAACGTGTCCTTTTGCCTCGAGAGCCAGGCGAATACAAACATCCCTCCCACTGGTTTGCTCCACTTGGCGTCCTTTGGGAAGTGCTCCTCAATTGCCTGAAGCATCACGTCCCTTTTCCTCCTGTAGAGCGACCTAACCTTGGGGAGGTTGTTTTGGATTACGTTTCTCCTTATGGCCTCTGCCGCTATAAACTGGGTGAAGGAGGGGGTGTGGAGGTCAACGTTCTGCTTGTAGAGCTCCACCTCGTGAATAACGTCTTTGTCTGCGACTATCCAGCCCAGCCTAAAGCCGGGGGCAAGTATCTTGCTAAAGGTCCCTGTGTATATTACCCTTCCCTCCTTGTCTAGGGCCTTGATTGGAGGTGGACTGTCACCGTCGAACACCAGGAAACCGTAAGCGTCGTCCTCCACAACTAGGAAGTCGTATTCTGAAGCAAGCTCCAACACCCTCTTCCTTCCGTCGAGGGACAGCGTAGTACCTCCAGGGTTCTGCGCAGTGGGTATAATGTAAAGCAACTTCGGCTTCTTCCCCTCTGACTCAAGTTTTCTTAAGTCGCTCTCTAGCACGTCAAGGTCTGGTCCATTTTCAGTAAGGGGTATGCCGTGGAAGGCGGGGCTTCTGGCTCTCAATATGTTAAGTGCTGCCAAATAAGACGGCGACTCAACAAATACGTGATCTCCTGGATCTACAAACAAATTGAAAAGCATAAATAGGGCCTCTTGGCTCCCAACTGTGACGAAGATGTTGTCCTCGTCTATGCCAGTTATCCCCCTCTGGGCTGAGAGGTTCACCAGCTGTTGTCTGAGCTCCGGAATCCCAGCAGTGGCAGAGTACTGTAAAGCCCTAGACGCGTAATTTGACAGGACGTAATCGGATATGTTCCTTATGTCTTCTGCTGGGAAAGTGGAAGGGTCAGGTAGTCCCCCAGCAAAGCTGATGACGTTTTTCCCCTCGGTCAGCTTAAGTAGGTCCCTTATTTCCGAGGTTTTTAGTAGGGCCGTTTCCTTAGAGAGAAACCTTTCCCATTTAGACATAATTGTTAATATGATGAAAGGTATTTATTAGTTTGTGTACGTAGCCGAAATACTTACGGTCGGTAACGAGATCTTAAGTGGTAGAACTGTCAACACCAATGCCTCCCACATAGCTAGGAGGTTAACTTCCCTAGGGTTTGCAGTTAAGAGGATGACTGTTGTTATGGACGACGTAAGGGATATTTCTCAAGCTTTCTCGGAAATATTTTCAAGGAAGCCCAACTTAGTTATCTCCACGGGTGGCCTCGGTCCCACCTGCGACGATAGAACCGCAGAAGGGCTAGCCAATGCGGTGAGCCTCCCCCTGGTTTACAACGAAGAGGCGTTGAGGCAGATCAAGGAGAAGTACGACAAGTTGAACTTAGATCTGACAGAAGAGAGGAAAAAGATGGCGTTAATGCCAAAGGGCGCAACGCCTGTGGAGAACGATAAGGGGATAGCCCCCGGGATTTACCTGCAGCACCAAGGCATAGAGGTCTTGGCTACTCCAGGAGTTCCCAGGGAAATGGAGGCAGTGCTAGAGGTCTTTATATCTCGTTACTTGAGGCAAAGGCCAAACGTAGCCTACGTAGAGGACAGCGTTGTAGTAGACGGAGTTATGGAGTCGACAATAGCCCCTCACATAGCTAAACTCGTGAAAAAGTACGACTTATACATAAAGACTCACCCAAAGGGGTACGAGCTTTCCAATCCTGCCCTGGAGATTCAGATAGCTGGCAGTAGCGATAACGCGGAGAAAATAGGAGAAAGGGTTAGAAGGTGTAAAGAAGAAATAGTTGCCTTAGTAAGGGAACTTGGAGGGACTATAAGAACTCAGTAATAACCTTAGTCAGCCACTGGGGTTCTTCAAAGTTTAGGAAGTGACCGTAGCCCTCTATGGTTCTCGTTACGTGCTTTGGTATTCTCTCCATGATCTTTAAGTTCCTGATAAGTTCATCGTTAGTACCGTATACTATGAGGGTGGGTACATCTACCTGCTGTAGGTCTTTCCCGTAGTCCCTTGCTGAAAGAAGTCCTTCCACAGCCATCTTGTAGCTTAAGGGCGTGTTCTCTCTGTAAACCTCGAGGAGCGAGTTCCATGCTTGAGGGTTTTCAGTGAGGGTGGGCGAAAACTCTTCCCGCATCTTCCTGTAGTTGGCTAGGGCCTCCATTCCGAAGTTAGTGGCTATGGACACGTAACGTCTGTACGGCTCTTGGTCTGGGGCCTTGTACAACGCCCCTATGAGGACAAGCTTCTCGGGGCTGTTTTTGAGGGAGAAGTCCAAAGCTATAAGGGTGCCTATGGAGTGGCCTACCACTATAGGGTCCCTCACTTCCAAGTACTCTAGAAGTCCCTTCAAGTCCTTCGAGTGATCCTCTATTAGGTAAGGCATAGGAAGTACAGATGACCTTCCGTGCCCCCTTAGGTCATATACTATTACTTTGTAGTCCTTAGCAAACTGATAGCTTATGAACTTCCAGCTCTTATAAGAGCCTGCTAGGTGGTGCACGAAAACTATTGGCTTCCCTTCCCCGTAGGCCTCGTAGTATAGCTTTACGTCATCGAGAATGGCGAAGGGCATTAGATAAGATTTGCTATCTTTCCCAAATAAATCTCGCTTATCACCACAGGGTAGAACACGTCGAACTTCACTAACACTTCTGGGTTTACTTCCCCTACTATCCCGACCTTCTCCCCCTTTAGGATCACGGTAGCCCCTCTTCCGGGGATGAAGAGGCGGTCGTCGTTCTCTTCGTATGAAGGCTCGATGTCAGTGGCGTTTACGATAACTTGGTGGAGTAAGGACTGTAGTTGTTCGAAGCTTACCTTGCTGTCCATTACGGCCATTACCTCGCGCAGGTCGTTCCTGAAGCCTGTATCTGAGTTTGACGGCACTACGACTTCCCCTATTTCGAACACCTTCACTGGGAACCTAGCCCTCTGGTTCCTCGAGAGGAACCTAAGCGTTGTCCATATAAGGGAGTTCCTGACCGCGTCGTATTCGGCCGAGATGGGGTTCAGTAACCTCACGAAATTCCCCTCTAAGTGGTTGGACTTAGTAAGCACCAGAGAGTAGATCTCCTGAAGTCCAGCCCCCACGCTGAGCTCTCTGAAAGCCGTGTAAAGCGAAGTCTCCTTGAGGAACTTGCCGAAGATCGTTGCCCCTATCTGGAGTGGCTCGAGCTTGTTGTAGCCTATCGCCATTGCCACGTCCTCAGCTAGGTCAACGTCCCTCATTACGTCTGTCCTGTAAGGGGGCACGGTAACCTTTAACACGTCCCCTTCCAGGGAAGAGTTCATCCTCATCATGGATAAATACCTTACTACATCCTCTCCCCCAAGTTCAACGCCGATCCTCTTTAAGACGTAGTCGACTCTGGCCTCTACTACCCTGTGGTTTAGCACTGGGGAGGAGTTCACGTCGATGGCACCAGTGACCTTGACTCTCCCTATGACTCCGCCCTCCTCAGCCAAGTTGGTCACCAGTATGTCAAGCGTCTCCATCACTGCCTGTAAGTTCGTCCCCGTGACGTCTATGAATACGTCTTTAGTTCCCTCCTCTATCTTCGTCTTTTCCGAGTTAATCACTGGAGGGACGCTTAGGACTTGTCCGTCCTCTTGAAGTATCGCAGGAGAGAGGTTGTTGTAAACTGATAAGTTTCCGTACTTTTTCCCTTGATCTGTCCTCTCCATGACCTCAGATACCGTCATAGCTTCCTTTTGGTTTAGGGGGACGAACTTGTAGTTTAACGGCACCGTGGAGTAAACTATCCTCTTGGTATCTACCTTCTTTAGGTCATGAATCCCTATGGCTACCTTCTTCCTCCTCCTACCTATTGTATCGTGTAGTTTCTCCTGGAACTGGATAAGCTCCCTCAACTTCTCCTGGTCTAGATCCACGTTGTAGACAACTGCCCCAAGGGCATACGGCCTGGACTCGACCCTTCTCACCTCGAGGACGTAGTCTGTGTCAACCACCTTGTATTTGGGCTCTCCCAGTTCCACGCCCATGATCCCCTTGGCTGCCCTCACTATTCCCCCAAGGTTCAACATGTCGAGCCTATCCGCGTTGATCTCTATGGCTATGTTCTCCTGGTCTACTGGCTCCACCTCGGACTTAAGGTTAAACAGTACCTCCTCTAGCTCTCCCTCGGTTAGCTTAAGCTTCTCGAGGAGCCTCGACTTCCTCAACGTGATGGTTACCATTGTGCCTCGACCTTTCTGTTCCTAAGGAACTCTATGTCATCAGAGTATAGATCCCTTATATCCTTTACACCAAGGAAGAGCATCGCCAGCCTGTCCAGCCCTAGACCCCACGCCCCTGCAGGGGAGTAGACCCCAGCGGGCTCTGTTACCTCTGGCCTAAGGAGGCCCGCCCCAGCCATCTCTACCCATCCCAGCTTGCCTATCCACCCGTAGACCTCCACGCTGGGCTCTGTGAACGGGAAGTAGGCAGGCTTGAACTTTATTTCCTTAATCCCCAGCCCGGCGAATATTTCCTTGAGAACTCCAAGGAGCTTCCTGAAGTTGAAGTCCTCCTCTACTATCAGCCCGTCTAGCTGATGAAACTCTATCAAGTGCGTAGCGTCTATGGCGTCTGGCCTAAACACCTTCCCTATTGTGAATACCCTGGCCGGAGGCTTTGGGCTGGTGGAGAGCACCCTCGCAGTGGTAGCTGTCGTCTGGCTCCTCATCACAAGTCTCAAGGCGACCTCCTGGTCCCACTTGTAGTTCCACCACCTCTCGTGGACTTCCTTCACCCTCCTCAACAGTCCCTCGTCCTTAACTTCTCCCCTCCCTTCTACCCTGAAGCTATCGTGTATTTCCCTAGCAGGGTGGTCCTGAGGTTGGAAGAGCATGTCGAAGTTGTAGAACTCCATCTCGACGTAGTCACTCTTGACTTCAGAGAACCCAAGGCTTACCATTACCTCCTTTGCCCTCTCTATGAACTCCCTAAAGTAGTGCTTTTTCCCTATAGGTACGTAAGGAGGTAAGGCCCTTACGTTGAACTTCTTAAACTCGTACTTCCTCCACTCCCCGCTCCTTATGAGCTCAGGCGTAAGGAAAAGCAGGGCGCTCCTTAGTCCGGGCTCCCTGAGGAACTCCACTTCTATCTCGGTCTCTTCCTTTTCCTCTACCAGGTTCCTACCCTTAAGCAGTGTAACCTCGTTATCTCCAAGCCTCTCTCCCCTCTTAACCTTTTCCAGGAGTTCCCTTTCCGGGGCCACGTAGGTCTGCACTAGGGAAGCGATTTCACCCCTTTGTACGTTAATTAAGCCCCTCTTCTTGGCCCAGCTCATGGCTATCTCAAAGTCCTTCCCTAACGCGTCCTTTGCCTCTTGTACCTTCACTGGGCCCCTAGATAGCATCCTTAGCAAGTTTTCCTCTGGGAAACCCTCCTTTAGCCTCGTCTCCCCCTCTTCCGTGAGCACTAGCTTTCTCTCCTTCTTCGTGTTCACTACCCTTACGTAGCCTTCTGAGGCGAGGTGGTAGACCACGCTGAAGACCGAGCTCTTGGGCAATCCAAGGCTTGCTGAAATCTCGGTAGAGGAGGTTACACCTTTGTCCTTTATAAAAGATAGGACCCTTAACTCCAGCTCGCTTAGCATCGTAAACGACTCCCTTTCACAGCTCTAGGCTTTGTCCAGGCGAAAGCAGTATCGCCTTAAAGCCCCTCTTTCTGACCAGTTCCTCAAACTCCCTTGGGTCTACCTTTATGAGGTCCCACGTGTTGTAGTGGATGGGTATGGCAGCTTTTTTGGGCCTCAGCATCTCCACTGCGATGGAAGCCTGAGCTGGGTCCATGGTGAATCTACCGCCTATAGGCAGGAGCACGTAGTCGGGGGAGAACACGTCGCCTATTACCTTCATTCCCTCAAATAGGCCAGTGTCCCCAGCGTGGTACACTGTCACTCCTCCTCCGCTGACCACCACTCCGGTTGGATCGCTGTACCTGCTCGAGTGTACTGCTTGGGTGATGGCTACCTTTACTCCTCCTAGGTCGACGTATCCCCCAACGTTTATCGGAACCATCCTCTCCCACGGTACCTTGTGTTCCTCGTTTAGGTAGAGCTCTAGGTCGTACGTGGCTACCAAGAGCGGTCTAGCGGAGTTCTTCATTATCTCTACCGCGTCTCCCAAGTGGTCGTAGTGATCGTGGGTAACTACGAGAACGTCAGCGTCGTACGCGTAGTCCACCTTCACTGGAGCTGAAGGGTTGTCCTTTATGAATGGGTCTATTATTACCTTTTTCTCGGCCACGTTTAGCTCGATTGCCGCGTGACCTAACCACCTTAACTGAGGCATGGGTAATTTGTTAGTAAGTAAAAATAAAAATTTCCACTAACCATTGCCTCTTATGACTGAAGACGAGCTGAGGATTCTTCTAAAGGCTGGGAAGATCGCCGCGGAGGCCAGGGATCTTGGGGCAAAGCTCATAAAGCCCGGGGCAAAGGTCATTGATGTCTGCGAGGCAGTGGAAAAGGCTATTATTGAAATGGGGGCCAGGCCCGCCTTCCCCTGCAACTTGTCCATAAACGAGGAGGCTGCCCACTACAGCCCGGTTATAGGCGACGAGAAGGTGATACCGGAGGGAGCGGTGGTGAAGTTGGACATAGGCGCCCATATAGAGGGTATAATAACCGACACGGCTGTGACCGTGAGCTTTAACGACAGGTACACCGGATTACTCGGGGCAGCAAGGGACGCTCTCAACGCTGCTATCCAGAACTTTAAACCAGGGACTGCGTTAGGCGAAATTGGGAAAGTCATAGAGAGGGTAATAAAGATGAATGGCTATAAGCCCATAAGGAATCTAGGGGGCCATCTAATAAAGAAATACGAGCTCCATGCGGGGGTCTTTGTTCCAAACGTCTACGAGAGAAACGTGGGCAATATAGTGAGCGACAACGTATACGCCATTGAGCCCTTCGCCACAGATGGAGGGGGAATGGTAGTTGACGGAAAGGCGGAGACCATCTTCTCCCTGAGGAACCCCTCCGTGAAGGGTCTCAGCGAACTCGAGGCTAAGTACTTGGAGGCCATTAGGGAGAGGTTTAATACCTTGCCCTTCTCTGAGAGGTGGTTGTCAGACATGGGGAGCAAAGAGGAGGTGGAAAGCACCTTAAGGGCCCTTGTGAGGAAGAAGGCCTTGATCTCCTACCCCGTTCTAGTTGAGGTTAAGAAGGGAATAGTCAGCCAATTTGAGCACACAGTTTACGTGGGAAAGGATCAGACCATTGTGGTGACTCAATGAGCCAATTACCTTAAATACGTTTTTAAGGTACATATATTTTAGCGTGAAGTAAGGGCGTTTGGATAAAAGTTTAATTTGGAGGAAATCGGTACTATATTGAAGGAGTAGCATGGGTTTAGATATACTTGGCATAATAGCCCTAGCCCAATCCTCGAGCAGTTCCAACAGTCTCGGAGCGAATCTACTGTATTTCATAATATATATATTGTTCCTGGGGTCTTTTGTCTTGGCCTTTTTCCCCGGGTTCCAACAAAGGTCTCAGCTGTGGTTCATCAGCAGGGACGTGGAGCAGAAGCTGTCTATGATAGAAAACTACCTAAAGGACTCCAAGAGCGTTAGCGAGAAGCTGTTAAAGGACAAGGGAATACCCGACCCAAAGGCCTTCCTTAACAGGGTAATAGAGAGGTTCGTGATAGACCCCGTGAGCATAGAGCCCACCGACATAATATCTAGGATGAAGCTCCTCATGAGAAGCAACGAGAACACCGTGAGGGAGATGATAACTAGGCTTAACCCCAACATAGACCCCGTGAGCAGGAGCCAGATAGAGATATCCGCCGAGGTTACAATGGCTTTAAACCAGATATACAAGATAATAAGGCACTACTTGTTGATGGCGAAGAAGCTAAACAGCATAATGATAATGTACCAGTTACAGATGGTGACTCCAATATACGTGAAGCTGGCTGAGGCCTACGACAAGGCACAGAAGGTGTTCCTCCAGGGGATACCTGTAGGAGACGGCTTGGGCCCCTTGGTGGCGTCGAGGTTCTTGATGAAGGCAAGTCACAAGTGGACAGTCAGCCAGGACACTATTGCTGGGATAGTGGAATTCGAGCAGAGGAGGCTTATAGTTGTAAAGGCCGAGGGCCCCATGGCGACCGTGGGTACTCCAGGAGAGGCAGTCCAAAACGTGATTGAGAAAGAGGAAGGCAGAGTGACGAGGATAATAACCGTTGACGCCGCCCTAAAGTTAGAGGGAGAGGAGACTGGGTCAATAGCAGAAGGCATGGGAGTGGCGATGGGCGATCCTGGCCCAGAGAAGATCGCCATAGAAAGGGTAGCTGTAAAGTACAACATACCAATAGACGCGGTCATAGTTAAGATGAGCATGGAAGAGGCAATAACTGAGATGAGAAAGGAAGTGTACGAGGCGGCGGACAAGGTAATGGACTACGTCAAGAACTTAATACTGGAGAGGACTAAGCCAGGGGACACCGTGGTACTAGTAGGAGTTGGGAACACAGCGGGAATCGCCCAGTGACAGAAAATGGCAATGGGGTTCGAATCTTCAAAGGAGCAACTTAAGATTAAGACCGAGATAAGGTGCATGACTTGCGATTACAAGATAGTGAGGGACTTTCAGCAGGGGGACTTCGTGCCAAAGATCGTGGGACAGTGCCCCAAGGACGGGGGCCAGCTTTACATAGCCGGGATTTACGCCGAGAATACTACGCAGAATCAGAAGAAATAATTTTTTATACCAATTTGTCGTATAGTAGATTGTCCACTCGGCCATAGTAGGGGGGCAACACCCGGACTCATCTCGAACCCGGAAGTTAAGTCCCCTACGTTGGTAGGGCGGTGGGATCCGCAAGGGCCCGCAGCCCTGCCAAGCCGAGATGGACATTTATACTTCTTTTTTTGATACTTTTTCTCAAGATGAAAAAGATATACGACGAAATCCACGGCTACGTGGAGCTCGGGGACGTTGAAATTGGAATAGTTGACTCGCCAGTTTTCCAACGCCTTAGGAGGGTCAAACAGACCAGCTTGGCCTTCATCGTGTACCCTGGGGCCACCCACTCTAGGTTTAGCCACTCGTTAGGCACGTACTATTTGGCTGACAAACTGGGACAAAGGCTACTTAGGGCCAGTTACATGAGCGATAAGGAATACGAGTACTTGAGGCTCGCCGCCCTTCTCCACGACATAGGGCAGTTTCCCTTCAGTCACTCGATCGAGGGCTATTACCTGCCAAAGGAATTCGGCAACAAGGACTTAAGGGAGTACGCGATACTTATGTCAGACCTAAGGGACGTTATTAGCGACCATGGATACGACCCGCGAAGGATACTGGACATATACGCTGGTAATTCCATTCTCTCCTCCATAATAGACAGCGAGGTAGACGTAGACAGGCTGGACTACCTAGTGAGGGACTCTAGGCACACCGGAGTCCAGTTGGGCAACATAGACCTAGAGAGGTTGCTGGACACAATTACCTATAGGGAGGACGGCATAGAAGTGCTGGACAAGGGAATAATTAGCCTAGAGAACTTCTACATATCGAGGTTGCACATGTACCAAGCAGTTTACTATCACAAGACCATATTGGGGTACGAGCTGTTCCTGAGGAACATATACTCTAACGTGGTGGAGTACTGTAAGCCTGAGCTTAAGGACCCCTCTTACATAAGGGAAATGGTGGACAACGGTCTAATAGCCTACTGGGACGACGAGTGGGTTTACAGCAGTATGTACGAGTGCCTTGGCAGTTCAACTGCGCCTCAAGCGGTAATGACGAAGATAAGGAACTTCTTGGACAGGAAGGGGCCAAAGGTTGTGTACGAGGAGGTCGCGTACAAGGGCGAGTCCAGCTACATAAACGACATAGTAGACCAGCTCCAGAGGATAGGGATACCCCAAGAGTCCATATACGCCTTCGAGGAAAAGATCTCCATCATAGACAAGAGCAAGATAAGGATAATCTCAAAGAACAAGGAGAGGAGACTCAAGGACTACACGTCCACCCTCCTCCACGACATCCCAGAGTACATAGTGATGAAAAAGGTATACGTGGACTACGAGTACTCCAGGAAGGCGAGGGAAGTGCTGAGTTGATAAAGCTGATCTTAACGGACCTAGACGGTACCTTAACTGAGGAAAGGGGAGTTTACAAGGTGGACCTAGAGGCAATAGATGCCATTAGGAGGGCCCAGACTGCTGGGATAAGGGTGGCCCTAGTGAGTGGAAACTCCTACCCCGTCTTAAGGGGGCTGCACAACTACTTGGGGTTGAACGGGGGACTAGTCGCCGAGAACGGGTGCGTGGTGTTTTACGGAAAAGAGAGGTTGGAGGTGTGCAAGAGGATGGACAGGGAAATCCTTGAGGAATTTAGGCAAAGATTCAAGCTCAAGGACAGCTGGCAGAACGAGTTTAGGTGTTGCGACTTCGGCTTCACCCCAGCTACCCTAAACGAAGAGATGCTGAAGTGGGCAGAGAAGAGGGGAGTTTACGTTAACAGCAGTGGGTATGCCGTCCACGTTGCCATGAAGCCAGCAGGTAAAGGGGTGGGAGTGAGGAAACTCATAGAGCTCCACGGAGTAAGACGAGAAGAGGTAGCTGCCATAGGCGACTCCATGACCGACTTAGAGATGTTCCAGGAAGTGGGACTAAGGGTGGCTGTGGGCAACGCTGACGAGAAACTTAAGGAAAACGCGGACATTGTGCTTAACCTTAAGAGCGGGAAAGGCGTAAAAGAATTCATTAGCTCTCTCCTGGATGATGGGACATGGAACTAGAGGAGCTCATATACAAACACGCCCTCGCCAACGCGGTTAAGCACGACGGTAAGGCGCAGGTAGGCCCAGTGGTCAGCAAGGTTTTGGGCGAAAGGCCCGAGCTCAAGTCCAACGCCAAGCAACTGGTAAAGGAAGTAGAGAAGGTAATAGGGAAGGTAAACTCGATGACGTTGGAGGAACAGCTCAAGGAGCTGAGGGAAAAGTACCCGGAGATATTGGAGGAGAAGAAGGAGGAGGAAAAGAAGACCCTTCCCCCTCTGCCAAACGTTAAAGGGAGGGTGGTGACTAGGTTTGCCCCTAATCCCGACGGCCCACTTCACTTGGGCAACGCTAGGGCAGCTGTCCTGTCCCACGAGTACGCGAGGATATATAAAGGGGACTTCATCCTCAGGTTCGACGACACTGACCCAAAGGTCAAGAGGCCAATTAAAGAGGCTTACGACTGGATAAGGGAGGACTTAAGGTGGCTGGGGTTCAGTTGGAAGGTTGAGTTCTCGGCCTCCAGTAGGTTGGAGAGGTATTACGAGGTGGCAAAGGAGCTCATATCCAAGGGCAACGCGTACGTGGACTTGTGTAGCGAGGAGGAGTTCAAGAAGATGAGGGAGGCAAAGAGGCCTTGTCCAAACAGGGAAAAGTCGCCGGAGGACAACCTGGAACTCTGGGACAAAATGCTGTCCGGTCACTTCAAGGAAGGCGAGGCCGTGGTTAGGGTTAAGACTAGGCTTGACGACCCTGACCCGTCAAAGGTGGACTGGGTGATGCTTAGGATCGTCGACACCGAGAAGAACCCGCACCCACTAGTCGGCTCGAAGTACTTCATATGGCCTACGTACAACTTTGCCTCCGCTGTTGACGACCATGACTTCGACGTGACCCACATACTTAGGGCAAAGGAGCACATGGCCAACGGCGAGAAGCAGAGGTGGATATTCAACTACATGGGCTGGGAGGTGCCTGAGGTCACCTTGTTTGGCAGGCTTAAGTTAGAGGGCTTTATGATGAGCAAGTCTAAGATAAGGGGGATGCTCGAGAAGGGCACAGACAGGGACGACCCCAGGCTACCTACGCTGGCGGGACTCAGGAGGAGGGGTATCCTACCAGAAACCGTAATCGAGGTAATCCTTGAGGTAGGTGTGAAGGGCTCCGATGCGACAATTAGCTTCGACAACTTGGCCGCAATTAACAGGAAGAAGCTAGACCAAGTTGCCAAGAGGCTTATGTTCGTCAAAGACTACAAGGAGTTTGAGCTGGAGATACCAGAGGAGATTATAGCTAGGATACCTATAAGACCCAACTCTAATGAGTACAGGGAGATACACGCGAAGCCAGGAGACAAGGTACTCCTAAACAAGGAGGACGCCACTGAGGGGACGAAGCTGAGGCTCTTGGAGCTCTGCAACGTAGAGGTGAGGGGGGACGCTCTGGCCTTCATCAGCAAGGGCATTGACGACGCGAAGAAGCTCAACGCTAAGATAGTCCAGTGGGTGAAGTCAAGCGACGCAGTTGACGTCAAGGTCATAAAGGCAGACCCTCAGGGTGACTTACAGGAGGAGAATGGTAAGGGAGAAAGGGCGATAGGTGACTTAAAGGAGGGCGAAGTGGTCCAGTTTATAAGGTACGGTTTCGTTAGGGTAGACGCCAATTCGAGGGAAGGAGTTGTGACAATATTCGCACATGATTAACTTTTTAATTCCGCCCATCATATCTCTAGTTGCGTGACGAATAAGAGGAGGATGAACGCGCATGTCCAAGCCGTCTTATGTAAAATTTGAAGTTCCACAAGACTTAGCTAGTAAGGCGCTGGAGGTTTTGAAAAAAGCTAAGGAAACTGGGAAGATAAAGAAGGGCACAAACGAGACAACTAAGGCAGTAGAAAGGGGTCAAGCAAAGCTAGTTATAATAGCCGAGGACGTACAACCAGAAGAGATAGTTGCCCACCTACCCGCCCTCTGCGACGAGAAAAAGGTACCGTACATATACGTCCCCTCTAAGAAGGAGATTGGAGAAGCGTGCGGGCTACAAGTGGGCGCAGCAGCAGCGGCTATTGTTGACCCCGGTCAAGCTAAGGACGAGCTAGACGAACTCGTGAAGAGAATAGCTGAGGTCACTGGGAAGTCGAAGTAAATCGAGTTTTTTGTCTAGTTTTACTTTTCAGCTGTTCTCGGTTTATTGGTATTATATCTATAAAGGGCATTTCATGTGTAGCCCTTCCAGTGCCTCAAGAAAATGCTAAAACTGACCTCCTCCCCGCCCTGCGAGGGTTCTGCATAGGTCTTGAGCGTTACTCCCCTTTAAGAGAGATACCCCGTGATGTGAAGAGAAAGGAAAGAGCCAAAGCGTTGACAATCTTCTTAACTCCAAGTTTCACAATGTTTAACGCTCCGCTAACGTCGCTGTGAAGTTTACGACCAAAAGGACAGCTATCGACACCCCTTGGATTTCTGCCAACCTTAACGTTATGGAAAGCGCAGAAACGCGAGGTATTGTACTCAATCACTAGGTACGTCTTTACGCCGTGCTCGTGGAGTTTGTTCGCTATTGCGCCAACTTGCGATAAGACCAAATTTGAAGTGAGCTTGTTACCCTTATCCTAGGAATGAAGTAAGGATAGCCCAAGTAAACCGTGGAGACGCCAAAGACCACAAAGTCTTGGTGAAGATTCAAGTTGAAAAGCCTAAAGGCGAAAAGGTTGCGTCAATTGACCTTGGCGTAAACACGTTGGCTACTGTTATTATTAACGACGGTACTGCTCTATTTTACCGTGGTTCTCTCGTTAAGAGCGATTACTTCTATTTTCAGGAGAGGATCGCTGAGCTTGACAAGTTGAAGAGCGAGGCTGAGAAGGTTGATGAATTAAACGCTAGGGAAGAGGTGTTGAGGGAAAGGGTACTCACTAGGCTTTACCGTAGGCTTCTTCACTACTACAGAACTTTAGCCTCTCACCTTCTCTTTCGCCGTGGACGACGAGAGAGTTCTTTATTGTCTTATTGCTCTTCTTTGGGGAAGCGTCATAAAAGGAAATTGTTTTTCATGTTAAAACCTTACCCCGCCTGGCGGGGTTTGTCTTCTTATTTATCACTCTATCACCTTAGCCTCTATCCCTTCCTTAGCTAGTCCATATATTAATACGCTTAAGTCTTCGGTGCTAGCTACCTCGAACATCACGTAAATCTTCGTGTAGCCGGTCGGAACGTCGCTACTGATCCTATCGTGTACTACGTCCCTAATGTTTCCCCTTATCTTAGTCACGTAAGTGAGAACTTTGTTTAAGTACCCTGGCTTGTCTGGTACTATGACCCTTATCTTCACTATCCTCTTGGTCTTGTATAGCATCTTGTCCACTATTTGAGTCATTAGAGATAGGTCGATGTTGCCGCCGCTTAGTATGGGGACTACCTTCCTCCCGCTGGGAACTTTTACCTTTCCAGACAAGAGCGCCGCCAAGCTAGAGGCTCCTGCTCCTTCAACCAACGTCTTATTTCTCTCGAGGAGAAGGACTATCGCGTTCGATATCTCCTCATCGTCCACAAGCACTATGTCGTCCACAAGCTCTGATATGAACTCAAACGTAAGCTTAGAGGGCGACTTCACTAATATGCCGTCAGCTATAGAAAAGGAGGGCTCTATTTCTACTAGTCTAGAGAGGTCCTTGGATATCTTTAACGATGGGGAGGCCACAGACTGCACTCCTATTATCTTAACGTCCTTGTACTTTGCCTTTAACGCCAAGCTTATCCCAGATATAAGACCCCCTCCACCTATTGGAACAATGACGTAATCTGGCCTCAGCCCGTACAGCTCAACTCCTAGCGTACCCTGTCCCAGGATGACGTTTATGTCGTCATATGGGTGAACCAAAGTTGCTCTGGTATCCCTTATAATTTCTTGAGCCTTCTCCATGCTTTCGTGAATATACCTACCATAGAGAATAACGTTCGCCCCGTAGTTCCTTGTCGCCAGATACTTAGAAACTGGAGCTATCTCGGGCATCACCACAGTAGCTTTTATACCTAGCATACTGGAAGCATAGGCGACTCCCTGTGCGTGGTTGCCCGCTGATACTGCTATAACTCCCCTCTTTTTCTCTTCATCAGATAGTGATATTAGCTTGCTGAAAGCCCCTCTTACCTTGAACGACCCTGTCTTTTGTAAGTTCTCCATCTTTAGGTATACTTCAGCACCGCTCATCCTGGAAAACGTCGTGGAGTAGTCAAGGGGGGTCTCGTGTATATAGCGGGCTATCGTTTCCCTAATCTTAAGGATCCTTTCTTGATACTGTTGCAGATTCATTAGGGAGACCCTTAAGTTTCCTTAAACGCTTTGGCGAGTTTTTCGTATGTAGTCTCCAACATCTCTGAAATTACCTTAGTATTGGATATTACGGGCATGAAGTTGGCGTCGCCGTTCCACCTAGGAACCACATGGACGTGAATGTGCGACTCTATTCCAGCCCCAGCCGTCCTGCCTATATTCATGCCTATGTTGAAACCTTCTGGACCGTATACCTTCTTTAACACTAGGACGGACTTCTTAACTAGTTTGAAAAGATCCCGATACTCGTCTTCTTCCAATAACTCTATTGAGGAAACGTGTCTATAGGGCACAACCATTACGTGAGCTGGGTTGTAGGGAAACTTGTTCAAAATAACGTAGGCTTTTTCTCCCCTGTAAACCACTAGGTTTTCCTTGTCGTTTCCCTCCTTTATAACGTCGCAGAACAAGCAAGATCCTTGCTTGTTTTTGGACGCATTAGATACGTAAGTGGCCCTCCATGGAGCCCACAGGACTTTCATAGGGGATATTCTAGCAAGAAACTAAAATAGCTTTAGTCCTCGGCATCCCTAATGCCCTCCTCAGTTATCGCGAATACCACTTCTCCTTCAGGCAGGTGAGGTGCGTCTACCACTCTTGCAATCCTCCTGTTCCCCCTGCTCTTCTTAACTTGAATCCTTATACCAGGAGTATGATATAAGGTATGGCCTCCGACTGCAACGGTAGGATCTCCGTAAAACATGTCTGGCTTAGCCATAACTTGGTTAGTGACAACTACTGCAAGGTCGTAAACTTCCGCAAGCCTAGTTAATTGGTGTAAGTGCTTATTTAGCTTCTGTTGCCTTACAGCCAAGTTTTCCCTTCCTGCATACTCCGCCCTAAAATGGGAAGTGACGGAGTCGACTATTACAAGCTTGATGGCGGGATCCTTGCTTATGAGCTCCTGGAGGTCGTCCACTATGGCCATCTGGTGGTCAGTGTTTATTGCCCTCATATAGTAGATGTTATTCATGACAGTATCAGGATCTAGCCCTTGCGCCTTCGCCATAGCCTCTATCCTTTCCCACCTGAAAGTTCCCTCAGTGTCTATATAAACTGCCTTACCCGCCAGCCCTCCTTTCTCTAGCGGTAACTGAACGTTTACCGAGATTTGGTGACATATTTGGGTCTTACCGGAGCCAAACTCGCCAAAGAACTCTGTCATTGTCCTTGTCTCTATTCCTCCACCAAGTAAACCGTCGAGCGCTTGACTACTCGTAGTTATTTTCTTTACGCTTGCCCTCTCCTTCTTTACTTCTAGGGCAGTCTTAAACCTTATATCTAGTGCTTCTCTAGCTTCCTTTATCAACTTCTGGGCAGTTGTTAACGGTATACCTACGGCAGTGCTCAGATCTTGCGGCGAAGCAACAGCAATTGACTCCAAGTTAGTGTATCCGGAGTCCATGAGCTTGTTGAGTATAGCTTGCCCTACCCCAGGCAGGTCACTGATGCTTTTCACCTTCTTCTTCTCTTCTAATTGATCTGCCACTTTTTCCACCATCTAAACTTAATCCTTTGGCTTTCCTATTTTTATATTTTATCCACCGCTCCTTAAATACCATCCTATCTCTTTTTCCGGTATTATCCTAGTTCCGTTCTTGGTTCTATCCAGCTTAACAAAGCCCAAAAATTCCCCTCTAGTGGAAACGAGGAGGCCATCTGTGAAATGAAACCTTTCCCTTACAGTTATTTCCCTTCCATAAAGCAATTTCTGAACCAAGGGGTCTGGCAGAAGCACCTTGTTCTTACAGTACTTAACCATGATATCGCCCATGTTAAGCTGGGGATATACCCTACCTCCCTTGACCTTCATGATTGACACTCCAACAAATTCTACATTCAATCCCTTCTCTAGTAGTACTGGGAGGAGCGTTGACTTAGACGTGATAAATATTTGAGAGAAGTTCCCTCCCTCAGCCTCCACCACGGCGTAATCGTCAAACATTCCGCATGGAAAACTACAGTTATACTTGGAGGCTATATCGTCTAAGTAGACCTTAACTTCATGCCTTCCTATGACCTTGAATCTAACTACCTTTTCCTCAGACGGCAAACGAAGAACCCCTCGGTCTTGTGTTGGTGGGGATAGAACCTAATACAGTTCTCCACCTTTCTCGAGAAATCAACTCCGTTGAAGCTGGTAATTCCCTCGGACGCTGGATATCCCTCTATTGGAATTACTTCCATTCCCAGTTCTTCTACTGCGTAATTAACTACAAACTCGTCCTCTTCGGGGGCAATGCTACACGTGGAATATACTAGTTCCCCCTTCTCCTCCAATAGGCGATACGCCGTGTCCAGCAATTCCAACTGCGCCACACTAAACTTGTACAGCTCCTCAGGCTGGGTCTTAGTTTTCCTAGTAGGGTCTCTGGGTATTATTCCCTCGCCAGTACACGGCGCGTCCAAGAGAACCTTGCTGAACCTAAGGTCGTAATTAACTAGCTCTCTAGAGTCCATGTTAAGCACCACAACGTTTAGGGCGCCTAGCCTATTTATGTTGGAGACGAGAGGCCTTACTCTGGCCTTTTTCCTTTCTACCGCTACTATTAATCCCTTGTTCCCCATTAGCTGAGACATCTGAGTTGTCTTCCCTCCAGGGGAAGAGGCCATGTCAAGCACAACGTCCCCTTCCTTGGGGTTCAATACCTCAGCTGGAACCATCGACGCTAACCCTTGAATGTGATAGTACCCAAGCATGTACTCCAGCGTGGATCCCAATGATGGCTTAGGGGGTTGCGCCTTTACTACGTAGCCAAACTTGAGCCACTCCACCTTCTCTAGAGCAAAACCCTTGCCCTCAAGCCTCTCAATTAGCTCTTCACATTCAACTTTAAGCGTGTTGCACCGTATCGACTTCCTAAGCGGAAAGCTACAAGATTCCAAGAACTCATTTGCTTCTTCCCTGAACATGTCAATATACCTTTCTACCATGTAGTCTAGAAACCCGTACTTTTTAGCGAGAGACCTAGCCCGAGCAGTGACCGAGTACCTAAATAAGTCTTTATACCTAGAAATGTAATCTTCAATGGTACCCATAATGCCAAGTGTAATAGAGAGAGAGGTAAAATTAAAGCTTAAGAACGCGTCCGTGGACAGTCTCAAGGAAAATTTTCTGAAAGATGGAATAAAATTTGAGGGAGAGGAAAGACAAGTTGACGTTTACTTTAACTCTAGCTATAGGGACTTCAGGAGGACTGACGAGGCTTTGAGGATAAGGGAAATCAATGGAAACGTCGAGCTAACGTACAAGGGTCCAAAGATCTCTACTAGGAGCAAGTCCAGAGAGGAGATAACGGTGAAAATAAGCGATAGGGACTCTATGACTAAGATACTTGAGAGGCTAGGCTTTAGGCCAGTGGCCACACTTTCCAAGGTCAGGTATTCGTTTTCTGTTGGGAAATATACGATTTGTCTCGATAAGGTTGAAGGACTGGGAGACTTCGTGGAAATAGAGGGAATAGACGTAGACGAGGACGAGCTCCTAAACTTCGTCAAGGAGTTCACCACAAAGTACGACATTGTCGCAGAACAAGAGAGGAGGTCATACTTGGAATTACTGGTGGAGAAACTTGAGGCAAATAGCAATTCTCACTGACTTCGGCATTTCCGATAACTACAACGGAGTAATGGAGGCGGTAATAAGGAGGATAAACCCAGAGGTCACAATAACGTACATAACGCCTAACGCCAGGAACTTTGACGTAATATCAGGGGCGTATTTACTTTTCACGTCGTATAGGTACTTCCCGAAGGGCACAATCTTCTTGGTCGTGATAGACCCAGGCGTGGGGACTTCGAGGAAGCCCTTAATAGTAAGGACTAATAACTACTTGTTCGTAGGCCCAGACAACGGCGTGCTATACCCGGCGATCTACGATGACGGAGTTAAGAAAGTGGTCGCCATATCCAACAAGAGGCTTTACTTATCCAAGCAGGTGTCCCACACTTTCCACGGAAGGGACATATTCTCTGTAGCCTCAGCCTTTCTCTCCCTAGGTGTTGACATGTCGACTTTCGGCGAAGAGGTCGACCCCAATAGTTTGGTAAGGCTCGAGTTTAAGCAGGAGGATAGAGGAAACTTTGTGTGTGGTACGGTTGTTTACGTTGACCACTTCGGCAACGTAGCCACGTCTATAAGGAAAGAAGTGAGAGGGGTAAAAAGTGTTAGTGTAAGGGACAGGAAGTTTAGCGCCAAGAGGGTGAACACTTTTGGGGAAGGGAGACCAGGGGAGCTCTTAGTCTACACCAACAGCTACGGGTTTCTTGAAATAGGAATTAATAAAGGCTCGGCTTCACAATTCACTGGGGCCGAAACAGGTGACGAGGTTTGCGTAGAGCTTTATACCCAGGAAGATTCCAGCCGTTCCATTTAGGCCACTTAGAAGTCGTCAAGTGGACGTTGCAGAGGGCTGACCAGGTTATAGTACTAATAGGGAGTTCGCAGGAGAGCCACACTCTTTCAAATCCTTTCACGGCTGGAGAAAGGATAGAAATGATTAGGTATGCCCTAGACGAAGAAGGAATAGAGCCGTCCCGGTACTTCTTGATCCCCGTGCCCGACATAATGATGAACAGCGTGTGGGCGTACCACGTTAAGACTTACGTCCCGTCGTTCGACGTAGTGGTGGCCAGGAACCCACTAGTAATTAGGTTGTTCAAAGAGGCCAACGTAGAGGTTGTAGAGCCACCAATGTTCTACAGGGAGAAGTACAACTCCACAGTTATCAGAAAGATGATGATAAACGGGGAAGACTGGGAAAAGCTTGTACCTAAGAGCGTTTACAATTATATAAAAAGTATAAAAGGAGATGATAGATTAAGAGAAATAGTAGGGACTGACAAAAGGAGGTAGCAGGGATGACCCAAATAAAGACCGAAACGTATTACAACGTTTTCCCTTGGCATACTAACCACTTTGGTTCTCTCCACGGCGGAATTTACATGAGCTGGATGATAGACACGGCAGGTATACTCATGTCCAGCATAAGCCAAGGGAACTACTTATTAGCTTCAGTGGACTACATCTACCTTTTTAAGCCGGCGAGGTTAGGCGACGTACTTAGGGTGGAAGCCAAGGCAAACGCTAGCTGGAAGAGCTCAGTGGAAATAGAGGTAAAGGGCTGTATTAAAAGGAGGGACAAGGAGGAACTAGCAGCAGCCTCCCTCATGACTTACGTTGCAGTTGACGAGAACAACAGGCCAAGGAAGCTGAACATCATCATTCCGCCGGACTCTGAGGCAGAGGAGAGGAAGCTGAAGAGGATGGAGAGGAAAAAGGCAATGGACCCTGAGGAACCGTCTAAGTTTGCCACGTTTTACAGGAGTTACATAAGGACTATATACCCAGAGCACGGCTTCGGCAATGGAATATTGTACGCAGGAAAGATGTACACCATGTTAGACGAGGCTTTGGCAATAGTGGCTAAGCTTTACACTAAAGGAAATACGTTCACTGCCTCTGCGGGATCTGCCGATTTCATATCTCCAGTTAAAATAGGGGACCTCTTGGAAATCCAAGGGTTCGTCCAGTACACCGGCAACACGTCGCTAGACGTGGGCGGAAAGGTTTACGCCATCAACCACTATACTGGCGAGAAGAGGTTAGTCACCACAACCACCTTCTCCTTCGTCGCAATTGACGACAACGCCAAGCCCAGGCCGATACCTAAGCTTACTCCCTCTAACGAAAAGGAGAAGCTCTTGTTCGAAGTCTCTTTCAAGGAAAGAGAAGAGAGAATAAAGATGTCCAAGAAACTTCAGGAGAAACTAATGTGCTGACCTATTCCCCTCCCTATTACGTGCGAAGTCCTTATTGGCTCTGGGTACTTGGTGAACACTTGGTAGTACTCGATTATCTCTTTTGCTAAAGATAGGTCCAAGTCCGTCTTCACGTAAACGTTTCCCTTCCTTGTGGGTATCTGAATGAGGGAGCTCAGAAAAGACATTATCCTCTCCCTCCTGTCTGGGAAGTACCTCCTCAAGGCATTATCTATATCGCGTACGTTGGGCTTCCTTGCATAGAACACTATGTAGTTTCCTTTGGGTATCACGTAATTGAACCCGCCCACAATTACGCTAAAGAGTATGGTCACGTCTCCTCTTCTGAGCCTTTCGTAGGCCTCCGTCCCGTCGTCTCCGTCCACTGTGATGAACTCTACGTCCACGTCAACTAGTTTCATGCCCCTATAGGTGGAAGAGACCAGGGGGGCCTTTCCCCTTTTCCCCTTATAACTTGTTGGAAAGTACCCGTCATCTACCCCAGAGACCAGCAACTCTCTCATCATTCTCCACCAACGCCTTGATCGCTATCTCCCTATCTACTGCGAGGGTTATCTCTTTTGTCTTTCCATACCTACCCCTGTTAACTACCTTAGCAGTAACTATGCCGACCATGTCAAGCTCGTTAATTATGTCGCTTACCCTCCGCTGTGTGACCACCTCCATCCCTAGCTGTTGTGCAAGCTCTTTGTACCTGTCGTAGACCTCTCCTGTGGTCATTGCGTCCTTTTCCTTGAGCCCCTGAAGGATAGCAAACAACACTAGCTTTGAGTGAAAGGGCAGACTGGAGATCACCTCGTACACCCTGTCCCTCTCTATCTCGACCCTTGCCTTTTCCACGTGTTCCTCTGTCACGACTTTAGCTCTTTCTCTCTCAGCTATTTCGCCCGCGACCCTGAGGAGGTCCAAAGCCCTCCTAGCGTCTCCGTGATCCCTCGCAGCTAGGGCTGCACAAAGCTTTATTATAGATTCTGAGATGACCCCCTCCCTAAAGGCCGCCTTTGCCCTCCTCATGAGAATGTCCTCCAACTCCTCTGCGTTGTAGGGCGGGAAGACTATCTCCTCCTCGCTCAAACTGCTCCTCACCCTTGGGTCAAGGTTGTCAATGAACTTCACGTCGTTGGTTATCCCTATGATGGAGACCTTACTCTTTCCGATCTCAGAGTTTATCCTCGTCAACTTGTAAAGGACGTCATCCCCGTGCTTCTTCACCATGGCGTCTATCTCGTCTAAGACAATGACGAGGATCGTATTGGTTGAGGAAAAGGCCTTCACCATCCTTCGGTAGAGCTCCGCCGTAGAGATCCCAGTAAATGGAACCTTTTCGCCCAGCCCCTCTATTATGTCGGCCAGGATCCTGTAGGGCGTGTCGCTCTGCCTTGTGTTCACGTAAATGTAGAGGAAGTTCTTGAGCCTCTCCATAAGGGCTTTCAGCACGAACTTTGTTACGGCCGTCTTGCCAGTACCCGTGAGGCCGTAAATGAATACGTTGCTGGGCCTTTCTCCCCGGTAGAGCTGGGCCAGGATACTAGCTAATCGCCTTATCTGCTCCTCTCTATGCGGCAGTTCACTTGGGACGTAGTCTGGCAGGAGAAGCTCCCTGTTCTTGAAAATCGGAGAAGACCTCACATTGTTTAAAACGTCGTCTATGATACTACTCATTTGATATCTTGATTAACTCGGCAACGCTTAAAAGGGATACCATTTAACTCCCCAGTAAATGACCCCTCTGTTTCCACTGGAGAACGTAAGGAAAGCTGAGACACCCCTGTGTTTCCACTGGAGAGTTAGGCTTTCTAGTCTGAATTTAGCATTAGAAATTGAGTTTGTATAACGAGTTTTGTTGTTGGTGTTTAAAATAGCCAGAATAGTTTCCAGTTGCAATAGAGGGGGCCGTCGGTTCAAAGTGGAATTTTATGTGTGGACAATAATCTGATTATTTTGTTACAAATTGAATTTTCTTTATTACAAAAGAATTTTTAGGTGAGGACGAGTATTATTTTATGAGATGAGAATACGTTTTGTTTCTTCACCCAAATTATATCTACCCTAAAATGCTAAGCTAAGGTTTCATTCCTTGGACTAGATTACACTAGACCTCTTACTTGTCAAGTTGGAGGACTTTACTGCCTCACCTTGTTCTTCACAAATTGGATAATGGGCTTAGGCTTGATGTTATAGTGATCACTTTCTTGTTGATTTTTGATGGCTAAGTTGGCTCATCATTATAGGATTTATGAGAGGGGTTTCTCTGGGTCTCTCAGCCCTCTAATGTAAGCCCGAATTGATGAAGGGAACTTCTCTTAGTGCAGAGAAATCAGTTTACTTCAGTTGAATAATATAGAATATAAAAATCTTATCCACTCTTAAAATGTGAGGCTTTTTTATCTTGTCAAATTACTTTCATTTTCTTATAGTAGTCATAGAGCCAAACTCGAATTACTAAGCTCATGATAGCTCTTATTACGAAGGGCAACGCGTAAAGTCCAAGCGATAGTAGATATCCTTCCATTACAACTCCGATCATTCCTCCAAATGTTCCAAACATCTCTTTTAATACATTACCAACTTCAACCTGGTTAAGTCTCTTCAATAACTTGATAGATAGGACAGACTCTACAAGGCCCACCATTGTGCCTACGAAATCTGATGCAATTAGCATTGATACACTTACTGCGTAAATCCTTAACGATATTAAAGAGACTAAAATACTTGAGATGACAGACAACGGGATATAATATTTGATCAAAGACTCCTCCTTGATCTTATCAACTACTCTATACGATATTAAATTTGCGACATATTCCAGCAGGTAGACTATACTAACATCGAAACCATTTAAACCTATTTTTAGGTAAAAGACTTGAAGTAGCGATATTGTCAAGGCAGTTATCAAACTGCCTATGAAACGAACTACTATCACTGCTAAAATGGACTCTTTAGATGGTATCAACTTGAAGTTCTTTACCTCGGATGCAGTTGGTCTGAATAGTAAGACGAAGAATACCGTTAGCAAATAGATTATCCCTAGTGGTAAGAATATGTATTTGACTATTCCAAAATAATTCGTAATGGCTGACAGACCTATAGAGGATAAGTAACCCACTACTGCTATGCCATATCTTTTCGAATATATTCCCTTTAGTTCGCTCTCCTCAAAGTTATGAGCAATTAGAGTTGTAAATTGAGATGCAAAGATCTGAGCTATAGAAATTATTCCAAACGATAAATAAAAGAATGTCAGGGAGTTAAACGATAAGAGGAGGAGGGATATCGCATCCGTTAGGTTGCATAATAATACTGAATTTCTAGCCCCTATCTTCTTAACCACGAATAAGGAAGGATACGATAGTAACGCGACTAATAAGTAGAATATTCCTAAGAAAGATGCGATTATTAAGGGGGAATATCCTAGCTCATAAGCATAAATGGGGAATATTAAATTCCTTACCATGCTAATGAAGCTGGACAAATAGTCTGAGATATAGATGTAGTATAGCAATGCAATTCTTCTATGTTTGCCATTCATTCTCTTTTCACCCGATAAATATAAACGTTCTGTAAATCTAAACAAAGTAAAGAAAAATTTGCCCAATTATGAAATTCTTGTTAAAGAACCCGTTTTCGTAAAATAGTTGGCATAGGGGATGCGGTGCGTTAAAGTCTCTGTAAAATTCGTAGGCGTCTGCCCTACAGAATCCCCTGCAATACTCTTTTATTAAGCATTTACTACATATCCCTTTCAGCCTTATTTCCCTTCTGTTAAGTATCTCATTTGAAAATATCTTGTCAAAATCATCCCTTCTCACATTTCCAGCTCTCATCTCTGGGAATGACGCGAATCTATGGCATATTGATACATTACCATTACTACTTATTCCAGCTATTCTCCACCAGTGGCAACCTAAATTTAATAGATTATCCTTTAACATGAACTCCGTGAACTCCTCTGGAATGACTGCAGGAGGAACATTCAGAACTATAGGAACCTTTCCATCCAACTTTATTCTTAACGAATAGAATAATTTTATAGCGTCATAAATCTCTTTAACCTTAGGAGACTTAAGGAGTTTCGCTCTACCCGCTGGGCTAACCCATACGTGAATATACCATACATTAGGATATAGGTCTATAATAAGGTTGATAAAACTATTCAGTTTTTCTTCATCGTATATCCAGTCCATTATTGTAAGGGTAGTTACTATTGTCCTCTTCACATTATATTGCTTTAAGAGGCGTAAAACGTTAACTGTCCTTTCAAAAGTGTTAATTCCTCTAATCTTCTCATGAACTTCTTTAGGACCGTCTAAACTTATACTAATATATATCTTGTTTAGGTCCGACACTGATTTAAGAAAATTATTATCTATTAAGAGACCGTTAGTCTCTACCTCTACACTCATATCCTTGGATATAGCGTAATTTATTATTTCTAGAATATCTTTTCTTAAAAGTGGTTCTCCACCTGTTAATCTAATTCCCTTAACCTTTATTTTCTTACCGTAATCTATAAACTTTTTAATCTCATCTAAAGAGAGTTCATTTTTAACAACCAAATTAGGTGAAGAAGGAACGTAACAATGTATACAAGATAGATTGCATGTTAACGTAGCATAAATGTAAAAAAGATCTTTTTCATTTCCGTTTTCACTCATTTTATCACCCTACATCACATATTACTATACCAATAATACAAACATGGTCGGGATTTATTGATTGTATGTGATTTAGTATTGCTCTTTGTAGTTCAGACATTTTCTCACCTCTATATATACTTTCGTTATATCTTTTTTTTAACTCTTAATATTTTTCACTAATAATCTGTTATATAGTGGAAAGTTTTTATAGAATTAGCGACAAGTTATGAAAAGATGTCTGAAAACTAACGTGAATACTAATAAATAGTGAGTGAGATCTTGGCTTAACATTTATATACCTTAAAAGTGAAGAAATAATTTATGTGAGGACGAGAAAATCAAATCTGTTCATTTTCTCATCCTCATAAAATAAACTCGTCCTCACCCTAAAAATACTTTTCCATAAAAAGAAATTCAATTTGTATCGAAATAACAAAATTGTTGTCCACACACGGAATTTTAGGGGAAAGTTTTTATTATGAGTTTAAACATCATTTTCCGTAGTGGGCCGGTAGCTCAGCCTGGAAGAGTGCGCGGTTGGCATCCGCGAGGTCCCGGGTTCAAATCCCGGCCGGTCCACTATGGGGGCCAAACTCCCCACAACTTAGTACCATTATAGTATAGTTCTTTAAATGAACTCGAACCATTAGTTTGGCGAATATAGTGACACAAGGCCCCCCTCTCCAGGCTAAGTCTTTTTGGCAGATAACCCCTTATGTACGAGAGCGAAAGATGTTTTCCGTAAATCCTTTATGAATTCAGAAGGTACGCCGTGCTGTGGTCCTTACTGTTCATAGTGCATAATAGTGGATTACGTGATATTCGAGGTCTGGGAATGCCTTTACAAAGACTATAGCCCTCTTGGACTGTCGTATAAGTAATAACCAAGGCTTTAATAAGTAGGAGATTCGCTAGGTGAAGGAATGAAGCTTGCCAGACCTTGGGTTTAAAAAAGTCTACCCGCTGGATTCTCGCGATACCCGCTCAGCTCGACGTCGATACCTTGCTTAGCTTTAGCGTCATCTTGCAACACATGGGCGTAGTCCAGGTACCTCCTAAGTAGGCTCCTAGAATAAGTACAGTCCTTATGGAGGAATGTCAGAATATTCAGGAATCATGAGCCAGAGCTTGGAAAGGGGCTGTTGTTTAGGAACACCATAACGTAAAGCTTCACCTAACGACGACGTAATACGCGTGGACTTGAAGATCAATATTTCGCCATGATGTAAGAATATTATAAAAACATTTTTAAATCATTATTCTAGTTAAGATTGTGGGAACTTGGCGAGTAGGGAGCTTGAGGAAATATACGGAACTGTTGAGGAGGAAATAGACGAGGGAGAGTATCCAGAGCCCTCTCCATCCTCTTCCTTCTGGAAAAAGGTAATAGGGGCAATACCGGTGGGACTCCTAATAGCTGGAACGTTAGCTCCAGCGCTCTACGCCAACATCGCTAGGTTAAGCCTTTCTACGCAGAAGGACTCGCAAGCGCAGGAGGAGGAGCTGAAGTGCACAGCCAACGGAATCTCAAGCACTGCGTATAGCGCCAGCGACCAGAGGTTTGCCTATTACTCAGCAATAGCCCTACCGCTTAGGGCTACTAGGGTCTCTGTTACGCAGTGTGGGCCCTTCTACTGCCTCAGCACAGACGTGAGGAAGGCCTTCGGCCAGGGCATCCTAGTGAGGGTAAACTACGAGGGGAGGAACGTTTACTTCTACATAGGCTGGGTTCCAGCAGTAAAGGGCGTGACCACACTCGCGGTAGTACAAGGAGGGAAGTCCTTTAAGTCCCTCTCATTGACAAAGTACTTAGAGGAGTTCGGGATGGACCTGGAAGCGATAGGTGGAAAGCTTGGAGTGATACCTGTGTATCCGCTGACAAAGGACGTAGAGGTGTGGTATAACCCACCAATCTACCAAGAGGACACTACAGTTGGTTCGATAATACCGTGGTACGCTGTTGCCTACACCTACGGCTCAGATATAGCTACTCGTCTTGTAGATGATTATACGCGCGGTTGTAAGGTTTATGGCTGTAACGGTCTTACTTTTATAGAGTTTGGAAGAAACATAGAACTCAAGCTTAGCCTTGTTTCTGCCTTATCTGACTCTCCACCCCGGATCATGCCTTTAGGCACTTACCAGGTCTTAGACGTGGCTACCTTAGCGTGGATTTACAAGTACTTGGCGGAAGTGCTAAAGGTTAACTTCTCCAACGGCCTAGTCCTCTCGCCTAATGAGTTCGACCTAGGCGCCCCAGCCTTCATCTACACTAAATGCTCTTCAATTAACCGGAACACAAATGCCTGCGACGGGTTCGAGTGCGCCAACGGCGGGCTGTGGGGGCTGATATACTACGTGGGCTTGCTTACCAACCTCCAGACGCCCTCTGGCAACGCTTATGGCTACCCAGTCATGGTCTTTGACGTCTCAAGGGTAGCCAGGAATCTCGGCGCTTACGAGTGGAACGTGAACCTCGTCGAGGCGATAGCGCTGGAGATCAAGAGCCTTTTCAAGCTACCAGAAAACTACTTGGATTTAGTTAAGAAGCTTGCCAAGCTCACGGCGCTTGTTGTCGCCCTGATGGGGACGTATCGCATGGGCAGCGAGCTAGCCGAGCATGTGGTCGAGTCAGCTGCTTACCCAGAGGCCTACGGCAAGGTTTACGCTGAGGCAAGTGAGAAGTTCAGGGAGATAGTCCTCAACTCCTCCCTCAACGGCGAGGTGAAGGAGGCAGTAGTTAACAGGGACAAGGAAATATTCGAGGTAATTACTGAGAACTGCGACTTCTTCTACGACCTCAACAACTGGAAGGTAGGAGCAATGGCGGAGAAGGCCTTCGAGGTACTTATGACCATCCTGAAGGGCGAGAAGGTGGACTGCCAAGAGGACACAGCAGACGAGGTAAATTCGATAATTGAGAGCTACATAGAGGGGCTGAGAGGGCCTCATGTAGAGGAGGAATAGGGAGGAGCTCTAGGCTACTTTAGCTATTGGCTTCTTAGCGCCTAACCTTCTCGCTCTAGTGGCTACAACTGAATGGAATTTCGCGCGGAAACGTGGAACCCTACTTGAACTTCGCTACGAAAGACAATAAATCCTTAGCTATCATTATTATGTATCGTGTTGGTTTAAGTCAGAGATGCGCTCAAGGTTTTCGTTTAGGGTTCATACTAGACAGTATTTCTCTTAGCCTCTTGTACACTTCCTCGAACTCAATTTTCTCCCCTTCGCCCACTTCCAGGAATATGGGCCTGGTCAAGTGCCTATAGTACCTAGCTTGATACGTGCCCAAGCTAAGTCCTCTTGGAATCTCTACTTTCATCTTCTCTCCGTGAAACTTATAACCGCACTTTTTACACCTAAACCCCTTTCCCTTCCCTAAGGACTCAGAAGGCCCTCCGCACTCGGAGCACCTGGGGTTTCTGTACTCGTAAGCGTTTAACGACACTACCCTTATCTTCTCCGCCTCTATCACTTTACCCAGCTCAGTGGAGGGTTTAACTGCGCCTACTATTTCTACTTGGTCTCCCTGTTTCAGCAACTGAGCTGCGAGGTTTAACTCCCCGGTTTCCTTGTAGACGATCACGTGCAATTCATCACACGAGATTACGACGTCTCCTCCCCTTCGTACTTCGGATTTCTCGACTGTGCATATCCCCCTAAAAGTCTGGTAGAACTTGTCCCCTGGCCTAATCAAGTGGGCGTCCGTGCCTTGGTTTGACTTAAATATCATGGTTTCGGATATCGGTTCCTTAGTCTTTACGACTTCTAGCCCTAAAAGCAAATGCGTTACGCTAGTTCCCCTTATACCGTAGAGCACCGGGTCCTTCCCATGGGGTGTAATGAGGGGTTTACGCTTTATATAGTCGTAGTTGGCGAAAGTCTTGGGAAACGTCAACTCGTCGAAGTACGCTATGCTCTCCTCGTCGACTTCCCTATCCTTGTCGAGGTAGTCCTCCTGTCTGTAAGTTATTAGCTCGTAAGTCGCTTCACCCTTAAATCCAATAGAGGCCAAAGACCCTATAATTCCCCTATACCCCCTTACCTCAGCTCCGGACCTTTCTGCTACCCTCTTTGCTAGGTCCAAGGTGACCACGTCTGATACCGCCTTTACGTAGATGGGATATAGCTCGTCTGACCTCTCCTCTTCAAGCACTGCTACTCCTGGCTTTCTCTTGAACTCGAGGCCTCTTGAGAACCCGTTAACGTACTCTAATGACTTCTCCCACACAAGGTCTGCTAGCTCCCTCTTAGTACCGTCAAACTCAACCGTGATCTTGACAGCAGCATTGCCCCTCGTCTTCCAAGGAATGTTTGGGTTAAGCCTTATCAAGTACGGAAAGTCAACTACGCGTATGCCGTTACTAATGAAATAATTTATTAGTAAAGTAGAAAAATGGGTTGTACATCCTCCAATCGGGGAATCGTGGTCGTCTACTCCTATTACGTACCTCATTTCTTGACAGATTTCCCTTCCATTATTATCATAGTTAGCGTGGACCTTACCTTCGGCAGTTTCCTTATGGTAGAGCTGACGAAGTTCCTGAGGTAGTCCATATCCGAGGCCTCAACCTTTGCTACTATGTCGTAAACTCCGTAAACTATGTACGCCTCAGTTACCTCGTTGTAACTCTTTAACTTTTCGAAAACTTCCTCTTCTCCTCCAGCGTCTGTATTTATGAGGATTATCGCAGATACCAACTTACCTACCACTAGTTTAATAAATTATAAAGTTATAAGAATTTTACGATGTCAATTAACATCTACGTTATCGAGTTTGACGAGGATGATCCTAAAAAATGTACAGGGAAAAGGATGATAAAGTTTGGATATGCTAGAAAGTCTTACAGACCATTTGGAATTGTTTTAAACCCACTGTCGCAAATTCCTGTGTCTGCGGACGACAGGGAGACGGTGAAGAGGCGGGGCATTACTGTAATCGACTCTTCCTGGAATAAGTCCGACGAGGAGTTCTTTATGAAGTTTAACAACAAGTTCTCCAGGAGGTTGCCGTTCCTCTTAGCAGGCAACCCGATCAACTACGCCAAGCCCTTCAAACTATCGTCAATAGAGGCTGTGGCTGCAGCACTTTACATAGTTGGGGAGGTGGAGCTGGCTTACGAAATAATGAACAAAGTAAAGTGGGGCCACACTTTTCTTGAGTTAAACGGGAATCTCTTGGAACTGTACAAAGGTAAGGGGAAAGAGGAGATCTTGAAAATAGAAGCTGAAGTTGTGAAGGGGCCGCAGCAATAACCCAACTTCTGTAAATTGGGGGATTTGACTTAGCGTACCAGAGGGGAATCGAGCCCAAGCTCATCTCCCCCTCGACTTGCTCCGTGGAGGACTGCCGTTTCATTCCCAGGGACCGGTCTCATGTATCCCAGCACGTCGCCGCGCTGGGAGTCCAATCATCTTCATCTCCGGCCTCAGGGATGTCGTTTCTGTGCAGTGGCCAAGGGGACTGCCCTTGTCCCTATTGGGACTCCACTGGGCTAGGAGGCTGGAGTTTCCTCAGCTTTACCCGTGACCCCCTACTGCGGCCCCCTATTACTATTAATTAGGTAGCCTATTAAATCACTCCTAGTAATTATACCCAGTGGTTTTAGTTTCTTGTCCACAACTAGCGCCACAGAGTATTTTGTGAGGAGCTTCATGACCTCCCTGACTGGCGTCTTAGGGTCTAGGAGAGGAGGTAGGGGGGCCAGGATGTCCTTTACCGAAATGTCGTTTGGGCTCTTAACGGCCAACTTTCTCAGAATAACGTAGTCGTATATTATCCCGACCAGTTCGAAGGAGGAATTGACCACCGGTACTTGGGATATGCCGTGCTTTTCCATCTTGCCAACTATATCCTTTACGCTCTCGTCTAACGTTGCCACTATTACAGGGGAGTGCATGACCCTTTCGGCATATTCGTTAATCTCCATCAGGGTGGTAAGCTCGTCAAATATTTTCTTTACGACTGAAAGTTTTGGATCTATCTTCCCGTTTTCTATCTTCGCTATAAGGGATTGGGAGACGCCTACTCTCTTGGCTAGCTCTGCTTGAGTTATGCCCAAGCTTTCCCTAAGCCTCTTAATCTCCTTTACGTCAAAAATCATGGCCCCGTTCCTTAAATGGGAACTAGTCTAGAAAGGGCTATGACTATCCCTATAACTACGATGCTGCCTATTATCACCACTTTAGGGTCAATCTTAACTTTTTCGTGTTCCTCTTCGTAATACCTCACTAGGCCAGCCATAGACATAAGCGGAATGTTCTCCTTCTTTTTCTTTGTAGCCGGCATCCTTCATTCCCTTACTTTAACTTTTCCCAGGCTTTCTATTATGCTTATCGCTCTGTGCGGGTCCCTTTCTATTACGTTTCCAGTAACTATTATGTTTGCTCCAGCCCTAGCTAGTTCCAGCGCCCTTTCCGGAGACCTAATGCCCCCTCCTACCATAACGTTCACTGAGGAGAGCCTCCTCACAATCTGGACCATCTCTGGCCTCACAGTCTCGGGGGCTCCAGATCCAGCCTCTAGGTAAACGAACTCCATACCCATGTACTGCGCAGCTAGGGAGTAGGCAACAGCAAGATCCACGTTATCGTAGGGGATTACCCTGGCTCTCCCTACGTGCGCTGCAGTCCCTCCATGGCCAACAATTAGGTAGGCGGTGGGTAGAGTTTCTAGGTCAAGCTTCTTGATAAGGGGAGCAGCAGCCACTTGGGCACCTATAACGTAATATAGGTCGTCCGAGTTAAGGAGAGACATAAAGAGGATCGCGTCAGCCTTCTGCGAGATCAAGTTTATGTTGCTCGGGAAGATTATCTTTGGAATTGGGAAGTCGTCAAGTAGGTCAAGGATGGCGTCAAGTTTACCGCTTGAGACGCCTAACGTGCCTCCAACCAGAAAGGCACTGGTACCGTGTTCGTAAAGCTCTTTGCTCACGTTGTAGAGCGAGGATAAGTCGTCTACCTTGTCCGGGTCTATTAAGGAAAAATGCAGGATTCTGCCTTCATTAATTAGACGCTTGATGTGGTTCCTCACTTTCCCCTTCAGTTTCATTTTCCCCTTCACTATTATCTTCTGGGTTCTCTTTTATTTGCAACTTACCATCCAAGTAGAGGTCTAGGAACTTCCCGTAGGCGTTAGCCTCGTCGTAAACAGGAGGCACCTCCACCTCCGCGTACAAGTTACAGCTTCCGCACCTTATTTTTGCTAACCCGTCCTTTATTTCCACGGAAATGGATATCCTACCGCATCTAGGGCACTCAAACGTCTTAGGTAGCTTTGGTTTGGGCCTTATTACCTTAGTCCTCTTCTTCCTCTTACCACCCATACCTGTTTACCTCTTCCTCTTAGGAGATTTCTCGTTTCTAATTAATACCTCTTTCTTTCCGGAGCTGACTAGGACTTCGGCGAAAATCCCGTACGCTATCCCGGCAAATATGACTATAACGGTAGTTATGAGGACTACCTCTAGTGTATTAATCGTCATTGACTAACTAGTAATTTTCTGAGTTTTAATGATTTTCCGTAAGCGTGAATTTCCAGGAGAACTTCAAACACCTCCTTAGACGTGGCCCTCAACGTTCTGTAGCTCTCCCTCTCCATGGCCATTTTCAAGGCCATCACGTGGTAGCAGGAACCGTCGCCCCTGTATACCCTTCTGAACACGAAGGACTTGCAGTCGCAGGAGTCCTCGTCCAGTATGTGGTCTTTGCTTTTGTCCTTTCCCAAGAAGACGAAAATTGAGAAATAGGAGTCAGAGGACACAAGCTTTACTATCCTTCCTTGCTTGACCGAGATTTCAGCTTTTTTTAAAGACCTCGAGTCTTCCATCTGGACTACCTAGTACTATTTCGTCGTACAAGTGGCTACAGAAGACCCCTGTCTCAACTACTCCCGGTATACGCTTAAGTTCCTCGTCTAACTTACAAAGGTCTTCTGCCCTAGTTAACACCAAGTCAAGTATGATGTTTCCGTTATCTGAAACGACCGGCCCTATTTTTCCCTCACCTTCCCTTACTGATATATCGTATTTTTCCCTCACCTTCTCCATAACGTAGCTAACGCTTACGGGTACCACTTCTACTGGGACCTTGAATGGGGGCGAGGTCTTCAGCTTTGAGGACTCTCCTATGAACACTCTATGGTCCGAGAAAAAGGATAGCAGTTTCTCCCTAAGTAGGGCTCCCCCTCCGCCCTTTATCATCACGTACGAGTCGCGTTGAGGGTAGACCACGTCAAAGCTGTCCACGTATATCTCTGGCTTCACCCCATTAAACAGTGATAACACCTTCCCTCGATAGGAAGAAACTAACAGTTCGGTGTCTATGGAACTCGTGACAAAGGTCTTGCTCTCAAGAATGCCGTTCCTTGCAAGAGCCTCTACCAGCTTCCTAACCGTCCTGCCAGTACCCAAACCTATTACGTTCCTGTTGGGAATTTGCTGTAGGGCGTAATTTGCGACAACTTCCTTGGGATCGTACACTTTATATTTACTGTCGCCAAGCTTTTTATAAGTTTTGTGAAGGACCCGTAGCTCAGCCAGGACGGAGCGCAGGCCTGCGGAGCCTGAGGTCCCGGGTTCGAATCCCGGCGGGTCCGATAACCGTGATTCACGAATGACGGTTTTTGTTTTAATGACGAGAAGAAGGACGACCAAGTTGTTCTTCTGAAAACAGCTTGAGCGTTAACTCCTAGAACCTCCTTGTACTTCCTCCACGCGTCATTGAGGTCCACTTTCTTTTCTTGATTGTTGTCTATCGTAGTTTGTCTCGTTCCACAGCTTTGCTGTTGCGTCTGCCAACTTCCTCAATTTCCTCTGTTTACCCACTAGGGAAGAGCCTCACAACTGCGGTTTTGACGCTTCCGGAATTGCGGGAGTAATCTGGCTCCTCATCTTTAGTTCGCCAAAGGAAGCGCCATAAAAGGAAATCGTTTTCATGTTAAAACCTTAACCCCGCCAAGGGAGGTTTGTCTTATTACTTATCAAGGACATTCCAACCACTGGTTTAGTTGCATCTTTATCGTATGTTAGCAGTAACATATTTCTTCGTGAGATTAGACAAAATCAAAGTAAAGTTTAAACATTTTAAGCAATAATACTCTATGGGAAGACATGGAAAAGAGGATTAAGGTAATCGTGGCCAAGCTTGGACTGGATGGACATGATAGGGGAGCAAAGGTAATTGCAAGGGCGCTAAAAGACGCAGGAATGGAAGTAGTTTACACGGGTCTTAGACAAACGCCAGAGCAGATAGTAAAGACGACAGTACAAGAAGACGCGGACGTGATAGGTATTAGTATCCTGAGCGGGGCTCACTTGGAGCTTGTTCCTAGGGTAGTTGAATACATGAAGAAGTACGGCTTAAACGACGTGGGACTAGTAGTGGGAGGAGTTATACCACCACAGGATATAGAGAGGCTAAAGGAGATGGGAGTGGACGAGGTGTTTTTGCCAGGATCCAGCTTAAAGGAAGTCGTCGAAAAAGTAAAGTCGGTTGCCTCCAGAAAGAGAGGTATTAAAGTTGAATCGTGAGCTCCTCAAAAAGGCAATAGAAGGAGACGAGCTCTCCATATCAAGGATCTTGACTAAGATAGAGTATTTTTCAGAGGAGGGAATGGAGTACCTAGAAGAGCTGAGCGCTAGGGCTGGAAGAGCGTACACTATAGGGATCACGGGATCCCCTGGGGCTGGCAAGAGCACTTTAATATCGACTCTGATTGACCACTACACCAAGGAGGGGTTAAAGGTTGGGGTAGTCATGGTAGACCCCTCAAGTCCCTTCTCCAAGGGCTCCTTCATGGGAAACAGAATAAGGATGCAGGACAAGACCATGAACAAAAACGTGTTCATAAGGAGCCTAGCTTCACGGGGGTTCCTAGGTGGAGTCTCGGCGGAGGCAATTATGTTAATAGAGGCTTTGGACGGTCTAGGTTTCGACAGGATAATCCTTGAAACTGTAGGTTCTGGGCAGACTGACACAGACGTTGTTTCGGTAGTTCACTCAATTCTAGTGTTGGCCATACCGGGAAGTGGTGACGAGATCCAAGCCCTTAAGGCGGGGATCATGGAAATAGGTGACTTCTACGTGGTCAACAAAGCCGACAAACCAGAGGCCGAGGCACTCTACGACTCCATTAAGTTCGCCATAGAGAGCGGTGAGACGTTCTGGAGAGATGGATGGAAGCCACAAGTGGTTAAGGTGAGCGCGCTTAAGGGAATGGGAATAGAGGAACTGACTAAACGGCTTAGGGAACACGAGGAGTTCGTCAAAAGCAGAGGCCTCTTCGAAAAGAGGGTAATCGAAAGGAGGCACAAGCTAATTGAGCTTTACTTAAGGAGGAAGTTAGAGGCCGTCCTAGAGGAGACACTCAAGGAAAACAGGACCGTGCTCTCGGAGTACGAAAGTAAGGGGATAAATTTGAATAAGGCTATTAGAGAAGTATACGAGAGGTTTAAACAGAGGATTTAGCTACTTACCCAACAGTCCTTTCCTTTTCATTTCCCTTACAACCAACTCCCCTATCCTAGATAGGCCGTAGTACTTGTGGTGCGTCCTTGTCTCCTTCTTTGGTTTAGACTTTCTGTCCCCGAACTTTATTATCTTGGCTTTGGCCTCCTCTATGAGCCCTATTCTTTCGAGCTCCTCTAGTTTGGGCATTATTTCCTCAAGAGTCTTATGCGTTAACTTAGCGTAGGTTAACGCATGATCAGCGTTAAGCTCGTCTGCTAGCTTAAGTATATTTTTAGCTAGGTCGTCTCCCCTCACCAGGTCTATGTATCCGTTTATCAGTTCCTTCTCGTCTAGGTTTCTGAGTAGATGGTCCCCTTCTCTTGTCAGCTTGTAGTATGTATGATGCTTATGGACTTCCGAGCTCAACTTGAACTTGGCCTCAGTGTTCTTTAAGGTAGCTCCATGAACCCTTTCTATGAGGCCCAACTTCTCCAGCCTATCAAGGATCTCCACGACCTGGTCTATGGGTATCTTAGTGTTGAGCATTATCGACTTTCCGTAGTCCACGTTGGCCTTCTTCAGATGCCTCAGTACCTCTAAGTACCTCTTGTCCTTGAGCACTTCTAGGAGTTTAGATTTGAGTTCCTCTTCCATCATAAGCCCTTCAGAAATTCCTTAATTTTTTCGTTAAACCCTTTCGGGTCATCAAGGTAGCAAGCATGTTGACTACCAACGATCTCTAGGCGAGCTGTCTTAACGTGTCCCAGAATGGCCTCGTAGTTTCTCTTGGGCGATACTGTGTCGTTTTTACCCCATATTAAGAGCACGGGCAATCCGTCTAAGTTTGAGAGATTACTTTCGTAATTTGTGACTCCTACCGCTCCAACTAGTATTAGACCTCCTACCTTTTCCCGGTTATCTACGGCGTACGCCAGGACAGCCTCACCTCCCATAGAGGCCCCTAAAAGTATTGGCCTCTCGAGCCCTAACGCCTTCACGAATTCCCCTATGAACTCGCTAAGGTTACTAAAGTTCCCTCTTTCCGACCTACCAAACCCTGGAAAGTCGACAGAGATCGCCCTAAAGCCAACTTCGGCTATTGCGGATACGGTCCCGGTCTCTTCCCACGTCCTGGCATTGAACCTGGCCCCGTGGTGTAAGATAACGGGCCTGCCTTTTCCCCTCTCTATATAATGTATCTTAGCACCCCCTACTTCCACGTAGTTCTCGAGAAGTTCCATAAGGAAATGTATATTTTAGCAGTTAAAAAGTTTCTGAATATGATTGCAAATATATAATTTTTTAAAAAATAAAGGTAATTTAAAGCTTAAATTATATAAAAATTTTCGAAACAAAGTTTTTTAAATATGTCCGCAGAATTATTTATGATCAGACATGACCAAGGTGTTAGTTTTAGGAGCTAGATTTGGAGGTCTAACTACCGCATACACATTAAAGAGGTTAATAGGAAGCACAGCTGAGATTAAAGTGATAAACCAGAGCAGGTTCTCGTACTTCAGGCCAGCACTTCCCCACGTTGCAATAGGAGTTAGAGACGTGGAGGAACTCAAAATAGACCTTGCCCAAGCTCTGCCGGAGAAAGGCATAAAGTTCCAGGAGGGTAAAGTGCAGAAGATAGATGCTAGGTCAAGCAAGGTAATATACACCAAGCCCGATGGCTCAACTGAGGAAGAGGACTACGACTACGTGATAGTTGGAATCGGAGCTCACTTGGCTACAGAACTTGTAAAGGGATGGGACCAATACGGCTACAGCGTATGTGAGCCAGAATTTGCCACTAAGCTTAGGGAGAGGCTGAAGGACTTCAAAGGAGGGAACATTACCATCGGCTCGGGTCCCTTCTACCAAGGCCACAACCCGAAGCCCAAGGTCCCCGAGAACTTCGTGCCTAACGCTGACTCAGCATGCGAAGGCCCTGTATTTGAAATGTCCCTAATGCTGCACGGGTACTTCAAGAAGAAGGGGATGTTGGACAAGGTTCACATAACCGTGTACTCGCCAGGCGAGTACTTATCTGACTTATCACCGCAGTCCAGGAAGACTGTAGCTTCTATCTACGGCCAGCTGGGAATAAAGCTGGTTCATAACTTTAGACTTAAGGAAATAAGAGAGCATGAGGTTGTTGACGAAAAGGGGAACAAGCTAGAATCTGACCTTAGCATTCTCCTCCCACCATACACTGGTAACCCTGCCCTAAAGAACTCCACTCCAGACCTAGTAGACGACGGAGGGTTCATCCCAACTGATCTGAACATGGTCTCATTAAAGTACGACAACGTATACGCAGTTGGCGACTCAAACGCAATTACCGTACCAAAACTAGGCTATCTCGCAGTGATGACGGGTAGAATAGCAGCACAGCACTTGGCAAACAGGCTGGGCATACAGACAAAGGTGGACAGCTATTATCCAACTATTGTATGCGTAGCCGATAACCCACTGGAGGGCTACGCGGTAAACGTTAAGGACGACACTTGGTACGGCGGAAACGTGTCCGTGGCGGAGCCTGCTGCTGTGAACCACTTGAAGAAAGAGCTATTCACCAAGTACTTCATGTGGACAAAGGGAGACATGGCCCTAGAGAAGTTCCTGGCCAGCTGGTGATTAGTACGGCGTCGGAAGTGGAAGTTAGTTTTTTGGATAACCTCCTAACTGGAGACAAAATCCTCACTGTAAACCACCTTATGAATCTTTTAGAGAAATTAGACAAGCTAGGCCTCATAGACGTAGTAAGCGGAATCCTTGACGACGAGGAGTACCTAGGAAAAATAATGGGAGCTATAGTTAACGACAGGACTATTGCTCTGGCGAGTAATTGGAACAATTTAGTCGAATTACTGGACATGCTCTCTAACGAGACTACCAAGGAGAACATGCAGTTCGCAATGAACATGATATCCCAGTTGAGAAAGTCGGGCATAGTTGACCCACTGCTTGGCTTACTAAACGACGAAGAGTACATGAGCAAAATAATGGGAGCTATAGTTAACGACAAAGTCCTTAGCTTGCTAGGAAGATGGAATAGCCTTGTAGAGCTATTAGACGTAGTAACCAACGACGACAATTTAGCGTCGATCAAGAAAGTCCTAGGCCTCCTAAGTGACCTGCAAAGGTCTGGAATCCTTGACCCAATTGCCGGGATTCTAAAGGACGAAGAGACCATCGGTAAGGTAGTCTCGGGACTAGTTAACGACTTCACCTTAAACTTGTTAAACAACTGGGATCAGATAATGAAAGACCTAAGTAAGCTGAACTTAGAGAACTTTAAGTACTACACAGTGTTAGTAAACGAGATAGGCGATGCGATTAAGACAGAGTCGGTAAAGCCTCTAGGTCTTATGGGATTGTTGTCCGCATTGAGGGACCCTGATGTACAAAAAGGAGTAGGACTAGTCATATCAATTCTCAAGCATATAGGTAGGAACTACAATAGCATGTGAAACCTTTTTACCCTTACCTCTAACTTTGAATTAACTCATATTAGTTTGTTCTAATCTTTTTCCGAGGGAAGTCTACTCCTTTTAAGAAAGTTTCATATATCTTCTACTAATTATTATAGACGGGTAATCATGGAAACTAAGATTAAAGTTCTCAAGGGCACCACAACTGTTGGCGTAGTGGCAAGGGACTCGGTAGTCCTAGCAGCTGACAGGAGGGCAAGCGCGGGTTTCTTTGTTGCAAACAAGATGGTAAGGAAAATACTTTACGTTACAGACAAAATAGGGGTCACTACAGCTGGGAGTGTTGCAGACCTTCAATTTATCTACAATATATTAAAGAACTTGTACCACTACAACTACGTTGCTGGGAATAGACCTACTACGGTAAAAGCGCTAGCAACTTATTTGGCTAACCTTCTTTCCCAGAACAAGTATTTTCCTTACGTTGTCCAGATCCTTTTAGGCGGTTTTGACAACGCGCCCCGGCTGTTTAACCTAGACTATTTCGGCGACATGACGGAGGAGAAGTACGTAGCTACTGGATCAGGATCTCCAGTAGCAATGGGCGTCTTAGAAGACGGGTATAGCGAAAACATAAGCGGTGACGAGGCTATGGATCTGGCAGCCAGAGCAGTTCTAGCCGCGATTAAAAGAGACTCATATACCGGAACCGGGGTCATAGTCACCAAGATAGACACTACAGGACATGTAGAGAAAGAAGTTTACCCAAATAAGAAGATTTAAGGTCGTTTTTATTATATTCCTACATGGAAGTAAAGTCGGTTTTCAAGAACGGAGAGCCTATCCCCACAAAGTACACGTGCGATGGCGAGAACGTTTCACCTCCTCTCCAATGGGACAAAGTGGAGAATGCCAAGACTTACGCTGTTATTGTAGAGGATCCTGATGCCCCTGGAGGAACTTTCTATCACTGGGTTATTTATAACTTGAAGGTAAATTCCCTGCCAGATGGGGTTAAGAGAAGGTCCGAGCTCGGAATTCAAGGTCTAAATGACTTCGGAGAAGTGGGGTATGGAGGGCCTTGTCCCCCGAGAACCCATGGGCCCCACAGATACTACTTTAACGTCTATGCGTTGGACATAGAACTTCCCGCAAAGCGCGACGTGACTGCCGAGAAGTTGAAGGAGATGATGAACGGCCACGTCATAGATAGGGGCTCAATAATGGGAACTTACAAGAGGAAGTGAGGAAGTATCACTTTTTATTTTTAGTCTATCATTATTTTAGTATGGTAGAAGCTAGCGAGGAGGTTTTGTGGGCTGAGAAATACAGACCTAGGACACTTGACGACATAGTTAACCAGACTGATATAGTGAATAGGTTGAAGAAATTCGTCCAAGAGAAGAACATGCCTCACCTTCTCTTCGCAGGGCCTCCAGGTACTGGAAAGACCACTGCGGCCTTAGCTTTAGTGCACGACCTCTACGGTGAGAACTACGAGCAGTTCTTTCTTGAACTGAACGCCAGTGATGAAAGGGGTATAGACGTGATCAGAAACAAGGTAAAGGAGTTCGCCAGAACAATGATACCTTCTAACGTCCCATTCAAGGTAATTCTACTGGACGAGGCGGACAACATGACGGCAGATGCTCAACAAGCGCTCAGGAGAACTATGGAGCTATACACAGAGACCACTAGATTCATTCTAGCATGCAACTACTTGAGCAAGATAATTGACCCAATACAGTCGAGGACAGCCCTATTTAGGTTCTACCCCCTGAAGAAGGAGGACGTAGTTGTGAGACTGGAATACATAGCTAAGAACGAGAAAGTGTCCTACGACCCAAAGGCCCTTGAGACGATCTACGAAATCACAATGGGGGACATGAGGAAGTCCATCAATATACTCCAAGCAGCGTCGTCGTACGGTAAGGTCACAGTTGAGTCGGTGTACAAAGTATTGGGGTTCGCCCAGCCTAAGGAAGTAAGGGACATGTTAAACCTCGCACTTAAGGGAAAGTTCTTAGACGCTAGGGAAAAGCTGAGGTCTCTCATTGTGACCTATGGTCTCTCCGGGGAGGACATAGTCAAGCAAGTTCACAGGGAGCTTACCTCCAACGAGATCCCGATCCCAGAGGAACTCAGGGTACTTCTGATGGACTACGTAGGCGAAGTCGAGTTTAGAATTATTGAAGGCGCAGACGACGAAATACAACTATCCAGCCTACTTGCGAAAATAGCGATTTACGGCAACAAGTACCTAGGTAATAGCAATGAGTAGGGTTCCTTGGACAATAAAGTACAGACCTAAAAGTTTGAACGAAATCGAGAACCAGGATGACGTAAAGGAGCAAGTAAAACAGTGGATGGACTCGTGGCTAAAGGGAAAACCTGAGGCAAAGGCAATATTACTTTACGGCCCTCCAGGCTCAGGCAAGACGACGCTTGCACTAACCTTGGCACGCGATTACAAAATGGAACTCCTTGAGATGAACGCCAGTGACAGCAGAAACTTAACTGCAATAAAGAACATCGCTGAAAGGGCAGCTACTAGTGGTTCCTTGTTCGGAACTAGGGGAAAGATCATATTCTTGGACGAGGTTGATGGAATTAACACAAAGGAGGACACGGGAGCCATACCTACTATCCTTGAGCTAATACAGAAGACAAAGTACCCCGTGATAATGGCCGCTAACGACCCTTGGAATCCCTCGCTAAGAGAACTGAGGAACTCTGCCAAGATGATAGAAGTGAAGAAACTTGGAAAGTACGCCTTAAAGAGGATACTAACTAAAATATGTCAAAACGAAAAAATAGAGTGCGAAGATGAAGCGCTTAGCTCAATCATAGACCTAAGTGATGGGGACGCTAGATACGCAATAAATATCCTTCAATCGGTAGCGGAAGGATACAAAAAGGTAACGAAAAAACTAGTAGAGGAAATATCCAAAAGGAAGGAAAGCGAGCTTGACCCCTTCGAGACACTGAGGAGCGTCTTCTGGGCCAAGTACGCTTGGCAGGCAAAGAACGCCGTGACTAGTTCACAAGTCGATTACGACCTACTCATTAAGTGGTTCTCGGAAAACATACCCCTCCAGTACAGCAACATGGAGGACGTATGGAGGGCATATGACGCACTCTCTAGGGCTTCGATCTTCTTAACTAGGGCAAAGCTCTCCGACTGGGGGCTATTAAGCTACGTATTTGACCTCATGGGCCCCGGTGTGGCGCTGGCGGAAAAGGGGAAGGGGAAGCCAGGGTGGAAAGCCAGATGGGTAAAATATCAGTTCCCTCAAACAATACAACTTCTCTCCAAAACGAAAGAAACAAGGGAAATAATGAACTCAATTCTGGAAAAAATCGGAAAAAGGATGCATTCATCAACGCAGAAGATACTCAATGACGTATATCCCTTCTTTACGCAATACTACGACGAGAAAATGGGAGAAAAACTCGACCTCTCACCTCGAGAGAGGGACTACGTCATAAACTTGAGAGGAAGAAGAGAAGAAACCGGAGATCAACCAGAAGAGAAGCGCACAAAGAGATCCTATAAGAGGTACACTAGAAGGACTTAACCTTGCTCACTATCTTTATCCCTTCTATAGACGTTGAAGGATATTGCCCGTTTTCGTCCTTTTCGTATTGCTTCGTCATATCCCATACTGTGAGCAAAGCAACTGAGACTGAAGTTAAGGCTTCCATCTCCACGCCTGTCTTATAGTGGGCCCTTATTGTAGATCTGACTTTAACTTTGTCTTCCTCTAGCTCTACCTCAACGTTAACGTACTCTAGGGGGATTGGGTGACACATTGGTAACAATTCAGGAGTCTTCTTTGCAGCCATGATTCCGGCGACCTTTGCTACCGCTATAACATCGCCCTTCTCTATCTCCCCCTTCCTTATCCTCTCAATAGTGTTGGGCTTAAGCTTTATATACCCCTCAGCTACTGCCTCCCTTAAAACTACGTCCTTAGGCGATATGTCAACCATCCTAGCGCTCATATTTCCTCAATTTCTTCAAGAAGGTTTCTAAGAATTATAACTTTATGGTTAGAATAGTTAAGTTTAACGACCTTAACTCTCCCAACTTCCATCACCTCTATGTATTCCTTCCCCTTCAAGTACTCCAGTTCCTCTTTCAATATCGAGAATCGAACTCCAGATAGCTTGGCCAACTTTGAGACGCTCAACTCCCCATACTTCATGAGGGCTAATAGGAGCTTTAGCCTCTGATAGGCCCTAGAGTTAAGCCTATTCTTCTCTTGTATTAATCCTCACCCTAATCTGCTTGTTCACGTAATCCTCGAGGTCTTGCGTGACCGGAAAAGCGAGAGATATCAACGTTGTCCTCCCCCTAAGGCCCCTACCGCTTTGACGCGTACTGAGAACGCCCATTAGCCTCAACCTCCTCACGTATTCATAGACTTGAGTGTGCCTCCTTGGCTTCTCTCCAAGGTCCCTGCACACCTGCTGGTACTCCTCTTCTACCTTTCCCATCGGAAACTCGTCGTCCCTATACTTCTTCGTGAGGTTCATGACAGCCTTTATGAGGAGGAGGTTGTGGAGCTCTAGGTCGCCTATCTCGTCGAGGATAACGCTAGCCTCTTGGTTCAGTTTCGAGTTAGCAAGTTTAGCATGTTCTACCGTGACAACTGGAGACTTCTCCCTATCTGCTATTTCGCCCGCTAGCTCCAAGGTTTCTATGGACAGCCTTGCGTTCCCACTACCTCCTTTGTCGAAACCGTTCACGTCAGCTATATACCTAATGGTCTCGGCCATTACAGCATTCTCCTGAAAAGCCTCTGTCACCCTATCGCGCATTATGTCGTAAAGCTCCGAAGAGCTATAGGGCTTGAACTCTATTATGTTTCTAAGTATGTGATCCTTCACGCTCTTATCTAAGGAGTTTATGTACGACAAGTCCCTTACTATGAAGATGTAACTGATCCTCTTCACTGCAGTAGACAGCTCGTCATAAAGCCTTACCAAGAAGTATACGTCCTCTTGAGAGGAGGTGTTGACGAAATAGTCAAACTCGTCTAGGGCCACAATCACGTACATGTTCCTTCTGTCCAAGTAGTCGTGGATGACCTTAAAGACCTCCTGGGAGGACAGCCCCCTAACGGGTATGGGGAGCTTTAGCGTGTTGGCGACTTCGAGGGTAAGGAGGTAAAGGGTCCTCTGCCTGTGACAGTTGATATGAACGTATTCTACCTTAATTCCCTTCTTATTGACGACTTCCTTAAAGCTCTTCCCAAATGACTTTGCGGTGGCTGTCTTTCCAGTCCCCGTCCTCCCCCAGATGACTGCCCTAACTGAAGTGTTCCCTGGGTCACTTATCACTTCCTTAAAAGCTATTGTGAGCTCCCTTATCTTGTCCTCCCTATGTAGAAGCCTCTTAGGTAGGTAGTCTGGGGAGAGCACAGCCTTTTCTCTAAACACAGAAGGAGCGTTAAGTTCTGAGCTTATAATATCCATAGGGTCAGACATAACTTTCGCCTATACGTAATTGTTCGTGGTATTACTATTTATTTTAACTCAGACTCTTAACCGAAACTTTTTCCTGATCCTTTCCCATGAGGGAGACGTACGCCGTGCCGTTAATTACGTTCACGTGAACGACCTTCTCTGGGTTCTTGTAATCTACCTCGGCGATTCCCTTAAGTCTTAAGCCTATCCCTATCTCTAGGACTTTACAGTCGAAATCGCTTGTCCTTACGTAGCAGTTCACAAAGAACTTAGTAACCTTTGACTTAAGCAAGAGCTCAGATATCTCGTCAATTATTGCCCTGACATCGCTAGAAGGAAAGGATCTGAGCACAGGAAAGATCTTCCTTGCGCACGAGGGAGGGGCGGATATGACGAGACCGTAGGCCTCAAAAGAAGGCAAGGAGGTCTTAACCAGTACTACGTTTTGAACGACCTCTTCAGCTTTGGCTGTTTCATCTTTCAATATAATCCTGTTTAAGACCTCCGAGACGCACTTTTTTCCCTTACTTGGAGCAGTAGTAATCACAAGCTTAACTTCCTTTGAAGTCATTAGCAAAATAACTCTAAAGCCATGCCATATAATTAATTTTCTGTGTTCAAAACTAAGTTAAGGGCTTTGAAAAGACTTTCGCTTACTCAGAAACAGAAAGTAATAGTTCTAGACGACAGTGGACAAATGGATCTGGGATTTTACCAGATCTCCTTGTACAAGGGGAGCGAGAACGAGATACCCCTTTGGCTGGCCAGAGAGCTCGAGAGGTTAGGTAAGGCAAAAGTGAATAGGCCAGGCCTAGAGGACTTGGGCAGGTTACTTTTCCAGGAGAAGCAAAACGTCAACGTCCCCGCGTCCATCCTCAAGCTGGACAAGGACTTCTATCTCCTTAGCAAATTCCTAGAGAGAGAATTAAAGAGCTCAAATAGCCTAGAGGACCTCGAAAAGCTAAAGAGGTACTATTCGGTCATGAAGGAGCTATCGACCATTAGGCTCAGGAAGATTATACAGCTAGCCCTCCTGAATATAAATGAACAAAACCTTATAAGTAGAATGAGCAGAGAAGAATATTTGGTATATCAGACTGTGAGCGAGATTATAAAGAATTACTACGGTGAGATAGTTGGAAACTCAAGTTGACGTAGGAAGCTTGTTTGAAGACTTCTTAAAGAACTTCCAGAACCCACCAGGGAAGTTCAAATACGCTGAACAGCTAAACGAGATGGTTGCCTTCAGAAGGAGGAGCTTAACCGTAGACTTTAACGACTTGTTCTCGTTTAACGAGAGTCTGGCCAACGCGTTAATAAGTAATCCATTACAGACCCTCTCCGCCTTTGAGGACAGGCTATTCAAAATTCTCGAGGAAATAGATAACACCTATCCACTAGAAGTGGAGAGAGTACACGTAAGGGTAATAAACGTACCTAGGGTCGTGGAGCTCAGGAAGATTAGAAGCACTGAAATAAACAAGATAATTGTAGTTGAGGGCATACTGACAAAGCAGACTCCTATCAAGGAAAGGATATATAAGGCCACGTTTAAACACGTCCATCCCGAGTGTAACCAGGAGTTCGAGTGGCCAGAGGAAGGAGAGATGGGAGAAGTCATTAACATGCCCACAGTTTGTCCTAGGTGTGGTAAGGTAGGACAGTTTGAAATAATTCCCGAGAAGACCAGGCTAATAGACTGGCAAAAGGCTATCGTTCAAGAGAGGCCAGAGGAAGTACCTCCAGGACAGTTACCTAGACAACTGGAGGCAATACTTGAGGACGACCTAGTTGACTCAGCTAGGCCGGGCGATAGAGTAAGGCTCACCGGAATACTCGTGCTAAAACAGGACACCTTGGTCAAGAGAGGAAGTAGGACTGTATTTGACGTATACTTGAAGGTAATAAGCGTAGAGGTGTCTCAGAAAGTCCTAGACGAGGTTGAAATAACAGAGGAGGACAAGAAAAAGATCCTGGAGATAGCCAGGGATCCTTGGATAAAGGAAAGGGTGATAGCATCAATAGCCCCTTCAATTTACGATCACTGGGAGATAAAGGAAGCAATAGCGCTAGCGCTCTTCGGCGGAGTACCTAAGTTGATGCCGGACGGGACTAGGATAAGGGGGGACATACACGTGCTCATCATAGGCGATCCCGGTACTGCGAAATCTCAGCTACTACAGTTTGCCTCTAGGGTCGCACCTAGATCTGTCTACACCACAGGAAAGGGGGCCACGGCGGCCGGTCTTACAGCAGCTGTGGTAAGGGAGAAGAACACGGGGGACTACTACTTAGAGGCAGGAGCGTTAGTACTGGCTGACGGAGGTATAGCAGTTATTGACGAAATAGACAAGATGAGAGAGGAGGACAGGGTCGCAATACACGAGGCCATGGAACAGCAGACTGTATCAATAGCGAAGGCCGGAATAGTCGCTAAGCTAAACGCAAGGGCCACGATTATCGCAGCAGGCAATCCAAAGTTTGGAAGGTACATTCAGGAGAGGGGCGTATCGGAAAACATCGACCTCCCACCCACCATACTTTCCAGGTTTGACCTAATCTTCATATTAATAGATAAACCGGGATCAGAAGACCAGCTGTTGGCCAACCACATATTGAACATGCACTCGACTAGGTCTGTGAAGAGCTCTCTCCTAGACATAGACTTCCTCAAAAAGTACATAGCCTTTGCCAGGAAGTACGTAAACCCACAACTGGACGACGAGGCGAAGAAGCTGTTGGCGGACTTCTACGTAGAAATGAGGAAAAAGAGCGCAGATACCCCCGATTCGCCTATCCTCATAACGCCAAGACAGCTAGAGGCGCTCATTAGGCTGACCGAGGCTTACGCCAGGATGGGGCTAAAGCAGTTGGCCACAAAGGAGGACGCTGAGAGGGCAATAAACATTATGAGGATATTCTTGGAGAAAGTAGGGCTTGACGTTGAGTCAGGCACCATTGACATAGATACCATAATGATAGGCAAACCCAAGAGCACCAGGGAAAAGATGGTAAAGATCTTGGAAATAATTGACACTCTAGCTCAATCTGAGGGTTGTGCGAAGGTGAGAGAGGTGATAAAGGAGGCGGAAAGGGAAGGAATAGAGAAACAGAACGTCGATAAAATTATCGCAGACATGAGGAAAAGCGGGCTTATTTACGAAGTTAAACCGGAGTGCTACAAGAAGGTCTAATCAGCTCAACCTTTTGTACATCGGCAAAGGAGTCCACATTACCCAAGAAGGTACTTCCTTTATCAGCTCGTAAGCCTCTTCCCATCCGGAAAGTCCCAGATCCCTTGCCAACTGCTCAAGGGTTATCTGCGTCCTTACGTACTTATTAAGAACTGCTACCACGTCGTCGTTTATCTCAACTTCTTTTCCAGTTGAAAGCTTGATCTTTAGGTTTTCCATAAACTAAAGATTTACGAGCTGTTTTTAAGTTTTGTCCTCTCATATGTTGTGAACTATATTGTTCGCCGCCGAGTAGCCGTACTGGCTCCACACCAGGATTGTAAGTATAATGACAGCGAACAGAAGAAGGAAGGAACCCATCTCTATTTGCTTCCTCTCTATCAAGTAGATCCCAGACAACAACAGAACTATAAGTATACTACCTAAGACGAGGAGACCCGTGGCTTGAGGGGACCCCCCGTTAGAATAAGTTATAGGTGAAATATAGTAAGGGACTGCCAGAACCCCAGCTATGGCTACCATGATAATTATGATCAGCACGATCAAAACGTAGGTATTGAGAATCTGCGAGTAAGTCCTCTTGGAGTTGGCCATGTTATACATTTACCACGGCACGCTTTTTATTTTTAATCGATAGGCGACGTTGTTCGTGAAGACGTGCATGGCAAAGGCCACTCCGGCGACGAAGAGGAACTGGAAGAGGTTAATGGAGACGTCCAGGAGAAGTAGCCCTATAGTGGCCCCAAACACGAAGTCCAACTGGTCGAGGCCTAGCGCCCTTCCCCCCCTGGGTATGTTTAGTCTCCTCTTTACGAAAGCTCCCGCCATGTCCCCCAGCATCGCGAATAGGGACTCCACCGAGGACACCGGTATCCACTCAACTCCCAAGAACCTCGAAATTACTACGCCAATTGTGGTCCCAAAGGTAACTGCAACAATTAGTCCCTCGAAGGTTTTGCCGTCTCCAAGTATTCTCCTTCCGTCCAAGAAGTTTTTGCCCATATCGATAGGAGTACCCCTCTTGACGAATGGACCGGTCCCGTTGGCCACAAAGGCAGGGACATAGTACAATAGGCCTAAAAGTAGGTTCGCTAGCACTCCAAGCATCCCACTACCCCTTCATCTGTTATCCTAAACTTGCATTTCCTTAAATTTCCTATCACGTAGCTCTTCGTAACCCTCAGAACGTCTCCGGAGAAGTACCTCATTAGCTTCTCGCCACTGACCTTATTATTCATCGAGACCTCCCAAATTAGGAGGACTTTTCCGTACCTGGAGAACCTTTTAAGTAAGATCAACGGGTGTAGAAGGTATTCCGGCCTCCTGCTCATCCTGAAGAACTTGTTAATAGTGTCGACTACTACGACTTTGGGTTCGAGGGAAATGGCCTTGAAAATGGCGTTCAAGAGCTCTAGCTCACTCATAGCGTCAGCGAAGTAAGCGTTCTTAAAGGACCCCCTTACCCTGCCCTTGTATGCAGAGCCCTCCGTGGAGATGAACACAGAGCTTTCGAATTCCTTCAAAACTTGGAGGCCGAGAAGAGTTTTTCCACTACCCGAGGGACCGTAAATTGAGACAAAGCTACTGTTCTTAAATATGAACTCTGTTATTGTACAACGCTTATATTCCACTAACTAAGAAATTCAAATTGTGGGTAATAAAAAACCTCTATTGCGCGTAGAGGACCCCAGACTATTTTCGATAGTGATCAAGGAGATCAGGAAAAAGGAAGAGTTCTTGGGTAAGCTTTCCTGGATAGGCATATCAGAGAGCGAAGGAGATATAACCGTGAACGACGAAGACCACGTTAGATTGGCCATAAACAGGGCTATATGTGAGTCGAAAGGTAAGGAGAAGTTTAACGAGCTACTGATAGGAATAGATACAAACTCGTATAGGCTAACAATTGTGGCCTTAGGAGACGGAGACCTAATAGACGTAAGGCAAACGACCATCGACAACGTGGAGGAAAGCGTAGAAGACATGATTAGATCTGTTCCTCACGACAAGCTTTACATAGGCGTTGGAACGGGAAACAGGCTCGGGGAGCTGGTTTACAAGATGTTGTCAATGAAGTTCGGAGGAGTTAGAAAGGTAAACGAGAACAAGACTAGCTCCAGAAACCCATATGCTAGGATCAAGGACAAGGACGTTAGGGCAGCGTACTTAATAGCGCTAAGGGCAGTCAACGACGGCACGGGCATATCGGCTTAAATGAATTGGACACAAAAGATATTTAGGCGTAATGATACTCATAGCCTTTGAGGGTATAGACGGAGCTGGAAAGACTACCCTTTCGCAGATTCTCTTCTCCTACTTAGCCGGAAGGGGAATTAACGCCTTGCTGACCCAAGAGCCCTTCACTAAGGAAATAACCCAACTAATAGAGAGCCAGGGATGGAAGGACCCCATCACGCTTACACTACTGTTTGCGGCGGACAGATCAATACATCTAGACTGGATAAGGTCGAAGAACGCTGAAGTGGTTATTACGGACAGGTACTTTTATTCTTCCGTAGCCTATCAGTCTGCCATGGGTGCTGAGGAGGAATGGATATTTGAGGTCAACTCGAAGTTTCCAAAGCCCGATATGACCATCCTGATCGACGTGAAAGTGGAAACTGCTATGAAGAGGTTGAGCAAAAAGAAGGACATATTCAACTTCGAGGAGAAGCTTAAGTTGCTAAACAAGGTAAGGGAAAAATACCTAGAACTGGCCAAGAGGGAGGGATTCAAGGTAATTAACGGAGAGAGGGAGCTCGAGGAGGTGTCCAAGGAAGTTATTTACTCTGTTGAGAAGTTCCTAGGATACGCCTAATCCTTTCGATCGCGTCTAGGTACCTTATAACCTGTAATAGTGCCTCAGAGTCCTTTGGATCTTCCTTGAGCTTCTTCAGCATTTGGTTTAGCCCCTCTATTAGCTCGTCCTCTGTGCTAGTCAGGACGAGGTCCTTCTTTACCTTCTTTTCCTCCTCGTCGCTCTTCACAATGTATACCTTGCCGTGTAGCGGACACACGACGTCTCCGTTCTTTAACCTAAATAGAGGTGAGTGACAGATGGGGCAAGATTCGCTCAACATGGTAGCTCCTTGCCTTAATAGCTCGGCCCCCTTCTTTGCAAGATGATCGCTACTCATTTTAGTTCTAAAGTAAACCTAAATCCTAGTAAATTAAAAAAATAACTGGTGATGAAGTTATGGCCACATTGTACGATAACGAGGCAAAGATTAGGCAAGCAATCATACTCCTTCAGAAAATAGTCAACGACACCAGTGTCCCGAGGAACATTAGGAGGGCGGCCACTGACGCCATAAGGAACCTAAAGGACGAAAGCTCAAGCCCCGCCGTGAGAGCCGCTAACGCGATAGGGATCTTAGAGGAGATAAGCCAAGACCCCAACATGCCCACGCATACTAGGATCTCCATCTGGAATGTGGTCTCCGTGTTAGAGACTGTAAAGGACTAAAGTTTTTTCTCGATGCCTTTGCCTAGGCGTTGAGTTTATTAGGCAACAAGAAATATTTTAAGGTGCGGGGATGCCCGAGCTAGGCCAAAGGGGGTAGGCTTAGGCCCTACTGGCGAAGGCCTGCGTGGGTTCAAGTCCCACTCCCCGCATCCTTAAAGTTGGTGTTGACTTCTTCGGGCTCCTCGTACCACTTTACCTTCTCCCCTATCTTAGCGCGCATCTTCCACTTCATCGACTTTGGATGGGCCTCTATCTTTTCCCTCAGCTTCTGCAACTTGGGGACTATCACCCCTGCGTGTGGGCTTTCCCTTAAGAACTCCAGCATCCTGTCGTGATTTATTGTGTAGGTCTTATAGAAGCCCCAGTCGTTTGAGAGGAGGTCGGCTATGTAGTTGGAGTCAAGGGTCTTGTCGTAGTCCTTATCGCCTACCTCAAAGTCGTAGAGCAGGGCTGCGACGTCCTTCTTGTCGTTTTCCGTGAGGTTTATTATTTGCATCTTAGTGAGGAGGAGGTCAGAAGGAGGTATCGTCGGGTAGTATATTGGGAGCCTGTCCTTCAGCACCAGTTTGTGACACATCATGAACTCGTCCAGGAACACGTCCACTGTGGTCTCTAGGACTTGGTCGTAAAACATTAGCCTAATCGAGCCGTGAAGAGCGTTAAACCTCTTGTTCTGTTCCATGCCTAGGGACTCCATGACGGAGATTATCTCCTTTCTCTGGGACGAGAGACCGAAATAGTCAGCGTCCTTGTAGCTCCTAGGAAACAGCTCCGCCCCCCTTGGAGCTATGGAGGCTATGGCTGCCCCTCCTATCAGCCTAAGCGTTACTCCCTTGTCCTTTGCCTTGCCGACTACCTCCAAGGCTCTTTTTAACAACTTTTCTTTATCAACCCCTATTACTGAACACCCTGTATACAAATGGTTCTACGAGGAAAAAATATTTTTACGCAAACGCCGTTATCTGTTTTCCGCCATCTTTCTCATCACGTAAATATTAATGAGATAGAAAGCCAAGACTATTAGCGTGAAGACTACTCCAAGGGCGATCAAGGGCGTTATCTGGGCTGAGTTGCCGTAGCCGAAGATTATGGGGAATGGGCCTATCAGCACTACTCCGCCTACGGTGGGCTGAGATGACGCTGTCTGTGGCACAGATGTAGGCATAGAGGAGAGACTGCCTATTATCACCATCGCCATCCCAGAGAGGATTACTAGAATGCCTATGATGGTTAATCTCATAACTATCTTTCCTCAACTAATACTTATAACGGTGACGCTTATTTGTATTACGGTGGAATAATATCAATATTATCTTCGCAAAAGGAAGAAACCGGAAAAATGGCGGAAAAGCTCGGAAAACTACATGAGGACGGCAAGATCAGGATATACTACAGGAGGAACGGCGACTACATAAGGTCAGTGCTTGTGCCCACAGAGTACCCAGAGAGGATACTAACTGCAGCAGAAGCCCTAAGTCTCTCCTCCTATTCGTTTATCCACGTTCCCCTAGAGGCGAAGTGGACTGAAGGGGAGTTAGCCTTGCTGGTCGACTCCCTTGGGGTAAGGGGGGCATTAATTACCCCTCTGCCAGAGGCAAACGTGAAGAAGCTCTTTAAAGGGACAAGCCTTGAGGTCTTTGAAGTACGCCAAGAAGTGGGGGAAGTAGAAGTAAAGGAAGAGGACAGAGGTTTCGTCTATATTGACAGGGTCTTTGTAGTGAAGGGAGTAGGAGTGGTCGTGACCGGGTTTTCATACACCCCCGTTAAAGTCCACGACAAACTAAAAGTCCTACCCCAGGGAAAGGAGGTCGAGGTCAAGAGCATTCAAGTGCTTGACGAGGATCAGCAAGAAGTAGGCGTAGGCGTTAGAATAGGGTTTGCACTGAGAAACGTAAAGGAGGAAGAGCTAAAGGATTCGTTTGCGCTAGTTAAACCTGGGGCTAAGACTCTTAAGGAGTTCACGGCAAACATAAAGGTGTACCCTTGGTCGAAGGTAGAGGAGAAGAAGTACCACATGGTAGGTAACGGGATCTCCGCAGTGGCTGAGCTTAAGGTTGATGGAGAAAAAGCGACAGTTAGGCTACCATTTGACGTCCCTGCTTCAAGGAGGTTTGTAGTCATAGACGTCAATGTAAGGCAGGGAAAGCCAAGAGTTGTAGGTTACCTCGAAGTAGGTAGTTAAAAATATATTCCCTGTTTAGCGAATTTTAATTGCGGCCGTAGTCTAGCCTGGATAGGACGCCTGCCTGCCACGCAGGAGGTCCCGGGTTCAAATCCCGGCGGTCGCATAGGGGGACACCCCTTACTGCTATTTTCGATTTAATGTACGTTTCAATCACGTAAATTATTTAGTATGCCATGTGTTTATAATAGCATTACTTTAGATCGTTTAAACCCTTTCCTCTGACATGTGACTAATTTTTAACTCGTAAACCGTAAAAATAACTGTGCAGGAACTTCCGAAGCCTTGGTTTGACCTTAAAAGTTACAAGCAGATAAGGCTAGAGGAGGCCAAGTTTGAGGCTAATTTAGCTCAGAAGTTCCTAGAAGAGGGACTTGTTAGAAACGCTGCAGGGAAGGCTTTTCAAGCCTGGAAGGCGTTGATCGGGGCAATGCTTGTTGACAAACGGGAAGAGCTGATAAAGAAGTACCCAGGCAGGAAGAAGATAAAAGGCGGGAAGGCAGTTGAAAAGGCTGACTGGCTAATAGCTATAGTCCCAACTTCTTACCTAGAAGAGCTCTCGCTACTTATAGGTAAGGACGCAGCCATGATAACGGCAATTGCCCTACAAGTTCACGATTACCAATATAACGGTCCTGACAAGGAGGGGGTCTTAAGCGCATTTAGGAGTGACGAGGTAGCTACGGAACACATAAGAATATTAATTGAGGAAATCTTGAGGAGAGCAGATAAAAGTCTAGCTACACAAGTTTAACGCTACACTGCATAGGTGAGTCTCATGTGCTCCGTCTACCATACAGATCTTCAGAAAACGATAAGTAGCTAGACGAGTGAACTCGATCAATCTTGTCGAGGGTTATGAGGAAAGAGACTTTGGGCCTATCCTTGGTACTCCTACTTGACCTCCTCAGTTTAGAAGGGATTTTATCGTATAAGTTGAACTCCAAGGTCTGGGATAAAGCTTTCCGTGTGGTCATCGATTACTACAATCTCCCTCCTGTCGATAGCCTTAGCGTCTGTGATAGGCTGCTCATCTTCAAGCTAGCATGGGGGTTGCTATCTCCCAGCCTCAAACTTGTTGCTAGGCGAGACAATCTCCAATAACACTTGACGTATTCTCACCAGCTTCTCCCTGATCTCGTTTTTGAGCGGCCTGTTTCCTCTTCGTTGGTTGTATTATTGGGTTCCTTTAGCGACATCTACGTGTCTTACCTGCTGGGCTCAGAACTTTTCCTGTTGACGGTTGCCTTATTGCTCAAGCTAACCATGGGTAGCCAGAGGTAAAAGCTTACGTAACGTGAGATGTTGCCTTAACAGGGCGGATTATCGTTATGGAGAGAGCAACTCGCAGTCATTGACGAGGAAAGATCCTTTGTTCTCAAGCTATAGTTTAGCAAAAATCTCTTTTCGCCTTTTACTAAAGCGTTTTAACTTACCAGTATAAAACTACTCAATGATGAGCGGTGGGTAAATTGGCGGAGGGATGAAGACGGTCTTGAGTGCTGAGTTTTAGCTTCCGTTTAATCCCCTTCTGAGCTCCTCTAAGTTGTGGTCGGCAGTGAAGAGGACAGGTACGTCATGAGGGAGAGCCGCCTTAAAGCTAACCAAAAGCCACTGCCCCACCTCTAGGTCAAGGGTCCTGTCCATTAGGGCGTCGTTTATTCCAAAGGTTTCCGCCACTAACTGCCTATCGTAGGGCCTAGGTAGCGTACTTATGAAGTAGGTGTGAAGCTGTTGTAACACGTTGGTGTTTAAGTAAGCGAGCCTCTGGGTGCTTATCAAGGCGTGGAGGTGGTACTTCCTACCGTGCCTCAACAGCTTCTCAATGGCGTTACTAGATGATTCACTCTTGTCCTTCTGCCTAGTGTCGAAGGGTATGAACTCCTGGGCCTCGTCTATGACGAAGAGCACTGGGGTGGCGGAGTAGAGCCTTTTCCTCCTGTTCATCACCTCGTTGATCAGCGAGGCCACTATCCCCCTAGCCTCGTCTATGTTGGGCAACTCGAGGACAAACAGCCTAGGTGAAGAAGGGGACGAATCAAGGACCTCTATTGCGAGCTTCTCTATGTCGTAGTCCTCTGTCTCTTGAATGGGCTCGTTGAAATAAGCCTTCAGCCCCGACAAAAAGGAAAAGATGGTCGCGCTCTCCTTCAGGCCGCTGGCCCTCGCCTCTTCCTCCACTTGGTCCAATATCTGGGAGACTGAGTCGTCGACTATGTCCTCCTTGCTCAGCTTCCTCTCCCTCATAAAGGAGTCCAACTTCTTCAGGAGTAGCCCGAACAAGGGTTTCTGCGCGAAGGAAGTGTACTTATCGCTTATCTGGGCGCTTACCATTGCCAACAGATCCCCGTAAGTTAAGTACTGGAACTCTTCAGGAGGCACATAGAGGTGCCTCATCTTCGGATAAACGTCGACAGACGCTTGCCTAATCCTGTCCCTTAGGTCTGCCACCTCCTCAGGTATAACGTGAGTTCTCAGGAACCTTCTAGCCCCTTCCTCTGGGGTGAGGGCTAGCCTTTCGGTGGTAACCAGCCTCGACTCATGCTTCAGTAGCTGGTCCAACAATAGGACGGCGTACTCCATCGAGATGTCCACCACGACGACCTTTACGTCCAAACTACTCAAAGCCCTTCTTATTAGCAGAGACGTCAAATTGGACTTACCTGACCCAGTAAACGCGAACACTCCTATGTGGTAGTTTATGGCTCTCCTTAGGTCGACTGTCAGCGGGATGCCCTCACCTATTATCTCCCCTATTTTTACTCCCTTCTCCTCGCAGACGAACTTCTTGAATACCCCCTGGTTCAACACATATACTGTAGAAGCAAGCAATGGAGGCACGTAACCCTTCTTGAACTTTACGCCACCGTCAACCTCCAGTAAATAACCTATAGGGTAAGCGTGCACTTCAATCCAAGCATTTGGGTCTTCGCTCCCCCAGTTCTCCTCCACCCTCCTCATCACCTCTTCCCTGATCTCCCTAGGTACTGACTGGTCTAACTCTAGCATGCCGTAGTGCATTGGCAGGAAGTCCACCACTTCGAGTAGTAAATAGGAGTTCTCCTCCATCGTCTTCACAGCCAAGAGCTTTCCTATGCTAAGCGCCTTCCCTGCTGTGAACGGCATCTCAACCAAAAAACTCCTGAAACTCACGAAACCCCTTCCGTCAGCGGTCTGCCTAGTTAGTACCTTTACCTCCCTGAGTCTACCCCTTATTTCCTCAAAAACGCCATCCATTGTTCTTCGCCCTACGCTGTTCAATTAAACTCCTAAATTCCCTATATTTTAACGTCTTCCCCACGCCCAGCTCTACGGCCCTTTGCATCCTGTTCCTGAACAGCTTGACTACCTTGTCTGCCACGAAGAGTGGGTAATTGTAGCCCAACGCCTCTGGTATGGGGTAGTTGCCACAAACGTAGAGGAACGAGAGCACTTCCTCAGAATTCTTGAAGTTTGTCTCTACCCTGAAGACCCAGCTAACTCTGTTGAGCTTGAAGTAGCCTGTAGTCAGTTCCCCTTCTTTTTCCACCAAGAGCCAAGGGTACTCGTTAAACGTACCGTCAAGCTGTGCCCTTACCTTTGGGTCGAAGTCCTTTACTATCCCTATGGCGTGCTTGGGGACTGAGTACCCCTTCTCCACGTCCATGGTCAGCTTCCTGTCCATAAGGACGACTTCGGCGTTAGAGGAATTAGCTAGCTCGTACTCAAGCCTCCGCATAGCTTCATCTCCCTGCCCCTCAACGAGATCGTCCTTAACCTCGTAAGAAGAGAACTTGAGCCTCTCCCCCTCTAGCATAAAGTCTACCTTGGCTGCAACAACGTAGGAGAAGACTCCCTCCTTCGTGTAAACCTCGTGGAGGCTACCGTCCACGGCAGTTAGAGATAATTTAAAAGAGTGGACGGAGTTCATATTCAATCTGATAAAATTGGAAACTCCCATATCTCTGATTACTAATGTTCTCCTGCCGAATATAAGGGCTTTGGAGGCGAAGAGACTAAGAACCATGAACATAAGCCAGACTAAGATAGCCTCCCTCCTGGGAGTCACTCAACCTGCAGTAAAGCAGTACTTAGACGTGAAGGAGGAGATATACTCGGAAAAGCTCAGGGAACTTGGGCTCAGTGACAAGGAAATCCAGGAGTTCCTAGATGAGCTTACCGAAATATTGGTAAAGAACAACGTCAAGGATACCATGTACTTCGTGACCATGCAGGGCTTGAAGATGCTGAGCGAGCTGAAGTTCTGTAATTACCATAGGCGCGTAAACCCCACAATACCCCTGGACTGTAACATATGCGAGTCGTTTTACAGGGAGGACGAAGAAGAGGAGATCTCATTGGCTATATCCATGTTGCAGAACGAAACGATCGGGCTCCTAATCCCAGAGGTACTTAGTAACATTGCTTTCTCCAAGAGGAACCCCCATGACGTGGCTGACGTGATAGCTGTACCCGGCAGGATAGCAAAGGTCAGGGGGCTACCTACCCCAGTATCGAAGCCAATGTGGGGAGGGAGCAGGCACTTGGCAATCATACTCATTCACGTGAACAAGAGGTTCCCCAAGGTTAGGTCAGTCATGAATATAAAGTTCGATAAAAACGTGTTAGAGGCCATGAAGAGTGTAGGGCTGAGATACGTCGAAGCGGGACCAAGAGACTACGCGAACGATGAGGAGATAGCTGAGGAGATAGTAAAAGCTTACAACGGGGAAGACGCCGTTATACACTTGGGAGGTAAGGGGATCGAGCCGATAACCTACGTCTTTGGCTCAGACCCACTGGAGGTAGCGAGAAAGGTGATAAACGTCTCCAGAAGGTATAGGGAGATATTAGAAGGGGGGGTTCAGCCAAAGAACACGTGAACTATTTAGCTGGATAACAGCCTCCTAACCCTAGGCCACCAATTGTACTTCTTGAGCACTGCCATGATTGCCGGTACAAAGATGGGTCTCACCACGAACGTGTCGAAGAGCACCGAGAAGCTCACGGCAAAGCCTATCTCCTGCAGGAACTTCATGTTGGTGAACACGAGGGAGAAGAAGGCACCCGAGAGTATAAGGCCTGCGGTAGTTACCACTAGGCCAGTGTTCTTTACCCCCGAGACTATTCTTTCCTCTTCCTCTCCCCTTTCCTCCACTATCCTCAAGATAATGAACATGTCGTAGTCTATTCCAAGGCTAAAGAGCAGGGCAAACACTATTAAGGGCGACAGCCAATAGGGACTATGGAACACCGCATCCATTACAGCCACCCCTACTAGGGAGCTGACCAAGAGGGTCAAGCTTAGCCTTATTGGGACTATTGCCGAGCCCAGTACCAGGAAGAGGTACAAGGTTATGAGACCTATTGTGAGGGGCAAGACCTCGGAGTAGTAAATGGAGACTGTGTTATCTACTATGTCTATCCTCTGGGCGTTGCTTCCCCCCATCATGTAGCCTTGGTTTATGAGCTCCCTTGTCAAGTTTATTGCCCCTTGACTGAACACTGGGTAAGGTATGTAAACCTCAACTAGAGTGTAGTTGTGACTGTAGAAGCCTCCCACGTATTCGCTCTTGTTAAGGACTTTCTTGCCTATAGAGAAGGGGCTATAGGCTAGCCCTCCCTCGGAAATTACCTTCTTGGCTAGAGCTGCGACCTCTCCGTAGGTAGAGTTAGGGTTCCCCTTTATTAACACATAGTCAACGCTGTAGTTGAAGAGCGAGCCCAGTTGTCCTAGACCCCTAACTGAAGACGAGTAGCTCGGGACGATCTCGTTCACGTCCACGTTGCTGGGATGGGTGGCGAAGATAAAGTAGGAGAGCAGGGCTAAGGCTAGCATCGCTGATACAACTACCACCTTCTTGGATATGGAGTACCTAGCCGCGCTCTCCAAGTACTTTTGCCTAGTATCAGTGGGGTTGGGCACCTCCCTCCTAGGGAAGCCCAACACCCTCTGGGGGATTACCATCAACGCGGTATAGTTGAACATGACTGCGGGAACTATGGAGGATACCGACGCTACTATTAACGCCTCCCCTATGTTCCTCAATAGAGGGGATGATGAGATTACAAAGGAGGCAAAGCCTATTGTTATGCTTATCCCGCTAAAGATCGCACCTCTACCCGCTGTCTTAAACGCTGTCTTCAGCGGGTCTTTTGCACCTTTCCTTATCTCCTCAAAGTAACGGTAGACGAAGAGGATGGAGTAGTCAACGGTTATTCCAAATACTATGGGAGGGATGACTAACCCAGAGATGTAGTAAACTTGGTAGCCGAAGAGCGTTAGGATGTGCAGAATTCCGTAAGCTAGAACCACTCCGATTACTGCAGAAGTGATGAGCAATAGTATGGGCACTAGGGAGCGTAACAACGCTATGAGGAGGGCCCCCACCAGCAGAACTGTCACTACGTCTATAATCTCCAAGTTACCTTGAGTGTAATAGGCGGACTGGGCGTAGATGGCCAAGTGGCCTGTTACAGACCCGTTAACATGCTGTATGAACTCCTCCACTGAAGTCAAGCTCTCGTTTTTCGGAACCACGACTATGAAGAGCCACTCGTTGCCCTTGTGGAAGTCGGAGATCGAAATTGGCGGAGGGGGTAGCTCCTTCTCTATCTCGCTTACCGCAAACTGCTCCGGATCTATTAACGCCTCGTTTGGGACGGGCTTACCGGTGAGCAGGTAGACTAGGTAAGAGTAGTTATTGAAGGACGATAACGCGTTGTAGGCGTGGGAAAAATTGCTGTAGTTACTAAAGGAGAAGAGCAAGACGTATGGGTCCTTGAACACGAAGAGCCCAGCTTTCCTCGAAGCGTCGAGCTGTGAGTACCCCTCCTCTAGCAACCTCTGATATACCAGGCTGAAGGTTAGCGCATCTGAGGAATTGGAGTGGAAACTCCCTGTAGGTATACCGTAGGTGACGTTGAGCTGATACTCGAAGTAAGTGAAGTTGTCCAGGAGGAGCTGTCTCTCTCTGCTCAAGTTCAAGTAAAGTTGGTGAAGCGGCTCCAGAGACGAGGTGATGTTCTCTACTTCAGGGGAGACCTCTTTTAGATAGGTCTTGTTTGCCTGTTCCACGTACTCGTAAGGCGTTATTAGGACGTAGTCTTGGAGGTACTTCAAGTTTGACTTAACCTCTTCGTAGCTCTGGTTATACGTTCCGTTTACTATTACGTATATGCTTGAGTTTTCACTTAGCTTAAAGTACTGAGAAACGATGTAGTCTACCACGACGCTCTGGTACTCCTTTCCTAGAAAGGGTGAGTCGCTGTACACGAAGTCCTTCTGTATGTTAAGCGCGAAAGGGACTAGGATAACTAGGAGGACTATCCAAGGGACGAGTAAAAGTAGTTTGGAGTACACATGTATAATTGATAATAGCTTTGCTAAAATCGTTTGGGAAATACCAATTTTACGACTGGAACCTATTTATCTCATGAAGGAAGAAATTACTTATGTCGTCTCTAAAGGACGCCCTTAAACTACTCGAGGAAGTGGAGAAGATCATAAGCTCCGCCAACCCGACGACGGAGGACAAGAGGGTAATTAACGAGATCATTGCTAAGAACATGAAAATAGAGGCAGAGATATACTCCATGTACTTGAAAATGTAAAGTCTTTTTCTTCATTACAGAAAATGCTTATAAACGTCTGTTTGAAACTTTTCTTTTAGAATGTTTGAGATATTCGTAGACATGATAGTCAACTCAGAGGAAAAGGTAATAACGGACGACGGGCACCTAGTTGCATTCTCCAAGGGTATGGCCGAGGAACTGAGGAACTTGGGAATAGGGAGTAAGGCTTTCGCAAACTGGGTCACTGCGTACTTCGAGGAGAGGGTCACTAGCTACTCAGTGTATTATAAGAGGTTAAACGTTCCAGAGGGACCAGAGGTGTTCTCTAGGGTGTTCGAATTTTGGGTCAACTTCCCCAATTATCAAACCAAGCTCTTCGCGGTCATAAGCAACTTCAAGGACGTCAGCAAGGTGACCCTAATAGACTCGAAATTGATAAACATGGAAGTGGAGAAAGTCATGAAAGACGTCAATAAGTATAAGGACGCTCTAATAACTATGCCATTTCTCTACAAGTTCCTGGTTTTCGAGGCATTCAACGCCTTTAGAAAGATGAAGGAACTGAGGTTTGAGGGATTGGTTAGAGCCAAGCAGAGTGACTACCTGCTTGCGGTCAACAAGGACCTTAACGCGGTCATATGGATGGTGGACTCCACCAACCTGAAGTACGTGAACGACGTTGGGAAAGAAAACTTGGGCGTGAGCAGTATTTTATAGCTGAAAATCCATACATTTATGACCAAATTTGGCTACTTTGGATGAGTTAGAGTGGAGATTTAGAAACTTAAGTGAGCCGACATCCTTCCTGTTAGCTATACTTTCGATAGCTGTGAAAGCAATACCGCTATATTTCATCATCTCACGTCCACTAGCTCCGTTTGTCATACCGGCAGTAATAACTGCGGCAGTTATCGCGGTAATCCCACATGAGCTAGCGCACAGGCAAATGGCTAGAAGATACGGTTGCTTTTCCAGGTTTACCGTTAGCTTCACCGGGTTTCTGACCACCACCGTAATCAACATATTGCCCGTCTTTGGGCTGGTCTTCTTCTCAGGGTACACGCTACTAATCAACATATTGCCCGTCTTTGGGCTGGTCTTCTTCTCAGGGTACACGCTACTCTCGTGTAGGTTTTTCTCTACAAATAGAGAGATAGAGGGTAAGTCCGCTGCTGTTGGTCCTGCGACCAACTTGGCTATTTCCATTCTCACGTACATACTAGCCACGTACATACTAGCTTTGACTACCTCTGGCCTAGCGTCTTTCTTTCTATTCTATATATCGGCCTTTAACGCCGTGGTGGCCTTCTTCAACTTGTTACCCTTCTGGATACTGGACGGGCTTAAGGTGTTTAGGTGGAACATAGGTGCCTGGATAGCAATGATTATAGCGGCTGTAGCTATGATGATCTTCACTGGTCAGATATGAAAACTACGATAGCCCTAATGATAGCTGTCCTCCTGGGCTTTTTAGTAGGAAATCTCCTCTACTTAACTGGCAACCCTACCTTCTACTACCTAATACAAGTGAACTACTTGGTACTCAGAGGGGATTACTTCAGCCTGCTTACCTCAATATTCGTGACAAACAGCTTCCTGGACTTCTTCTTCAACTTCTTCTCGTTAGGCGTTATCTACTACTTGTTTGGATCGAGGGCGGGGAAGTTCGAGTACTTGGTGTTCCTCCTCTCTGGGCTAGTAGGCAACGTCTTTACCCTTTTCTTCTTCCCTCCTTTCACTGCAAGTGAGGGAGCTTCTGGGGGGATATTCGGCGTCTTTGCCTTTTACGTGATAGAAGACATGGTAGAGATGCACAGGGTCGACTACAACGGCTTGGGCATATTGCTCTTCGTATTTATCTTGAGCGACGTCATACCCCACGTCAACTTCGTCGCCCATCTGGGGGGAATTCTCACAGGAGTACTACTGGCTTTAGCGACCCCTTATCTTTTAAAGAGAAGCGGAGAAGCCTAGACCTCATGAACTTAATAGAAGAGGCTCTACTAATCATAGGCATAGCAATGATGCCCTACGGACTCTACGAGATTGCCAAGGGGGAAGGAGACAAGCAGGTGAAGTTGCTCCTCATAGGCACCTCGTTAGCGTTATTTATTATTGAGTTCATCCTAGCGTATAGATGATAATTCTAGTCTCGGGAACTCCAGGAGTAGGCAAGACAACTGTAGCCAAGGAACTGGCGAAGAGGTACAACTTGAGTTATTTTTCGGTTTCCCAGTTTATCATAGAAAACAAACTCTACGTTAACTACGACGAGGAAAGGCAGACGTACAACATAGACGAGAGCGTAATAGAGAAGGTCAACAGGGAAGTGGAACGCCTACGCGACGTCGTCGTAGAGACCATATACCCTTCGCTCTTGGACAGGGCGGACAAGGTGATCCTCCTGAGGAAGAACCCACTAAAGCTATACGAAGAGCTTAAGAAGAGGGGATGGAACGACCTCAAGGTAGCGGAGAACGTAGAGGCGGAGATCTTGGGAGTGGTGAGTCAGGAGGCTAAGGACTGGTTCCAAAGCGTCTGTGAGATCGACGTAAGCGAGAAGACGACGGAAGAGGTAATTTCCATGGTAGAGAAAGGTGAGTGCAACAAGGACGTAGACTGGCTTTCCTCCCCTGAGGTCGAAGATCTCCTGCTCAAATTAGATAAAATTATTACCTCTCACGATAACGTATATCATAATGAGCAGTAATCCGTTTAGGATCCAGTCCCCACAGCAACCACAAAGGCAACCAAGGGACCTTAGGAAGGCCCAGCCACAAGTCCCTGCAGCAGACATGAAGATACAGATGAGGATGAAAAACGTGAAGTACAAGATAATCGTGCTCAGCGGAAAAGGAGGCGTTGGCAAGTCCTTCGTCTCATCGAATCTGGCTATGGCTTTGGCCGCTTCTGGAAAAACCGTGGGTATAGTAGACGTCGACTTCCACGGACCCTCGGTCCCCAAAATGCTAGGAGTAAGGGGGCAAGTACTCACCGCAGATGACAAGGGAATAAACCCAGTGCAGGGACCCTTCGGAATAAAGGTGGTCTCAATAGACTTCCTCCTTCCAAGGGACGACACCCCAGTGGTGTGGAGGGGTTCGATAAAGCACACTGCAATAAAGCAATTCCTAGGCGACGTAAACTGGGGGACGTTAGATTACCTAGTGGTGGACATGCCCCCGGGCACAGGAGACGAGGCGTTATCTGTGGCCCAACTACTCCCGGACATAACTGGAGCGGTCATAGTCACAATACCCTCTGAGGTTTCTACCCTCGCCGTTAAGAAGTCGATCACTTTCGTAAAGACAGTAAACACCAGGATACTCGGCATAGTAGAGAACATGAGCTACTTCGTGTGCCCATCTGACGGGAAGCCGTACTACATCTTCGGAGAGAACAAGGGAAAGAAGATGGCGGAGGAGATGGGAGTTCCCCTCTTAGGACAAGTGCCATTAGATCCGAGGATAGCTGAGGCAAATGACGCTGGGGAGCCGTTCTTCCTGAAGTACGTCGACTCTCCCACTTCTAAGGAGTTCCTTAACATAGCTGACAGGGTAATCAACATAGTGGAAAAGGGCACTACCTCTTAACGCGGAAGTAAAACCTTTTGGTCTCGTAGACTGGGTACTTCTCCACTATACCCTCCCTTACCATTTCAGCCAAGGTCTCCCTGAATTCAACTGCGTTAAAGTTGACGTCTTGCTTGAGGAGCTCCCTCATGATCTCCGTGGAGGTCTTGTCCCCTGTCTTGAGTACCTCAATGATTTTTTCCTTCAGCTCTTGGTTCATAGGTATTATTTCCTGCTACACCAATAAAAAATTAAGGTTACGCTTATGGAAATAACTTTAAAAACAATAAAAACTAAAATCTTTATGGTGAAAAGTTAAATGAGTATTGAAATTACTGAAAAAAGCGTCATATTAAAGAGATTCTTGATGGTGGGATACGGCCTTTCCGAGGCGGACGTAGAGGCGTTCATGAAAATAGTCAAGAGCAACGAAGGAAAAGACGTGGACTTCGTCTCCTCCGAGCTGGGGATAAGCAAGAGCAGGGCGAGCTTGATTTTAAAGCGCCTCTCCGACGCCGGCCTCGTGGAGAAACAGAAGAGCTCCGGCTCTAAGGGCGGGAGGCCAAAGTACATATACTACATAAACAAGGACGAAGTGATCTCCAAGATGATCAGCAGGGCAAAGGAGCTCTGCAAGGACCTCGAAAACATAATCCGCTCTTTATAAAAGCCTTATACCCTGGATCAAGATGTAAGCTCCGAAAGAAGCCAGGATGACAAAGGACACAAAGTTTACGTATTTGACGTACCTTTTTACGTATAAGTTGGAGAAGTAGGGAAATGTGAGGACCCAGACCACTATCCCAGAAAAGAAGCCCAAGACGCTCAACGCGCCCAAACTGTCTATCATGTAGATCCCTATCGTCACCCACCAACTGATCTGGTATGGATTGGTCAAGCCCATAACAAGCCCGGTAAAGTAGTTCCCCCTGACAGACGTTTTGACGGAGGGACTAGACTTGAGGGTAAGGTAGGCTAAAAACAGCAGGAGTAACCCACCCACCAAGTAAAGGAATTTCAAGGCCAGCGGTGGTATGTCGGCCCTTATGAAGTAGACCACTAGAAAGAATATGAAGTCCGCAGTCATGGCGCCAAATCCCACGCTACTGCCGTGGAGTTTGGACTTCATCGACTCCCTCAAGATCATGGCGTTAACTGGACCAGGTGGAGCTGCCATGGACATACCGAGCAAAACACCTAGCGCGAAGGATATCATGACGTGATCTCCTTGAACCTCAGAGCGTTTTTGACGGAGTATACGTTATTGAAGAGGACATAAGATTTTTCGTCCACCTTTTCCTTGAGCTTGCGCAAGTCCTCCTCCGTGTAGTCGTACTTATAGTTAACCTCTCCTCCCCCTATGCCGTGTAGTCTGAAGTACTTTACCTCCCCGTAGAGGGGGTCGTGCCTAAACGGGTCAACTACGTGTATCGCCTTGATGTTCCTTAATACCTCGAGAAGTAGATCCACGTTAGCGTACCACACCCCCCTTGGCTCCCAGCCATAAATGAAGTTCCTGTCCACCACCGAGAAGAACTGCCTTATGTTATCCACGTTCTCCCTAGTCGGGGAAAAGGAGGGCGGACTCTGAAAAACGATTATCCTTGAGCCTAGAACCTTAGCCTCCTCTAAGGTGACCTCCAACGCCTTCTCCGTGTCCTTGTTTAGCTTAAAGTCACCAGCGTTTGCCTTGTCCTCTAGTTTAAACCTCCTCATCTTGGCGAAGTTGGAGTTGTAGGTATGGGTTATGACTTGTAACGCCTTAACGGTGTACTCAACCTTATCGCTGTACCCCCTCCACCTCTTGAGCTCCTCTTGGCTCACCTCGTCGTAGAAGGTCTTCTGGACCTCGAGCACGTCGAAAATCTTCGCGTACTTTCTACTCACGGAGCAAACTCCAACTTTCATTACATCAGCATCTCCAACTCCGCTTAAAAGCTTTCAAAATTACCCAATAACATAAAAAATTCAACATTAAGAATTTTTATTTTGTATGAGACGAGAAAATGCGTCATGTATTAAAAAAGATTTTGGAAAAAATTTAAAGAGCATAGTGGAGAGGCATAATTATGCAAGAGGAGGAAATGATTAGGAAGGCTAAGGAGCTGTACGAGGCAGGGATGAGCATAAGGAAGATAGCCCAACAGCTAAACCTCAGCTACTCTAGGGCTAGGAAACTGCTCAAGGACGCGGGGGTCCAGTTCAGGGGGAAACTGCCCAAGGAGACCGAGGAAAAGATAGTAGAGCTGGGGAAGAAGGGCTACAGCGCAAACAGGATAAGCAAGGAGCTTGGAGTGAACTCCAACACTGTACTCAGGATACTGAGGAGGTACGGCCTCGTAAAGAGGAAGAGGAGGTTGAGCGAGGACAAGATCAAGGTGATAGAGGAAATGTACAAGAGCGGGGCGTCCATCTACAAGATAGCCAAACAGCTAGACGTCTCCACAAACCTTGTAGTGTATTACTTAAAGAAACTAAACATTTACAAGCCTACTCATGAATCTTATTCCACATCTCAGTAGCTAACTTGCCCTCGTACTTGAACAGCCTTACCCTGTCCTTAGCTTCCTCCCTCTTCTGCCTGTGTTGCTCCAGGAACTCGTTTAGCCTCTCTATTAGGATCTGCTTTAGTTCCCCCGTGAGCATCTTCCCAGACCTATACTCCTCCTCTATTTTCTTTATCCTGTTGTCGTCGGGCTCAAAGAAGTAGTAGAGCCACTGGAAAGGCACGTCGATGTCTGGGTTACCGCCGTATTTCCTGTGGAGCTCAATTGTTGGCTGGCCACCGGAGAAGGCGTACTTCATGATCTTCCTCTCGACAGTCTTTGGGTCGTCCGTCAAGTAGATGGCGGACTCCGGGTTTGAGGAGCTCATCTTCCCCTCTGGTCCCGTGAGCGGTGGGAGGAACTTGCTATGTATCTGCGCTGCCTTGTAATAACCAAGGCTCTCCGCTATGTCCCTCTGGAGCCTCCAGTAGGGGTCTTGGTCGATACCTGCAGGGATCAAGCACCTCCTCTTCTCGAACATAGTCGGGGCTATCTGGAGGGCAGGGTAGAAGATTATGCCAATATTAGAAGAGGTGTCCAGCCCAAAGGTCGCCTTTACCTCGTTGAAGGTCAGCTTCTTTGCTATCTTAACGGCTATGGGGTACATGTTCTTTATGTACTCCGTGTCCTGGAAGATGAAAGTCCTGTCTGGGTCGAAGCCGACAGCTATTATGTCCAAGATGTTCTCGTAGGCCCACTGCCTCGTCTGGTCCAGCGTGTAGTCAACGTTCCTCATGAACTTCTCGTCGTCTGTGATCTCTATATAGAGATTTACCTTGAACTTCTCCTGGAGCCACCTGGTAAATATGAAGGGGATGAGGTGGCCTATGTGCATCCCTAGTGAGGGCGCCCTCCCCGTATAGAGGAAAAACCTGCGCCCCTCCTCGTAGTCCTTTAGGACTAGGTCGAGGTCTCTGTGGGAGAAGAACACGTTCCTCCTCAACATTACGTGAAGGTCTCCTCCAACTAGCCTCGATATCCTCTGCTTCAGCTCCTCGGTGACCTTCTGTGTACCAAACTGGATTATGAGCTTGTCGTAGTCCACCTTACCCTTAACTTCCCAAGGAGTAACAGTGTAATTTTCGCCTTCCACAAAAATGAGGATACAGAGTAGAATAAAAAAGCGTTTTTATGCCTTTTGGGTTAGGGTGGCTGCAGGAAGGTCGGGGAACTTCTCCTTCATCTTCTGCTCTGCAATGGCAGATGCCTCCTCCAGAATCTTCCTTGCCTCCGCAGTTGGCGCCGAGGAGTACGAGTAGGCTCCTGCGAAGTCTCCGGCCTCCACTACCACCTCCTGTAGCCCTTCTCCTAGGGCACCTAACTCCACGGATAGCTCCGGCATAACTCCCTTCAACACTCCTCTCAGCTCGTTGATCACTCCCACCACTGGCACTAGGTTCACAAAGACATCGCCTATCTCGCTAACGGTCTCGAGCCTTAGCTCCACCTGCTCAAGGGCTATCTGCGTCATCAACAGCTGTTTGCTTATCTTCCTTATTTCAGCCACCTCGTTTGCGTACATCGCTGCCCTTGCTGTGTCCTTAGCCATCTGCGCCTCAACGACCCTCTCAAAGAGTATCTTGTCCCTCTCCTGCATCCTCCCTATGTAAGCGTCGAGCCTGCTTATCATGGAGCGCAACTGGTAGTGAGCTTGAACGAGCTTGTACTTAAGGGGCTGCCTCCCCTTAAATACGCCCTTTACTCCTCCCCAAATGGCCTTTTCTTCCGATCCAGCCCAATACTTTTGGAAGTTTTTACCGAGCATCTTAACTACAATATTGTTCTGTTTGGCTTTTAAGAGTCAAGAAATGTAATATGGTGCCCTTCTCAACCGACGTTTTCCTAGGACGTTTTCACTCCTCCTGGAAGTTGGTGAACGGAGGGTAATGAGGAGGTATTTTCGCGTTTAAGGGGGACTGGAAACGGGTAAAGGCTTTTATGGGAATACAAAAGAGGACAAACCCCTTTAAATTCCCGGAGAATAAACAGTTAACGATGACAGAGGAACTGTTCTTAAAGGACTCGTACGTGAGGGAGTTCGAGGCTATGGTAGTAAAGTCAACGGAGGAAGGGGTAGTGTTGGACAAGACTGCTTTCTACCCAGGCGGGGGAGGGCTAGAGAACGACGTGGGAAAGCTGATCTTTGAGGGAAAGGAGTACAAGGTAACTGAGGTCAAGAGGAAAGACGGGGAAATAGTCCACAAGGTCGAGGAAAAGGTGCCGGAGGGGGCGGTAATAAAGGGAGTGATAGACTGGGAGAGAAGGTACGCGATGATGAGGTTGCACACCGCCTCCCACATAATTTCGGCCATAGCCTTCAGCAAGTACAACGCGATGGTTACTGGAGGCAGCATTACGCCAGAGTACGCTAAGGACGACTTCAACGTGGAGGACAAGAGCGTCCTAGCTGAAATAGTGAGGGAGGCCAACGAGGTCGCCAAGAAGGGGATAGAGGTAAAGGTGTACTTCCTCCCAAGGGAGGAGGCAATGATGATACCCGGGATAGTGAAGCTGATGGGCAGGAACCCCCCAGAGGTGCCAGTCTGGAGGATAGTGGAAATCCCCGGAGTGGACATCCAAGCAGACGGGGGGCCACACGTGAAGAACACGAGGGAGATAGGGGAGATCCAGATCCTAAAGGTAGAGAACAGGGGGAAGGGGAGGAAGAGGGTCTACTACACCGTCAAGACCACACAAACTTGACGCTAGTGAGGAACCTGACCAGAAACCCCGACGCTATGCCAACGAAGTTGATAGCGCCAAGCAAGATGGACTGCAACTTCACAAAAGAGGAGAAGAAGAGGACGCTCAAGATCTCCGTTAAGTTGCCGAAGTGTAGCACCGCAATTAGGAGGGCCACCACAACAATGTACTGCACCACTCCGCCGGAGAGGGAGGAGAGGTGGAACTTGCCCAACCTCCTCCAAACGCTCCCAGTCCTCTTGTCATTGAAGGTCCAAAAGTCGTTCAAGACGAAGTTAAAGAGGATTGACACCTCTATTGCGAGGGCAAGGGAAACTGAAAGGGGGAGCAACTTTGCCGTAAAGAGGACGACGCCCTCGTTCACCAATGTACCTAGTCCGCCGACTACCGCGTACTTAAGCAGTCTGCTCATCTCTCTAAAACTTTGAAACTTCCCTTTAAAACCCTTTGGTAATTTTCGCAGAGATTTAATACAAATTGTATTATATCCTCAAACCCGTCCTTTAGGGCTACCCTGATGTAGTGAGAGTCCAGACCAACGAAGTTGCTGGCATCCCTCACTAGGTACCCCTTTCCTAATAAGTACTGGACGACGTCCCTAGAGGTGCAAGGTGTCCTCCACAGGAAGAACGGGGCCCTACTGCGGTATGCCTTACCCGGTAACTTCTTGGAGGAGTAGATAGTCAAAAGCCCCTCCACCTTCCTCCTACTCTCTGCAAAGAACCTCCTGACCTCCTTGGGGTCCACGTTCGAGAACACGTAGTAGGCAATGGAGTTCACCCTCCATGGGATAGCCTTTGCCTCCAGCTCCCTCGACTTAGCCCCCAAGGTGAACCCTATCCTCAGACCAGGAACGGAAAGCGACTTGGTAAAAGTAGAGATTACGAGGAGGTTGGGGAACTCCTCCACGTACTTAGCGAAGCTCTTGACTGGGCTTATGTCGGCGAAGGACTCATCCACCACTACTTCCTTCCCTAGCTGGAGGGCGGAGAGAACCTCGTTAAAGGAAGCCTCTGCCCCTGTGGGGTTATTGGGGTTGGAAATTATCACCTTCTCTCCCCTGATGGGGAAGCGGAAGGAGTCGCCTACCTCCTCCGCAAAGTATATTGACGACCTCGGGTACTCTACGAAGTTGGGCTCCGGCACAGAAAAGCCCTTTCCCAGGAGCCTTATTGCCTCCATAGCCCCGTTGAACACGCCCACCAGCCCTGGGTCTACGCCATACACCTCTGCAATTACCTGTTTAAGGGATGAGTAGTCGTCAGGATAGAACTTGTGAACTCCCCTCTTCACCGCCTCCTCGATTAGCTCCTCAAGGAAAGCAGGAGTGCTTAAGGGGTTCAAGTTAACGCTGAAGTCCTTGACCTCCGGTGGCCTCCCCCTTTCCCACCTACCCCCTCCGTGGATCAAAGTCCTTTTCCCCCAAGTAGTTGCTTATGACGTTCTTCTCCGCCCTTCTGAGGATCTCGGACAAGTTGGAGACGCTCATGTTGAGCTTCTCAGCTAACTCTTGTATCTTTATCTTCCTTGGGTAGTCAAAGAAACCTGCTTCAAAGGCTATCTTCAAGATCTGCTCTTGCCTTGCAGTCAGCACGTCCTGCGACTTCGCCTTCACGACCCGGATTATCTTTACTTCAATCTTCTTGTCCACGAACTCCCTGAGGAGTCTCTTCAGCTCAGCGTAGTCGCTTAGTATAACCGTCCATCTGACCTCTTCTGGCCACACAACTCCGTTTAGGATTATGTAACCGGAGAGTATCCTCTCGACGGGAGTGTCTAGCTCTATGGTGCCGAGGTACTTGAACTTGGAGACCTTTGTAAACTTGCCGTTGAGCTTTTGGAGAGCTCCCTCGTCGCCCTTGAACTCCGCGAGGAGCCTAGCCAACCCGTTGGACTCCTTTACGTCAAGCACGATCAAGGAGTTCTTAGTCCAGTCAATCCCCCTGGTCCAGTCCTCTTGCGGAGACCTCAAGGTAACGTATAAAACCATCGAAAAATAAGTGGAAACGGGGAAATTTAAGCGTGACACAAGCCCGATGTCAGCACGTTACAGTAGGACGAAGCGTAGATCGTTAGTACAAGAAAACTTTAAATCTAAGTTCTCAATTATTATCACAGTGCTCCGGTAGTATAGCCCGGTCAAGCCCTGCCATCTACTAGGGCACCGAGAGTATGCAGGCCTTTCGAGCCTGTGACCCGGGTTCAAATCCCGGCCGGAGCACTGTGGCGGGGGTTCCCCCGCACCACATCTCCTTGATGGGCCAGCGAACTCAAGTGGTGAGGTATGAGTAGGCTCTCTCTTTCCCCTTCTACTCCTCACAGTAATGGGGACAGTTCTCCCAGCTGTTACAAAGTGCCCTTCAGCTCCCCCTTCTGCAATAGTTGTCCCAAGCAGCCATCACAGAGGTAAAGAACCTCTAGTCAAAGTCGCTAACAGGCTCGTACGAGTTTTACGAATCGCACAAAGCGAACAACAACTTCTGACTCGACGACCAGGCTAAGTTTCTGCAGGCTGTCCCCAGTATTGGCAGACGTATCCGAGACGCGTTAACTCAATATTGCAGTTCCTACATGAGGTCGACATCAACGGGTCGTTCATAAAGCACTTCGAGTACCCTACAGAGACTGGGCTTTAACACGTGGATAAACTGGTTTAAAACCCTGGGGATAACCTCTTATACATGAACTTCTCTGCCTCGACTCGCTACAACATCGCAATGCCCCTGGCGTACCTCTCGCCCATTGTAGTCAGGTTACCCGACGGGGTCTTGGTTACCAAGGGATGGAGGACTTCATAATCGACAGTGGGTCTGATGGACAGAACCCTCTCTGAGAGGGCTTTACCGGAAACGTAACTAACGGCTCCAAGGTAGTCATAGCCAACAGCGCAAGGACTTACCTAAACTTAACCGGGCTGTCGTTCTTTAAAGTCCCTTCAGAGGAGCTTTACGTGGACTTTGATGCGCTCAACGAGCTTCCCCACCTAGACCCTGTTAGGTTCCTCAACGGCGTTGGAGTACAGTACAACTACTTGGACGTGTTGGAGCTCCTCGTAGGTAACAACCAGCCTACTGACTTCCAGTTAGTTCGGAGACCCAGTCGTGGGGTATAGCCGCTATCGAAGCTGACTCGTCTATCAACCCCCAACTTATACCCGTTCTACGCCAACAACATGGGAAACCGAAGCTTATGACAGACGTCAAATGGAACTGCACGGCTCTGGCAATTGACATATACACGAGTAACGCCAATTGCATTACTCTCTACCTAGAGACCACGTACAACAACGTAAGCGTCTTCGTAAATGGACAGCCCTTAAATGTACAGTAAGTCAATTATTCTCAGCCCTACAAAGTCGTTCAAGTGTCAGCGTACCTTAACGCGGGGACCAGCACGATAATAGTAGCGACAAACCTAACCACGCAGAACAGCCTAGTACTTAACGCCAGCTCCACTTAGACGTCCTTTACGACCTCATCGACGTCAACTATAACTAATGGGTCTTCGCCCACCTCCCGAACCCTGCTGGGCTTTGCCGTGTACTTCGCCATAACGGGGATCGTATACCTCCTAGCCGATAAGGGCAAACGCCACCTTGCTACCATAGGTAGCGTAGGGGCTTCGGTAGTCAACTACTTGTTGTGGTTATGGGGGCTCCTCTACGTCCTACCTATCGGAATTGCCAGCTTGCTAGTCCTATTGGTGCTGTGGGTACTGAGGGGGAGAGGCAGTAGGGTATAAGGTAACCACGTACGTCCACCCATTCTGCGTTGCCCCGAAGCCTCGTTCTGATGTTACTATATTTAGCCCTAGGTGGGCTCAGCACGTCCTATCTAGAGTCGCTTGCCTTAAGCGGAAAGTAAGCTTTTTAGTTACCGGTGTTGTATCTTTATGTAGCCGGGTAGTCTAGCGGCCAAGGATCCAGGGCTCTGGCCCCTGGGACCCCGGTTCGAATCCGGGCCCGGCTACTAGGATACTCCCCCACACTCCCACCCCTATACTGAAAGTATTTAGCGCTTTCCTAAAAGCGACAGCTAAGATGGCTACTAACTGGTAATTGCCCTAAGGCTACTACCTCTATTAGCCCAGAGTTATCGCACACTCTATCTCACATGTATATAAGCTCCTTAACTCAAAGAGGGATTGAAGGACACCCCCACCTTAAGGTCTAGCGTGAGTACCGCCTTGGCCTTACCTAAAACGGCCTCTTTGACGGGCCGTCCTTTGATATTACAAGGTTTTAAAGTTTGGTGCCAACAGAATACTGAGGGTACAACTTTTGTTTGACTTTCTCAGGAGGAATGCCAACCCCAAGGACATCAACTTAAGGGACGAACTAGGAGAGTGGCTTGTCATATCCAAGAACCCTGAGATGTCTTTCCTTTACTGGCTCGTCCAGAGCACGCTGAAGAAGGCCGGAAGCAGGAAATTCGACGCCTACATCGTTGAGTTCTACAAGGACGACAAGATAAAGAACTTTGTCTCCTGCAAGACGCTAGTAGTCTCGAGGCAGAACGTGAGGGAACAGGACATCTCCAAGTACTTGGGAAAGGTCTCAGAGGACTTCGGCCTCCTAGGCGAGACCAAGGTCAGCAAGCTGAGGCTATGCGGGGAGCTCTTCATCTTCATCTACTTCGACCTAGTCCTGAGAAAGGTGAAAAACCACAGAAACCCGGTAAAGCTCCTCCTTCCCCCATTAGGGGTTAGGGCGTCCGAGATACCCTACACCCCGGAGGAACTGTTTTCAGAGATGTTGAGCAACTTGACCACCTCCAACTGCGTGGCCGACTTCGAGATCCAAGACGCTAAGCACGCGAGGATCATTGCTAACTGCGACAACCCCCCACAGTACGAGAGCCTAAAGTACGCCATGGCCTATTTCTCCGACCCTCTTGAGGTAAAGGTCAACGCTAAGAGGAGCGGGCCCATGAAGAACGAAGTGGAGATAGACGTATACAACTTTAGGACAAAGGCCCTAATCCCGCTGATCTGGGAGAACTTCATGCACACTTACGTCCAGTGTTGACCAGTAAACCGCACAAAATTTTTAACTCTTGGACGAATATAACTACTTGCCGCCGTAGCTCAGCCTGGTTAGAGCGCCGGACTCATACGGTGCTCTGGGATATCCGGTCGTCCGGGGTTCAAATCCCCGCGGCGGCATTTTTTGCCTAGTGGAAAGCGAAGTAAACTTTAATTCCAAAAATGGCAACTAATTTCATGCCACCGTAGCTCAGCCCGGCTAGAGCGCCGGCCTTGTAAGGTACAGCAGGAGAGCCGGTGGTCGCGGGTTCGAATCCCGCCGGTGGCTCTACTCTGCTTCCAAGTACCTCTTGAGGGCTTCCCTTATTATTTCGCTCCTGGAGATCCTCCTGTTTATGGCGTATAGGTCTAGCTTTGTCACTAGGTCTTCCTCCGCCTTAAAAGTGATCACTCGCATGGATCCCTCAGTATTACCTTCTAGCAAGGAGAATATATGAAAAATCTCTTTCATTTGTAAATTGAGAGGTGGGCGAAACTAATAGCCGAGCTCAGAAACTATTCTCTCGACGAGGTCCTTGACCACGCTCAAGTCGTTCTCGTCACTCAGGAATCCCCTGATCAATAGCCCCTCAGCTGCCTTCCTGTCAAACCCCCTGTTCTGGAGGTAGAACAGTTGGTCCTCGTTGACCCTGGAAATGGAGGCTGAGTGTTTTGCTGTCACTACCCTTCCAGTCCTCACCTCGAGCATGGGTGCTACAACTGCCTTTGCGTCCCTTCCTAGCATCAGCGCCCTTCCTATTATCGAGGTCGAGGAGTCAAAGGCGTTTTCCTCTATCCTAGCGTCTCCCCTTATGACGGAGAGGGAGTTGTTTGCGGCTATTGACTTCATAACTCCGTTGCTCACGCTTCTAGCTCCCTCATGGATCACGTCAGTCACCACGTCTATGTTGTTGTCCCTAGTGCCAAGGGCCTTTGCGTTGAAGGAGGCCGATGAGTTCGCTTGTAAGAGGGACTTGTACTGGACGTGTGCGTTTGCAGTGCCAGTGACGAATATTGACGTGCTTATTGAGCCCTCTACCCTAGCCTTAGAGTAAGAGAATACATTAGACGAGTTTCCCCCCTTTACGATTAAGCTAAAGTTCACCGCAGCGTTCTTCCCCACGTCTATGTAAATCGTGGAGCTCTGTGTGGCCTTGCCGTAGCCCTCAGCGTAGTACACCACCTCAAACACGTCTTCCTTTGCCTCCACCTCCACGTTGATTGGGGAGTACACGTCTTCGTCGGCGTAGTGGTAAATGAGGTACCTCCCTGGCCTATCTATCTTTACCTTTTTAGAGAGGGCCAAGTTTAGGGCCACTAGCTTGTGCTCCTTTGGCGAGATGCCCGCGTTTCCCGGAGAGTCCAGGGTCTCGGCCCCCTCTATTACGTTGTTTGCGACGAGGATTAGCTTGTAGTCCTTGAGGGGAGGTGTGAGGTCGGCTTTCCTTTTCCCTTCCCTTACCTCAAGGGAGAGGGAGTCGAAGGCGTTCCAGTTAGTGTAGTGCTTAAGCGTCGGAGAGTCGTTGATTACTTGGTAAGGGGACTTCACGTACGTTAAATAAAGCTCTTCCCTCTCTGCCTCGTGACCAAGCCTTTTGATGTAGCCCTTGGCCGACTCTTCTTTCACTACTCCCATTTAAGCTACAGCCCCTAACTTCTCCAACTCCAGCTTAATAATCTTGTTCAGCATTGTGGCGTACTCGAAGGGCAACTCCCTCATTATCTCATCTATGAAGCCCAGCACGAGCATTGAGGTGGCCTCCTTCTCGTTTATCCCCCTGTTCATCAAGTAGAACAGCTGGTCCTCGCTCATCCTAAAGGTGTGTGCCTCGTGGGCCACGTCAGCGTCGTCCTCGAACACTTGGTTGTGCGGGAAGGTGTAGGCCTTGGTCTTCTCGTCAAGCATCAGGGAGTCGCACTTCACAAAGGCCTTCGCCCCCGTGGCACCCTTGTTTACCCTAATTAACCCCCTGTAAATGTTGACTCCGCCATTAAAGCCTATGTTCTTGTTAACTACTTTACTCCTGGTGTTGGGGGCTGCGTGGATCATCTTGGAACCGCTGTCCTTCCACTCGCCCTCCCCAGAGGCCATGGTCACGACCAAGCTAGTAGAGGTGGCGTTCCTTCCCCTGAGTATGGTCGAGGGATAGACAAAGGAGTACTTTGAACCCAGAGAGCCCTCTACCCACTCGATGTTGGCGTTCTCGTCAGCCCACGCCCTCTTGTTGTTGAAGTTTATAACGTTCTTGCTCCAGTTCTGCACGGTGGTGAACTTTATGTGGGCGTCCTTCTTAGCGTAGAGCTCTACCATCCCGTCGTGGAAGGAGAACTTCTTGAACTGAGGGGCACTACAACCCTCGATGAAGTGGATGTAAGACCCCTCGTCTGCAACGACTAGAGTGTGCTCGAACTGGCCCTCCATCTCCGAGCCTATCACGAAGAAGCCCTCAACTGGGGTGGTTATCTTGACGCCCCTTGGGACGTAGACGAACACTCCCCCGCTCCACAGAGCCCCGTGAAGGGCGGCGAACTTGTGGTCTGAAGCAGGGAAGATCTTCATGAAGTACTCCTTGATCACGTCTGGGTACTTCTGGACAGCCTCTTCCGGTGGCATCATTATTACCCCCTTTTTCTTGAGCTCCTCCTTTACGTTGGCGTAAATGGGCTCAGACTCCAGGACGGCTACTAGACCTCCCAGGTACTTCTTCTCCGACTCTGGGATGCCGAGCTTATCGTAGTACTCCCTTATCTCCTTGGGTATCTCGTCCCAGTTGTTAGTCTTCTCTATCCCGGGCTTTACGTAGAGCTCTAGGCTTGAAACGTCAAGGGAACCGAGGAAGTCCGGTAACCAGTTGGGAGTTGGTAGCTTCTCAAAGAGCTCCAGCGACTTTAACCTTAGCCTGAGCATCCACTCGGGCTCCTTCTTGAGCTTTGAGATCTCCTCAATCGTGCTCCTGCTGAGGCCTGAGCTTACAATCCTCCTGTGGAATTCCTTCTCGTCAAGTTTCTCGTACTTTGCTTCTATCGAGGCGTTAAGGATCTCGTTTATGTCCAACGAAAGCTTTTCTTCCGGCATTTCGATCTTCCACCTTTAACTATGTTAAAGAAAAAATATAAACCTATGCTTTTAGTTCTTAATTACGCTCTCGTACCCCTTCTCGTCTATGAGCCTAGCGAGGCTCATGTCTCCAGAGGAGACAATCTTCCCCTTGTAAAGCACGTGGACCTTGTCAGCGTTGACGTAGTCCAAGATCCTCCTGTAGTGGGTTATTATCAAGTACCCCGTGTTTATCTCTTTCTTAAGCTTGTTAACTATTTCTGAGATTACTCTGAGCCCGTCAACGTCTACCCCTGAGTCAGGCTCGTCCAAGATGGCGAACTTGGGCCTTAGAATGAGCATCTGGAGTATTTCAGTTCTCTTCTTTTCGCCCCCACTGAATCCCTCAAAGATGCCCCTGTTAAGTAAGGTCTCTGATATCCCAACAGTCTTTGCGTACTCCCTAATGGTCTGGAACATCTGCATTACGGAGTCGCTGGAACCCCTCACTCTGTTCAGCTCTGCTACCAAGAGGGTGGAGAGCTTTACACCAGAGATCTCTACAGGGTTCTGGAAAGCTAGGAAAAGCCCCCGCTTTACCTTCTCGTCAGTCTCTAGGCTAGTTATGTCCTCTCCGTCTAGCGTTATCCTCCCCTTTGTTATCTTGTACTTAGGATGTCCCATTATGGCCAACGACAAGCTAGTCTTCCCGGAGCCGTTGGGGCCCATCAATGCGTGTATTTCTCCGCTCTTCACCTCAAGACTGATACCCTTAATCACTTCCTTGCCTTCTACCTCTACGTGAAGGTCCTCGATCTTAAGTACTGACATTTGATTTCACCACTATTTTAACCTCATGGAGTTAAGTTTCTTTCTATCCACGGCATGTCCTCTAGGAACAGTGTACACGAAGAGTTGTCCAGTGCTGACTCCAGGGAGCTGACTAGGTCTTCCATGTAGTTGACGAGCAACTGGTGCTTCTTCTGGTCTACGGTGGTCATGTTGGCCCTTACCTGTTTTATTATAGAGAGGCCGTTTGCGACCCTCTTTATGCTCGGGAAGAGCACGGTCATGACAACCTCGTCCAATAGGTCGTTTATCCTCTGCAGTGACTCCTTGATTACTCCCTTTTCCACCTCTCCAAGCTCCTCCGACTTAACTACGTTGTATATTTTGCTGATCAGGTTCCCGGTGTTGAGGAGAAGGATGGCGTTCATGACTATGAAGAAGTTCTTTGTCATGTTCCTCGCGGTGTCGTACCTTACGCTCACTATACGCCTTAGCAACATGTAGTAAATCCTCCTTAGGTCGTCGCTGTTTGCAGACTCCCTCGGAGTTTCGCCGTTCAAGTAGGCGACTATCTCGTCCACTTTCTTGGATATTACGTTAAGCATCCTCCTCAGCAACGACTCTAAGCCCACCTTCTCGGAGTCAAGTAGGCACTCCACCTTTATCCTGCCCTCAGACACCTCTGTTACCTCTGAACCGACCATCTGCTTTGTAACGTTTACTATTTCCTCTACGTCCTTCTGTACCAAAGGCTTTTTGGACTCGAACACGATCTCGTCGTAACCAAGGGAGTAAAGGCAAGGTATGATGCCGGGCATGGGCTGTTTTAAGGAGTCTATGTCGATCTTTATTGACCTCTTATTGGCCACGGTCTTGACCTTTTCCGCCAAGAGCTTTAACGACCCGTCCTCCGATACCTCAATGAGGATCTTGTCCCCGGGCTTGATGTTCCAACGGTTTATCCACTTCTTAGGTAAGGTGATAAACAGGGAGGATGAACCCAACTTTTGGACTTTCCTAGTCTCAATGTCCTTGGAACTGTCTACTTCCTCCAATTTGAGTCAACAATATGTTCTATGTTAAACGCCGTTTATAAATGTGTTGCAAATCGTATATAACGGGTTATGAAAGCCTATTTTTAAGATTCAACCTTCTTTATGATAATTCTTATGAAACCTTTACTATTTTCTACCTTTATGTCATACTTATCATATTTTTCTGGAATCGGTAACCTCAAGGAGTACTTCCTCCCCTTTTTGTCTTGGCAGGAAAAGAAGAGACTTCTGGACTCCGCCTTTACGTAGACGGTGGAGTAGTTCACGAAGGGCACGTCGACTACGTAGTATAGGGCTTCCCCTTGCTCATAGATCGTATAAAGGGGGGTCAAGCCTTCTATGGTCCTTTGCATCTCCTCGAAGAACTCCTCCATCTCCTTCTCCTGCTCTCGCATTAGCCTCTTAAATAGCTCGTAAAGATCCCACGTGGCAGGCATCTTAGGTCACGTGTAGGTCATTGGCTTCCCTAGGGTATACGAGGGGAGCTCCTTCTTTGTCTGTTCCATGAGGCCCCTTATCCTCTCCCTTATCTCCTCAGCCTGATGTAGGAGGGAGCTCACGTCTACTTTGAAGCCTATGTACTTAGAAAGGATATCCAAGGCTACAGCCGACGCCTCTGGGTCTGGGAGGTCAAGGAAGGACTCTACTGCTATGACAAAGTTGTCTATGCCTGCCCTCCCCGACTCCATGAGTATTGGAGCGTAGGGCCCAGCTATGTAGCCGTCCCCGAACTTCTGCATTAGCCCAGTCTTCTCTAGTTCTACCGAAAGTTGGGCGTTGTTGGAGATCCAGTAAACGTTTGGTCTGTCGATCTCTAGCCTGTTCTGTATGGGAATGCCGGTGATCGAGATTATCTTGCTGACGTCGTACTTCTTTGAGTACTCAACGACTAGCTTCGCCAAGGGGTAAATAGCGTTTGAGGGAAGGGCAGTCCAAGCGTGGAAGACTATTATCCCTGGCGACTGGGAGTAGTAAAGCCTTAATGGCGACCTGGCAATCCCGTCAGTAACGTGCATTATTGGGGGGATGTACTTTGTCGAGTACACCTCCCCGAACTCCTTAAGGCCGAAGTTCTCTATCAAGAACTCCGTGGCTATCGACCCAACCAGTCCTGCATCCGGAAGGCCCACAATCAAGTAAGTGGGCTTTGAAATAACCGGTGTAATGCGCTCTATTACCTCAAATTCTGGGGTCATCAATCTCCCCTTATCTTCTCACTATACTTTTCTGCAGTTAATAATTTTTCTACCTCAGCCTTGTTTGCCACCTTTAGCTTAAATATCCACCCAGCTCCGTATGGATCCCTGTTTATTAACTCTGGTTCGCTTATGAGATCTTCGTTTACCTCAACTACGGTTCCGCTGAGCGGGGAGTAAATATCAGCTGCGGCCTTTACCGACTCCACCACTGCTATGCTCTCCCCCATTTTCACCTCTCTTCCCACTTGTGGCAGTTCCACTCCAACTATGTCCCTGAGCTTCTTCTGGGCGTAGTCGGTTATACCCACAGTGACTATCTCGCCTTCTATCTTTACCCACTCGTCGCTTTCGGTGTAATATCTGTCCTCCAAGACCTCGTACTTCCCTACCTTCATTGTACCTTCACCAGTGGAAAGTCTGTTAACTTTACCGAATATTTTTTACCCCTCACTTCAACATGGACGCTGTAACCTAGGACGAAGTTCCTCGAATTCACGTAACCCATGCCTATGACCCTTGAAAGGTAGGGAGAATAGGTGGAACTGGTGACGTAACCTACTTCCTTGTCCAGAAGCTTCAGCTTGTTGCCGTTCCTTGGCAACGATCTCTCTCCCTTGTTCATCTTAAATCCCACCCTCAACTTCTCGACGCCGTTGGCCAAGTACTCCTCCACTTTTGCCTTTCCTATGAAGTCCTTCTCCAACGAGAACACCCAGTACCTAGCCTCAACGGGGTTTACGCTCTCGTCGATGTCCTCCCCATAGAGGACGAAGCCCATCTCCTGCCTTAAGCTGTCCCTGGTGATGAGCCCTGCGGGGGTCATTCCAATACTGATTAGCTTTTCCACTAGCCTCTTCCCCGTCTCGACGTCGGCCCAAACCTCTACCCCCTCTTCCCCCGTCCACCCAGACCTGCTGAGCAGGAAGACCTTCTCTCCCATGAACTCGGCGTTGAGCTTGAAATGCAGTGGCTCTAGGTCAACCCTAGCCAAGTAGTTCCAAACCTTCCTCCCCTGTATAGCGAGCATGACGTACTTAAAGGTTAGGTCCTCTACCTCCAGCGAGGAGTTCTTCCTGATCCACTGGATATCCTTCTCCCTGTTTACAGCGTTCGTAACTACTAGGAACTCGTCGTCTGACAGCTTGTAAACCATTACGTCGTCCACGAAACCCCCCCTGTCATTAAGGAAGGCTGTGGGTCCAATCATGACGTTGTTTTCCTTCCTTGAGACCGTTTTGGCCACTAGGGTCTCCACTTCCGATATCTTCCCCTTGAGCCTCAGTCTGCCCATGTGGGAGAGGTCGAAAAACGCTACCTCTTGCCTAACCGCCATGTGCTCCTTTTGGTACGAGGAGTACTCCATCGGCATTCTCCAACCAGCAAACTCCCCAAAGCTTGCCCCCACCTTTTCCTCCACGTCATAAAGGGGTGTACTTAACATTATTACCTATTAGATACATCTCATCAAGATATTTATATGGAAATGCATCCCTGGCTTCCGAACTTAGGCGACTTGAGGGAGATGTTGAAGGAAATAGGGGTAAAGGACGTTGAGGAGCTCTTCAGCGACGTTCCAAAGGAGATCGTCCTCAAGAGGGAGCTAAACGTAGGTTACGGCAGACCGCTGTCGGAGTACGAGATCGCCAGGAGGCTCGAGGAACTTAGCGAGAGGAACGCGAAGTTACTTTACCCTCCCTTCCTAGGGGGCGGGGTTTGCCCCCACTACGTGCCCTATGCCGTGAAGATGATAGTCTCTAGGTCAGAGTTCTACACCGCTTACACCCCCTATCAGCCAGAGGCAAACCAAGGGCTTCTGCAGGCCCTCTTCGAGTACCAGAGCTACATGGCCGAGCTACTGCAGATGGAGGTCGTGAACTCCTCCCTCTACGACTGGGCCGGGGCTTTAGCTGAGGCGATATTAATGGCCAACAGGATAAACGGAAAAAGGAAGGTTCTCGTACCAGCCAACGCAAACCCAAACCACCTAAAGGTGGCGGAGACATGGGCGAGAGGAAAGGGAATAGAGCTAGTGAAAGTGAAGTACAACGAAGAGGGAAAGATTGACGTTGAAGACCTAGAGAGGAAGCTTACAGACGACGTAGGGGCCGTGTACCTGCAGACGCCAAACTTCTTTGGAGTCTTCGAAACCGAAGTAGAAGGCGTGGTGGAGCTTGCGAGGAAAAGGGGTGCCTTAACTATAATGGGCGTTAACCCGTTGGCTCTAGCCCTCATAAAACCTCCTGGGGAGTACGACGTTGACATAGCTATTGGAGACGCGCAGGAGCTGGGCATACCATTAAGCATGGGCGGTCCCTCCCTTGGCGTCTTTGCTACTAGGTGGGACGCAAAGTTGGTGAGGCAGATGCCGGGGAGAATAGTGGGGTTGACTAAGGACTCGTTTGGAAAAGAGGGGTTTACGTTAATCCTCCAGACAAGGGAGCAGTTCGCGAGAAGGGAGAAGGCCACTTCGAACATAACCACAAACGAGGCCCTCATGGCGATAGCGGTCGCGGTCTACCTCTCCTTGTTGGGAAGGAACGGCTTAAAGGAACTTGCGGAAGAGGTATACTTGAGGAGTCACTACGCTACTAAGTCGGTGGAGAGCAGAGGCATAGGAAAGAGGAAGTTCCTCGGGGACTTCTTTGAAGAAGTGACGCTGACTTTCCCTGTTGAGTACCAAAGGATTCACGAGAAGTTGCTCAAGGCTGGTCTACACGGAGGACTTAGAATAGACGACTACTCCGCGGTCTTCTGCTTCACGGAAGTGCACCCCAAGAAGGCAATAGACTTGCTGGTTGATAAGGTGGAGAAGGTGGTCAAAGGTGTGGAGACAAGCTAAGTGGGACGAGCCGTTAATTTTTGAATACAAGGGAAAGGGAAGGAGAGGGATGCTGATACCTAGGGAAGACGAGATAAGGAAAGAGGTAAACGTTAGCCTCCCTAATAAGATAAGGAGGAAAAGGGAGGCAGAGTTGCCGGAGCTGAGCGAACTAGAGGCGGTAAGGCACTACATAAGGCTGTCCCAGATGAGCTTTGGGGTAGACACAGGGATGATGCCTCTCGGCTCCTGTACCATGAAGTACAACCCGAAGGTGGAGGAGATGTCCCAGTCACTGGTGGAGAACCTCCACCCTCTCCAAGACGTCAGTACTGTCCAGGGAGCACTAGAGATGCTTTACGAGATGCAGGAGTGGATAGCCGAGGTCACAGGAATGGACAAGTGTAGTTTCCAAGTGCCTGCTGGCTCCGCGGGAGAACTGGCAGGGGTCTTAATGATCAAGAAGTACCACGAGGAAAAAGGAAGGAGAAGGGACGAGATGCTCGTGGCTGACACTGCCCACGGAACAAACCCTGCTAGTGCGTCCATGGCAGGTTTCAAGGTGGTTTACATAAAGTCCAACAACAGGGGGCTTGTGAACCTAGACATCCTTAAGGAGGTGGTCAACGAAAATGTCGCAGGGTTCATGCTAACTAACCCAAATACTCTAGGCCTCTTTGAAGAGGAGATCCTGGAAATATCGAAGGTAATCCACAGCGTAGACGGAATGCTCTACTACGACGGGGCAAACCTAAACGGAATACTTGGAGTTGCAAGGCCAGGCGATATGGGGTTTGACGTAGTACACGTCAACCTCCACAAGACTTTTGCAGTACCCCACGGGGGAGGAGGGCCTGGTGCTGGAGCTATCTGTGCAAAAGGTGAGATGGCAGAGTACCTACCTTACCCCATTGTGCAAAAGTCCGGTAAGGGTTACTCTCTCTATTACCCAAAGAAGTCCATAGGAAAGATCTCAACGTTCTTCGGCAACGTGGGCAACGTAGCTAGAGCTTACACGTATATACTGGGCCTAGGACCTCAAGGTGTTTCTGCTGTAGGCAAAATGAGCACAGTGGCTACCAATTACTTAATATCTAGGCTACGGGGAATTAGGGGACTGGAGCTACCTTTCCCCGGCAAGTACAGGAAGCACGAAGTGGTGTTCAGTGCAAAGCCCCTGATGAACGACACAGGAGTCACCGCGTTTGACGTCGCAAAGGCGCTCCTGGACAGGGGGTTCTACGCTCCCACCATATACTTCCCACCCATAGTAGAGGAGGCCTTAATGATAGAGCCAACTGAGACCGAGACTAGGGAGACTTTAGACAAGTTCGCAAACGCCCTAAAGGAAATCCTAGCAGAGGCTTACTCTGACCCAAAGAAGATCTCGGGAACCCCTCTCAATGCCTCTGTGGGAAGACTAGACCAAGTTACGGCTAACCACCCAACCACGGTAACTCCAACCTACCTCGTGAAAAAATTAAGGGAGGAGAACAAAATAGGAGCTCTCAGATAAGCGAGTTGAGCAATATCGATATATAGCCTAAGTAAGGGATCGAGAAGATGACCCCGTGGTACTCGTCGACTTTCCCCAACACCAAGTTTGAGGGAATTCCGGGCAGTGGCTCTAGACCTATTTGGTTGTCCGGCTTTGGGTTCGATATCTTGTCGACTCCCTGCGTAACGTAGTACTTTTCTCCGTTATAGTAGTTCACGCTGACAACTCTATGTATAACGTAAGCTCCTACGGTAGGGGATTTGTAGATGATTATGTTCCCAAGGGAGACGTTATGAGGCGACGTGTAGAAAGTTAAGGCCCCGTTCTGGAACGTTGGGTACATGGAGACACCTTCTACGCTGGCAGAGCTGATGATATTGGAGAAGTAGAGAACGTAAATGAGCACTATAAACCCAACGATGAGGATGTCACTCTTCTTCATCCAAATCACTTATGTCCAACTCTATTATCTCTCCCCTGTCCTCTTCCTTCTTCCCCTTTTCCTCTCCGAATTTCTTCACGCCCTTCTTCCCCTCGATCTCTACTGAGTCCCCTCCTGCCTTGATTTTAGACACTACTGCCCTCCACCGATGACCGCAGTTTGGACAGACGTATGAACCCATTACGGTTATGGTTATCCTCCCGTAGGCGTCTGGCAAAGGAGAAACCAAGTTCCACGTCTTTACTGGCTTATCCACTACAGTCCCACAATTTGGGCAAACATTGGAGTCCTTCTGTTTCTTAGGCATGTGAAAAACCTTTGTTTTAAAGTTTATAAAATAACATTATAATGACCGATGTCAAAAGGAATAACAGTCCGTCAGAAACGTGGGACGTCATTCCCTTGTACACCAAGTAGTACCCCAACGCATTTATGGCAATTAGCGAAGCGTAAAGGAAGGAGGAGGACAGGTAAAAATATGATGCCAAGAAAGGGGCAGTAACCCACACAACGTAAAAGCCCTTCTCGTTGCTTAACTTTCCCCTCAGGAGTCTGAAGTAAATGGGCGAGAGCAAGCCATAGATCAGCATTATGAGGAAGGCGTAGTACATTAAAACTCTCAACTCTATAAGTAAAGAAGTGATTTAAAAGAATGAGTAGTGGGTTTGAAATAAAAAAGGTAGAAGCAATGGAAATACTTGACTCTAGGGGCAACTTCACCGTAAGGACTTTCGTCACCACTAAGGCAGGCATAAGGGACTTCGGCGACGCGCCTGCAGGCGCCTCTAGAGGTATTAGGGAAGCTGTGGAGCTGAGAGACGAGGACGGCGGAGTTAGGAAAGCTGTAGAGTCGGTGAACTACTACATAAACTACGCTCTTCACAGTATGGACGTCAGATACCAAAAGGACGTAGACGCAACCATGATAAAGCTTGACGGCACCGAGAACAAGTCTAGGCTAGGAGGTAACTCCATAATCTCCACCTCCATAGCGGTCGCCAAGACTGCAGCCAAGGCCCTAGGGGTGGAGGTCTTCGAGTACATAGGGGGGTTCAGAACCCATACCATCCCCGTGCCCCTCCTTAATATACTAAACGGGGGGAAACACGCAGGAAACCAATTGAAGATTCAAGAGTTTATCGTGATTCCGTTGGGCTTCGACTCGTTAAAGGAGGCCCTTAAAGCGTCTACCGCGGTCTACAAGACGTTAAAGAACTTGATAACGGAGAGGTATGGGAAGATCTACACGGCATTAGGTGACGAAGGGGGAATTTCTCCGCCCCTTTCAAAGACGGTGGACGCGTTAGACCTCGTCTACACTGCAGTGAAGAACTCCGGCTACGAAGACAAGATATATCTTGGAATGGACGCTGCGGCATCTGACTTCTACAACGAGAGGGAAAACGTGTACGAGATAGACGGATCTAAGAAGACTCCGGACGAGATGATCGACTTCTACAAGGACCTAGCTGACACCTACCCAATACTTTACCTCGAGGACCCATTTAACGAGAACGACTTCGAGAGATTCTCCGTACTCCAGAGCAAGCTCAAAAAGGTAATCGTCACAGGAGACGACCTCTACACGACAAACGCCAAGTACTTAAAGAAGGGCATAGAGGCTAAGTCCACAACTGGGGTGATAGTGAAGCTAAACCAAGTTGGAACTGTGACAGAGACCTTGGAGTTCTTCGACTTGGCTAGGGAGAACTCCGTCAAGACGGTAGTCAGCCACAGGAGCGGGGAGACTGAGGATAACTTCATAGCCGATTTGGCGGTGGGACTCAACAGCGACTTCATAAAGACAGGAGCGCCGGCTAGAGGAGAGAGGACTAGCAAGTACAACAGACTCCTAGAAATAGAGAAAGAATATGGCTTTAGGTACAAAAGGGTTTAAGGCAAGAGTATGCCTATAGCAATTAGCACTAGCGCTATGCCTAGCAGGAACAGCAGGAACTGCTTCGTGGTCATTCTAGGTATTAGGGAGAACACCTTAAAGAGACCGTACACAATGCCTCCAAATACCATCAATACTATTATCGCCAACCCGATTAGTACTAGTATCTCTGAGAGGGAGCCGGAGTTCACGTGGTTACCTAAAATTTGAGAAGTTATGTTATACAGAGTCCCAAGAGACATTTTCCCTTACCTAATATATCCAAATCAATTTTATTTATAGGCTGGGACTCAATAATACAAGTACTGTGACGTAAACCGATGATGACGGTTAAAAGCGCTTAAAGGTGAAGAGAAATGCCTGCTGAGGAGCCCTAACCCTTTTAAGTAAATACCGAGACAAAGGGTATTTTTGAGGAGTAATACCCATGGTAGTGTCGGCAGACGTATTAACGAAATTTATAGGGCAAAAGGTGAAGGATCCCTACAACAGGGACTTTGGTTACCTCGTGTTCGTGTACACCGAGATTGACGGCACAGTAACTGGGATCGAGGTGGCCCAAGGCAATACGTTCACCACGATTGACCCATCCAGGGTAAAGGCGGACGGAGACTCCATAGTGGTCCTGCCAGAGTGGAAGGCTGCAGCAATAAGGGCGTTAACGCTAATGGAAAAGATAAGGAAAAGGCAGAGGGCGTTAGAGGAGCTCTACTCCAAGCAAGAAGTGCCTAAGTCCACTTACGACGAAATGAGGAGGAAGCTGGACAGCGAGATGCTTAAGGTCAAGGACGACTACATAAAGGTAAAAAACTCCCTAAAGGCTAGGCTAAACGAGGTAGAGGACCAGTTAGCCCAGATAGAAAAGGCTATCATGTCCGTCAAGATGAGCTACATCTCGGCTGAGCTCTCTGAGGCGTCATATAAGAACTCCATGGAGATCTTGAGGCTAGCTAAGGACAGTTACATGCTGGAAAAGGACGACATAAGGAAAACGTTAGAAAAGCTGGACCTACTAGATAAGGAAGGAATCGACTTAAAAGCTCCAAGCCAGACAATTGGTTCCTCAGACCAGGGGAGTAAGCCCTCTCAGAACAACTCGGAATTACCCGTACCAATACCAGTAAAGGTAATAAATACTTTATGACCAAGCCAGTGAAATAGGATGTTGAAAAAGTTATTTGTTTCTTACTTTAACAACGACAAGAAAAAGAAGGAACAGTTAGGGAGGCTTCTCACTGAAATATCCATTAAGCTCAAGGACCAGCAGACGAGGATTGACGAGTCAATAAGGAGGTTAAAAGACAGGGACAAGGAGCTCTTTGACAAGGTGGTGAGGGCACAGATAGACGGCGACTTCGCAAAGGCCACGATCTACGCCCAGGAGATCTCCGAAATAAGGAAAATAATAAAGGTCTTCTACACTGCCTACCTCGCAATAGAAAAAGTAAGGCTGAGGTTGGACACGGTACAAGAAGTACAAGGAGTGTCGTTGGTGCTTTTCCCCATTGTGAGGATCCTTGAAGGGCTAAAGGACCAGATAAAGACAATCTCTCCTGAAATAGCCATGACCTTGGACTCAATAACCAGTAGCGTAAACAGCATAGCTACAGAGACGGGGATGATAAGCGACAGAAGCGTTGTGCCCGCGGTAATCGATGAACAAGCAAAGAAGATCCTAGAGGAGGCCCAGAAGAGTGCCGAGCAAAAGGTAAGGGAGCTCCTACCAGATCTACCACACCCACCCTCGGAGATCCCAGCCAAAGTGGAGGTAAAGAAGAGGCTGGACGAGAAGGAAATTCTAAACTACATATCCGAGACCGGTGGTTACCTAGACCTAGACTACGTTTCAAAGAGGTACGGAGTGGGGAAGGAAGAGGTACTAAACCTGTTAAGGGAGATGTCGAGTAAGGGACTAATTAGCCTGGAGGCTTAACCATGAGTGCCCAGGTAATGCTGGAGGACATGGCAAGAAAGTACGCCATCTTAGCTGTAAAGGCGGACAAAGAGGGTAAGGCTGAGGAAGCCGTAAACTACTATAAGAAAGCCATCGAGATCTTAACCCAGATAATAACCCTCTACCCAGACCACGTTGCTAGGCACGCGTATGAGCAGATGATAAACGAGTACAAGAGAAGAATTGAGGTACTCACCGAGTTAGTGCCCACGGTAGATAACGGTAAAAGTGATGCAACTGACGAGCTAGTAGTTAAGGACAAACCTAAGGTATCTTTCAACGACGTGGTAGGACTAGACGAGGTTAAGGAGGCCTTAAAGGAGGCGATAGTTTACCCCACCAAGAGACCAGAGCTGTTCCCCCTAGGATGGCCAAGGGGCATACTGCTCTTCGGCCCCCCCGGATGCGGGAAGACTATGATAGCCGCAGCCGTAGCTAACGAAATAGACTCCAACTTCCTTCAAGTTGATGCCGCATCGATTATGTCGAAGTGGCTAGGAGAAGCTGAGAAAAACGTAGCAAAGATCTTTAATACAGCCAGAGAGCTGTCCAAAAAGGAGAACAAGCCTTCCATCATATTCATCGACGAAATAGACGCACTGTTAGGCGTTTTCGGTAACGAGGTTGGAGGAGAGGTCAGGGTTAGGAACCAGTTCCTGAAGGAGATGGACGGGCTCCTAGATAAGAGCGAGAACTACAAGGTATACGTAATAGGGGCGACAAACAAGCCCTGGAGACTAGACGAGCCCTTCCTGAGGAGGTTCCAGAAGAGAGTCTACATCCCTCTGCCAGACCTTCAGCAACGCAAGTCTCTAGTCAATTACTACCTCTCCAAGATCCCTTCCCATAATGTGAACGTGGACGAGGTAGCCAGGGCACTCGAGGGCTATACTGCGAGCGACATAAGAGACGTGGTTCAGACTGCGTACATGAAGATTGTGAAGGAAGTATTCGAGAAGGGATTACAGGCACCTAGGGAGTTGACTACTGAGGACCTGCTAGAAGTGCTCAAGTACAGGAAGCCCAGTGTAAACCAGGACATAATAAAGGCCTACGAGAGTTGGTATGAGAAGTTCAAGGCACTATGAAATCTCAGATACCTCGGGTTGGACCTCACCGATCGGGCTGGCATGTCTCACATCATCTCTTTAACTACATCTAATACGAACTTACCAGTATATTTTGATTTCTCAAGCGACTTGATAACGCGGTCCCTCGGATAGCCCGTCCTTATCATCCACTCGTTTATCCCTTCCTTGACCTTCTCCATAGCGTTTAAGTGATACCTGCATAGCCCCCCCTCTTCTGCCTCGAAGTCGCAGTACTTACACCTTTGGTACTGGAGGTATCCAAGTCCCTTGGCTATTTTCTCCCCTATCTTTTCCTTATTGCTGTCAAACACCTCCACGTACTTGGCTATTTTCTCCCTCATCTCGTTTGCTACTTCCTCTGAGTTAGTCTTACCGTATATTATGTCGTTTAGCTTTTGTTCCATGTCTGCAGTCATCTTAACGTCTGTCAGCTCGCCGAAGAATTGGCCTAGCACCTCAGCTATAACTATTCCTAGCTTGGTTGGGACTATCGACCTCCCAGACAGCTTTACGTACTTCCTCTCAAAGAGGGTCTCTATGATCATACCCCTAGTAGCCTCAGTGCCCAAGTTTGAGCTCTCCATCCACTTCAAGAGCGTGGTCTTACTGAACCTCTGTGGGGGCTTACTCAGGGAGGTAACCACGCTAATCCCTTTGACGTTTACCTCCTCCCCTTCTTTAACCTCAAGGAGGGCCTCGTCCTTAACCTTTACGTAAGGGTAGATCTCCAGCCATCCCTTCTCCACTACCCCCTGGAGGCTTAGGTTAAGCTTTAGCCCGCTTTTCTTGAACCTCAAAGCAACGCTCTGCCTCTCTACCCACGCGTCCACGGACATGGAGGCGAGAAACCTCCTTACTATGAGCTCGTAGAGCTTGTACTGATCCCTTGGTAGCCTAGAGCCAAAGTACTGCGTAGGGTAGATTGCGGGGTGAGCTGGATCGTCCTTTTCCCCTTGCCTTACAACGTACTTCCCGTGAGTAAGCTTGTTTAGGAGAGAGACTAAATAACCTAGGGGTCCTCTGGAGATCCCCTCCACTATTTCCCTCACATTTACTGTCGGGGGTATTTTCTGGCTGTTAGTCCTTGGATAACTTATTAGGCCGTCCAAGTAAAGTTCCTCTGCTAGCCTCTCCACCTTATATGGGGAGAAGCCGAAGAGCCTCCCCGCCTCTAGCTGTAGGTCTATCAAGTTAAAAGGTGGAGGTCTAACTAGTCTTGTCTTGCCTACCGAAACCCCCTCCACGAACAGTACGTCCCTCTTAAGTCTCTCAGCTAACTCCTTAGCCTCGGAAAGGACGTTGAATCTCCCCTCCAAGAGGACATCGAATACCCTGCCTTTTACCTCCACCTTTACCTTGACCTTGAACTCCGGTAAGGGTAAATGTAAGTACCTCTCCATTTCCCTGTTAACTACTTGGAGCAAAGTCGGGCTCTGAACCCTTCCAGCGCTTAAGATAACCCTCTTACCGGAAACCTTCTTTACTGACAACATGAGGGCTCTACTGACGTTAATCCCCCACAACCAGTCTACCTTGTGCCTGGCTATACCCGCGTCTACCATAGTTAGGTCAAGAGGCTGAAGGTCAGAGTAAGCCCTTAGTATCTCGTCCTTAGTCAACGCGTTGATCTTCATCCTCTTTGCGTTGGCGATGCCCCCTAGCTTGTCTATAATAAGGTAACCTATGACTGAACCTTCGATGTCGTAGTCACAAGCGTTTACGAAGAACTTAGCGTTACCCGCAACGTAGTTTATCACGTCCATGTACTTTTTGGTGTAATAGGCCTTCTTGTCTATTCTCCACAAGGGTTCCCACGACATATCGTAGACAGGAAACCCGCTGGCTCCATGTAACCCGTAAAGATGCCCTGCAGCAGTGACTATTACTATCTGTTCTCCATTAAAGCTCACTTTCCAATACTTTACGCTACGATAGGAAAGCTGGAAGTACTTTCCGAAGGCCTCAGCTATCTTTTTCCCAGCCTTAGGTTTTTCAGCTATTATAACGACGTAAGGTTTTTTGTCAACCAATAACACACCGCTTTATAGGTTTCTCAGAGATACTAACTCTACTTTGCCGTTGGGGTACCTTCTCCTTATTGTTATGGGGAGGACTCTCCTCCTAAGCTCTTCTTGGGCGATTGCAATACTGGTAAGGCTCTTCTGATCCATACTGCTTATGTCAATAAGGGGAGGAGCACCCATGGCCAGCTGTAAGGCCCTAGCACTGATCACCCTTGCCCTCTCGTAAAGGGTAAGTCTAGTCTTCCAGCTCTCCGCGAACGTCTTGTTTAAGGGAGTTAAATACTCACTATCAGACATACTAGAAAATAGGGATTGACTTCTAAAAATAAATCTTACCATTCAACTTCAGCCCTTAAGAAGTCCGGCAGAGAGCACTGGGAAGGCGCCTTTAGACTTACCTCTTGTTTCAGAATATCAGAGAGCGCGGTCACAAGCTTTTGGATTGCCCTATCGTCAACTACTCCCAGTATGCCTATTCTGACTATCTTCTCACGTAATTCTCCCATGCCCCCAGAGACCTCAATGCCCCTGTTCTTCAGTTCGGCAATTAAGGACTTGGGGGATATTGGGGGAACGCCTGCCACTACAGTGTTGGAGAAATTGGACTCGTTACCAAGAAGGGAGAAGCCAATCTCAGTGGTTACCTTCCTGAGATACCGGGCACATGCCTCGTGTCTTGCCCACCTGTTTTTGATTCCTTCCCTTTCCAGAAGCTCTGCAGCCCTTAGGGTCGCAAAGAATACCCCTACTGCTGGAGTAAAGGGAGTCTCGTGTTTGTCTTGGAACTTCAAGTAGAGTTGTATGTCGTGAAATGCTGGAACGTCTACTGAGCTCAAGTTGGATATCCCTTCCTTGGATAGGGCTACCAGTCCCATACCTGGCACGGACGCCAAGGCCTTTTGACTACCGGTTGCCACGGCGTCGATTCCCCACTCGTTTACCAGCAGTTCATAGGCAGCGAAACCGGAGACGGAGTCCACCAGCGCCTTCTTCCCCGAATCCTTAATGGCCTTTACCACACTCCTCAATTCCCTAAACGCTATACCAGTGCTCGTCTCGTTATGGACCAATGCCACTGCAGAGGCGTCCTTGTTCTCCTCTACCACCTTCTTTACTTCTTCTACGTTAAACGACTCTCCGGGGGCCTTTCTGTAAACAACTGGCTGTGCTCCTCTACGCTTAACTGAGTCCAGCAACCTCTCGCTGAACTCACCATACGTTAGCACCACAACTTTTTCTCCCCTTCTGAGCAAAGAGTAGACCATTGCCTCTACCGCTAGCGTGCCAGATCCAGTCAGCAACGCTACCCTATCGGAGGAGAAGAGCTTAGCTAGCTTTCCCTCCAGTTGGGACACTACCTCTCTGAAGGCGTCCGACCTGTGGTTCACTACCCTAGTGGCCTCAAACTCCACGCTTCTGGGAACGTTAACGGGGCCCGGTATAAGAAGCATTCACTTTACACCTATCTCTTTGATGGCGTTCAGCAAGTTCTGGGTCGTAATTACTGCTACCCTATACTGGGCTTCCTTAGTTTGGGCCCCTATGTGAGTAGTCACTATTACTCTCTCGTGCTTTAGCAGTTCCCACTCCCATTCATCCTTAGGAGGCTCATTCCACAACACGTCAGTAGCATATGCCAACACTTTGCCCTTCTTTACGTATTCAAGCAACGCAGGTCCATCTATAGCGACTGCCCTACTAGTGTTCACTATTATTACGTTATTCTTCATCTTCTCGAACTCTTGCCTATTTAGAATAGGCTTAGCGTCCTTTCCCACAGTGACGTGCAAGCTTATAACGTCGGAGTTTGCCAAGAGCTCGTCCAAAGTTACTGCCCTAGCTCCTATCTCTTCCGCCCTCTTCCTCACGTCAACTACGTCGTAGGCAAGAACGTTCATGCCCATTGCCTTAGCTACTAGGGCTACCTTTGTTCCTATCCTACCAAACCCTATGATGCCTATTGTCTTGCCGCTTAACTCCACTCCGGACACCTTCTTGAAGATGCCAGATTTGGCCAGGCTCATGGACGTGTACATGTTCCTAGCAGCTGCTATCATAAGCCCAATTGTTAGCTCTGCCGCGGAATCGGTGGAAGCACCAGGAGCATAGACGACCTTTATGTTCCTCTTATCTGCCTCGTCAGTGTCAATGTTGTCCAGGCCTATCCCGGCCCTAGCGATTATCTTGAGGTTCTTACCTCTTTCTATGATCTCCTTATCTACCTTGGTTCTGCTCCTGACCACTATGACGTGATAGTTTTCAATAACTTTCAGTAGTTCTTCTCTCTTTATGTCGGGCAGGTAGGTGACGTTAAATCCATTGCTCTTCAATGTATCTAACATGTAGTTGTCTATGGGGTCTGTTATCAAGATCCTAAGGTTTTCTCTATTTATAGAATTATATTTTACGGAGTTTATGGTCTCTGCCATTTAGATCACCTCAAACGCGAGAATTAGTTTAACATGATGATGAAAGGGAAACTGACGAAAAGGACAGAATGAACTTGAACGTGGTTAACTTTACGAGATGTAGGTTTAGTCCCTTTGTGTCCATTTTTACCTCACATATTCGTGCAACTACTAGTATATATACTTTTATTCACTTTACTAACGTTTTAGTTTCTTTAAACCATATGAACAAATCAAGAAGACCTAGTTGAATATCTAAATTAGCTGAGATTCCTCTTAAAACTGATTCTAAATAAATATACTTAGTTTTTGTCAAATGTTTATTGCTTATAACTAAGTAATTTTGAATAAAATTCAAGATATGTCTGTCAATTATGGCTAGGTCAAAGTAACCAACGTTCCTCAGAAAGTGGCTAGCCTCCTTCATCCCTATCCCATGTAAGTTAATCAGGAACTCGCGTGCCCTTAGCTGGTCTACGTCGGCAATTTCCTTTACGGTTCTCTTCAGTTTACCGTAAATGAGCTCCCTATTCTTGATTATGTAAGTTGACTTCAAGTTGTAAAACCTATAACCGCTCTCCTTCAGCGCCTTAGCTATCTCCTCCCTTGTGCCAACGTATATATTGTCGCCCAAAGATTGAAGGGAATAGTAGGCGGAAACGAAGGAGGAATTGGCAGTCAATATGCAGAAAACTAGCTCCCTGAACCAGAGGTCTTCGCCACCCAAGTTGTTTAACTTAAACTCCTCAGCCCTTTCTAGAACTCTTGCCCTTAATTTTGCGTTTCTTAGCAGACTTCTTAGCACGCTTTTTCTTCTTAGCCTTTGCCTTTTTAGGCTTCTCCTTAACTGGTTTAACTTCCTCCACGTCTGACTTGGTTATTACTTTATAGCCGTTGGACGTCTCAACGACTATGAAGGGGACTTTGGAAAAGTCCACGTTTACTCCGAGCACTGGGTTTTCCACGTTTATTGGAAAGTCGTCAAACTTCACAGTCTCGCCGATTTCCTTTGGCACGCTAACCTTGTTGACGTAAACGGGGTAAGGGAACTTGTAGGTAACGTCTAGGTTGCTGTTTATGACCCTACCGTCCTTGACGTTGAACACTACGACCTTTCCCTCGACGAAGCTATCCTCCAAGCTAGAGGAATTGGACACCTTTTCCTCCTTTTCTTTAACTAAAGAGATGAAGGAGATGAAGTCGTTTACTTTAATCAACTCTGGCCTATAATACTCAGCGAGCACGCTCAATTAGATCTACTCTATATTATTGAAAAACGCATATTAAAATTCTGGCATAATAACACGAGTAAAACCGAGGAAGATGACGCGAAAAGTATAAATAACAAGTGTATCCATAAGTTGTGGATAATCATGAGCATAAGGACAAGAGGAATAAACTCCTACGGCCACATGGGTTGGTTTACTGTAAAGTGCAGGATTTGCAATAGGTCGCTAAAAATAGGCGTCGACGTAATTTACAAGTGCCCTAAGTGCGAAAAGAAGTACAAGGCTTACTTCTGCGAAGCTGACAAGAGAGGACTTAAGGGCAAATGCCCCTACTGTGGAACTGAACTGGTACCTGTAATATGATAAAAAGGTACTCGGTAGACAACAAAAGGGTTTTCCTCATTTTAGACAAGGACATTTTATACGCTGACACCGAAATCGTAACTAGAAAGTTGAAGGGAAAGAGTAAGATAGACTACGTTAACGTTAATGTGGACTTCAAGTACGGAAAGGTTGTAAGGGTGGTGGTTTGCAACGGCCTATATAGCTTTATTTGTAACGCAATAGCTAAGGTGGAAAAAATAAGTGACGAAAACGTTGAAGACGCCTATAGGGAGCTTTTAAAAGAGCTAAGTAAACTGGCGTGAACTCCCATTTCCTTCAGTTTCTCGTTTATCTTAGATACAACGTCTACTAGCTCGCTCGCGTTCTTGCCCTCAACCTTTATTACCATGGCAAAGCGTTTAACGTCGTCGTTCAGAAAAACTGAGACTAGCACGTCATCTGAGGGCGAACATATGTACGAGGCGCCAATCCTAATGGGCTTGCACATGTCGCTCAGCATTTTGTCTAGCCCTAAGAACACTTCCCTAGTTCTCTGAGGTTCAGTCAGAACGTATAAACTTACGGAGAAGTTAGACGTCATTTCAAGTTTACCCTCTTTACGGGTATTTTAGTTTGCTCTATTACCTTCTTAACATACTCGTAGAAGGAAGGATCTCCATTTACCCTCTTTATCTTCAGTTTCCTATAGTTCAGCACGAGCACCGGGTTCCCGTCCTTTATCACAAGGATCTTCCCCCTTACCCTGTTGTAAACGTTCCTTATCAGTATAACGTAAACGAAGATCCCCTTTGAGGGTAGGTCGACCATGAATGCCTTCCCTACCTTATACGTTGGCGTTACTTCGATTCCCGTTGACGTTACCTCCTCAATAACTCCGTCTATCTTAAAGAGCACTGTCCTCATCACATGTTTTCCCGACCTACTCTTCGAGTTATCTAATAATAGCTGAACCATTCTTCAACTCCCTCATGGACTCCGCTACGCCCTCTAGGTCTATTTTGTCCTCTAAAAACGCGTCCACTAGAACGCCGTTGGAGAGGAAAGTCTTGAGCATTTTCTTTCGTAGATAGTTATTTGAATTTATATATGTTCTTAGCAACAAGTACTGGATAGCTATCCTCCTCTCCAGCTTCCTTAGCCCTTGGTTTAGGGCTTCGTTAAACTCCTTTCCTTTGACAATTACGTTAAAAGCCTCTTCAGCTGATATCGCGGAAGGCCTAATTCCCTCCCCGCTCATGGGAAAGACGAGCCCTCTGGCCTCGCCAATCCTCCAGTCCTTTTCCTTAACTAAATCCACAGTAATTGGCGCTCCCCTGGTGTCGAGAATCTCGTACTTCTTAAACTTGGACTTGAGGTAGTTGAACAACAACTCCTTTGAGTTCTTGTACTCTAGGAAACCCGCTCCTACGTTGTACACCCCATCCTCGTCTGGGAATATCCAGTAGAAACCTGTGTACTTGGTGTCGAACTCTAGGACAGCCACGTCGTCGAACTCCTCAGTCTTTATTATCGACCTCGTGGTGTACACTACCTTCCTGTCCATTAAGTAAGGCCCCATAGCCTTCACTACGAGGTCAAAGTCTTTGCTGTTCACTTTGATGTTTCCGATTACCTTCTTCCTCACCTCTTCTATCATGGAGTTTATCCATCCAGCCTTGTCTATAACGTTCCACTTTGTATGCCTATAGTTCACGTCGTACACCTTTTCCCCGTCGACGTAGAAGGCAAAGTTCTTTATCCTGAACTTTACCCTCCAAGGTATCTTTGGCTCGTAAACGTTGGGAACGACGTCTCCACATGGCTTAAAGTACTTACCCTTCAAGTCAAATAAAGTGACGTCGTGGCCGGACCTCTGAAGGAGAACGGACAAGTAGGAGCCGGCCACTCCTCCGCCAATCACCGCAATTTGCATATTAGGAATATTTAGGTAAAGTATAAAAGAACCTTTGTTTTAAAACTCTTAATTACGCGGTGACCAGTTATTGTTGAGTCAAGAATACGTTCTCAAAAAGATGGAGGAGTGGCCCAAACATTACGAACCGAAACAGATTGAGCCTAAGTGGCAAAACCTCTGGTTAAGCCAGGAAGTATGGGAGAAGGTTTTCAAGTTCGACGAAGACTCAAACAAACCCGTGTTCTTCATCGACACTCCCCCACCGTTCACAAGCGGAGAGCTCCACATGGGACACGCGTACTGGGTAACAATAGCCGACACAATCGGTAGGTTCAAGAAGCTACAGGGGTACAACGTTCTTTTACCACAGGGCTGGGACACACAAGGGCTACCCACTGAACTCAAGGTCCAGTATAGGCTGGGAATTCCAAAGGAGAACAGGGAACTTTTCCTACAGAAGTGCGTAGAGTGGACTCACGACATGATCGATAGAATGAAGAAGGCAATGATAAGGCTTGGCTATAGGCCGAACTGGGAACAGTTTGAGTACAGGACGTTTGACCCCGAGTACAGGAAGGTGATCCAGAAGAGCCTCTTGGACATGTACAGTAAAGGGCTAGTGAAGATGATGGAAGGGCCTGTGTACTGGTGCCCCAAGTGCGAGACGGCCCTGGCCTTGAGCGAAGTGGGATACATAGAGAAGGAGGGCATCTTAGTTTACGTGGGATTCCCCCTGAAAGAAGGGGGAGAGATAGTGATAGCTACCACTAGGCCCGAACTGATAGGGGCAACGCAGGCAATCGCAGTCCACCCAGACGACGAGAGGTACAAGAACCTTGTGGGGAAAGTGACAATAGTCCCCCTATTCAACAAGGAGGTTAAGATCATAGCTGACAGCGAGGTGGAAAAGGACTTTGGGACTGGAGCTGTCATGATAAGCACTTACGGAGACCCTCAAGACATAAAGTGGAAACTGAAGTACAACTTGCCCTCTACGGAGCTCATAGACAACAAGGGGAGAATGAAGGGTACTGGGATAGTGGACGGGCTCAAGGTAGAGGAAGCCAGGAAGAAGATAGTTGAAATACTCAAGGAAAAGGGCTTCGTTAGGAAAGTGGAGAAGATAAAGCACAGGGTACTTGCACACACGGAAAGGAGCGACTGTATGTCGCCCATAGAGTTCTTAACAAAGAAACAAGTATACATAGAGGTGTTGCCGTTTAGGGATAAGTTACTCGAGGAGTCTAAGAAGATGAAGTTCAAGCCCCCGAGAATGTCGTACTACCTTGAGGACTGGATTAGAAGCCTAGACTGGGACTGGAACATAAGTAGGCAGAGGGCCTACGGCACTCCGTTACCTTTCTGGTACTGCGACAACAACCACCTAGTGCCTGCAAGGGAAGAAGACCTGCCAATAGACCCTACTAAGGCTAAACCTCCTGCGGAGAAGTGTCCCCAGTGTGGCCTGCCCTTAAAGCCCGTAACTGACGTAGCCGACGTCTGGATAGACTCCAGCGTAACTGTCCTTTACCTTTCTGGGTTTTATAGTAACAAAAAGAGGTTCTCTAAGGCTTTCCCAGCTTCCCTGAGGTTACAGGGAACTGACATAATCAGGACGTGGCTGTTCTACACGTTCTTTAGAACGCTAACGCTAGCAGGAGACGTGCCCTTTAAGCAGGTCCTAATTAACGGACAAGTCCTGGGCCCTGACGGCACTAGGATGAGTAAGAGCAAGGGTAACGTAGTGTCGCCAATGGATAGGATTGACGAGTTTGGGGCTGACGCAATCAGGATGGCGCTTTTAGACGCAGCAATTGGGGACGACTTCCCGTTCAAGTGGGAAGTGGTTAGGAGTAAGAAGCTATTCCTGCAAAAGCTCTGGAACGCGAGTAGGTTGGCCTACCCGTTCATTAGCGGTCGGAAGGTGGAGAAGCCAAGCTCCCTCCACATAATAGACAGATGGGTGTTAGCGGAGCACAAGAAGTTCGTGGAAAGGGCTATAAATGCTTACGATTCCTTCGAATTTTACGTCATCCTCCAAGAGCTATACAACTACTTCTGGGAGATAGTTGCAGACGAGTACCTCGAGCTGGTAAAGTACAGGCTATTCCAGGACGACCCATCAGCAATATACACCTTGAGGAGGATACTGAAGGACATACTGATTCTCCTCCACCCCATCGCCCCACACATAACAGAGGAGATATACTCGAGGATGTACGGAGAAAAGGTAAGCATCCTGCTCGAGGAGCTTCCCAAGGTGGACGACGTAAAAGAGGACGAAGAAGCCATAGAGGTCGGCAACACCCTAAAGAGGGCCACCTCTATGATCAGGAACGCAAAGATCTCCAATAGGCTGGCTATGAACGCGCCAATAAAGGCTAAGATCTACGGCAGTAAGGATTTCTTGGAAAAAATAAGGAGAGTGGAAGAAGATCTTACAAGAACCCTTAAGATAGTAGAGTTGCAGTACGTGGAGTCCCAAGAGGAGAAGGTGGAAATAGAGAAGTCAGACCATGGGAGTTCCAATCACCAGTCATGATCCTTTTTTCTCATCAGTCTCTATTATCTCCTTTATCCTGTTTACGCCCTCTTTAATTTTCTCCTCGTCTATGGAGAAGCTGAACCTCAAGAACCTCTTTCCGACTTCTAGAGGAAACACCTCTCCAGGTATTGTGATGACGCCAGCCTCCTCTATTAACCTCACCGAAAGGCCCTTTGTGTCAGTGTTCCACTGCTTTAGCAGATCGCTCACCTCAGGGAACATGTAGAAAGTTCCCAAGGACTTGTACACCTTAAATTGCTTGATCTTTTTGAGCTCCTGATACATCACGTCCCTCCTCCTCTTGAATAGCTTGATCATCTCCTCCACGTCGCTAAAGGAGTTAAACGCCTCCAGAGCCCCCCTCTGGGCGAAGCTGGTGGCACACGTGTATATGTTTGAAGCTAGTATACCAACCTTCTGTATGACCTCCTTCCTGGCAACTACGTAACCAAGCCTCCAGCCAGTCATACTGAAGGTCTTGCTGAAACCGTTGACGTATATTACGTAGTCCCTCCATGCTGGATCCTGGAGTACGCTCCTCATCTCTCCCTCAAAAACGAAGTAGTCGTAGATCTCGTCCGATAGGAGTATTATACCCCTGTCCCTGGCGATCTCCTGAAGCCTTATTACCTCTCTGGGCTTGAACACCATGCCTGTCGGGTTGTGTGGGTTGTTGAGGACTATCATTTTGGTCTTTCTCGAGATCAAGTTTTCCAGTTCCTCAACGTTCAGCGAGAAGCCGTCGCTTTCCGAGAAGCTCATCTTTGCATAAACTGGTTTGCCTCCTAGTAATTTAACCACCTCTGCGTAGGAGTAGAAGCCCGGGTCTGGCAAGATCACTTCGTCTCCGGGGTTAACGTAAAGGAGGAAAGTCAAGAAGAGGGCCGTCTTAGCCCCTGGCGTAATCGCAACTTCCTCCTTCTTCACTTCGCCGTACTTTGAGGACAAGTAATCGGCTATCTTTTGCCTTAGCTCGTCTATTCCAAGCGCAGAGGTGTAGCCAGTAAACCCATCGTCCAGCGCCCTCTTTGCCCCTTCCCTTATCCTAAGGAAGGTCTTGACGTCTGGCTGTCCTATGCCAAAGTTTATGGTCTTTATTCCCTTTTCCCTCTCCACCTTCCTCGCTATTTCTTGGTAAACTAGGGTTGATTCACCCGTTAGATTGCCCAAGGAACTAGCGAAATCTGTTATCATTTGGGAAAAATCGTTAAACCAAGTCTTTAATTTTAGCTGGATCCGTCATTAGGGCAGAACCGATGAGGAAAGCGTTCGCCCCAGCCTTTTTGAGCTCGTTAATAGTCTCCCTGTTGTCTATCCCGCTTTCCGCTACCTTCATCATCTTGTTTGGAATGTACTGCAAGAGCTTCTTAACTCTCCCTATATCTACCTTTAGGCTCTGGAGATCTCTAGAGTTTACGCCAATTATTTTGGCACCACTGTCCAACGCAATCTCTACTTCATACTCGTTGTGTACCTCCACGAGGGGCTCCATCTTGTAAGTCCTAGAGTACTCTATTAGGTTGGTCAGTTCTCTCTGCGTCAAGATCCTCACAATTAGAAGGACTGAGTCTGCCCCTATGTTGTAGGCTGTGTCTATTTGACTTTCAGTTACCACGAAGTCCTTCATCAACACGGGTATGCTAACCTCGTCGGCTATCCTAATTAAAGTGGAGTATGAGCCCCCGAAGAATTTGTCCTCCGTCAAAACGCTAAGGGCGGTGGCTCCGTTAGCCTCCATGAACTTAGCGTACTCTATTGGATCCCTCTCGGCCTTAAAACCAGAGGGAGACCTAGTCTTGTACTCGGCTATAATAGCGTTCCTTCCGCTCTCCTTAGTCCTGAGGATGGCGTTATATAAGGGGAAAATCGGCCTCTTCCTCTTGGCATCTACGTATGGCCTCCTAAGAGCGTTTTCCACGACCTCCTTGAGCCACCCTTCCAGATATCTGGGCATCTCTATACCCTATTTAGGAAATTATAAAATATCTTTTGACCTTCAGAAGTCCCTATGCTCTCTGGGTGGAACTGCACTCCGTATATCTTGAACTCCTCGTGGTGGAGGGCCATTATCTCGTCGTCCTCCTTTGATCTAGCGTCGAGTATTAACGGCGATGACACGTTATCGACCACAAGGCTGTGGTACCTAGTGGCTTTGAACTCCCTCGGCAGGCCTTGAAATATTGGCACGGACTGGTTCAGGAGCACGATGTTGCTGAGCTTGCCGTGGAAGACCTTCTTTGCCCTCCTTATCTTCGCACCAAACGCGTAGCCTATGGCTTGGTGACCAAGGCATATTCCAAGGATAGGGATCCTCTTACCCAGCTTTCTTATTACGTCTATAACTATGCCTATGTCCTCCTTCTTGTCGGGGGATCCGGGCCCGGGGGAGATTATTATCCTGTCTGGGTTTATCCTCTCCACTCCGCTCAGCGTGATTTCGTCATTCCTTACCACGATTGGGTAAGTGCCCAGCTCCGCCACTGACTGGGCAATGTTGTAGACGAAGCTATCGTAGTTGTCAATTATCAGAGTTATGTCCACCTTTCTCACCCAAGGAAACTAGTAATGCCTTCATCTTGTGCTCAGTCTCGTAGTACTCCATCTCCGGCGCGGAATCGTACACTATGCCTGCACCTGCCTGTACCCTTATTAAGTCGTCGTTGACAAACGCGGTCCTTATGGCGATGGCGAACTCAGCGGAGCTTTGGGAGACGATACCAACGGCCCCCGCGTAAGGCCCCCTCTTAAACGGCTCTATCTCCTCGATAATGTTCATTGCCATTGGCTTCGGGGCCCCACTAACTGTCCCTGCAGGGAACGTGGCCTTAAGGACGTCCACTGGGGTCAAGTTCTTCCTTAACGTCCCCACAACCTTGCTAACTATGTGTTGGACGTGGCTGTACTTCTCCACGTACATAAACTCGGGAACTTTAACCGTCCCTGGCACACACACCTTTCCCAAGTCGTTCCTTGCTAGGTCAACTAGCATAAGGTGCTCTGCCCTCTCCTTCTCCGACGCAAGTAGCTCCTGTTCTAGGGCCAGATCCTCTTCTCTGGTCGACCCCCTAGGCCTGGTGCCAGCTATTGGGTAACTTTCCGCTATTCCCCTATTCACCGAGAAGAGTAGCTCGGGGCTCGATCCGATCACCTTCCTCTTTCCAAACTTAAGGTAAAACATGTAAGGAGACGGGTTCACTTTCCTCAAATTGTAGTAAAACCTCATTAGGTCACCCTTGTAGGAGAAACGATAAAACCTAGAGAGGACCACTTGAAATGCGTACCCTGCCCTTATGTATTCCAGGACTCTCTTAACCCCTTCTTCGAACTCGCCCTTTTTCATCGACTCGTCGTACCTCTCTACCTTTAGTTCTCCTATCTCTCCGCAGTTGTAGTACTTTATATCGCCGTCGAGGTAAACTTTACCCGCCTGGTGGTCGTAAACTATGAGGTTTTCCGGCAAGAAGAACTCTGCGTAGGGCCACTTCTCAGCGGGAAGCTTCAGATCCCTTACTCTTTCCCATTGCCTTACTGCGTCATAGGAAACGTAACCTACCATGTTGCCGAGGAACTTGAACTCGGGGTCTTGCTGTGGTAGGGCGCCCAGCAATTTGTCCTCCAGCGAGTCCCCTTCGTCTACCTTAACGTACCTCTTTGTCCCCCATCCAATAATGCTGTACCTCGACAGGTTTGAGGGACCGTTGACGCTTTCCAAGAGGGCAACGTAGTCCTCTGAGCCTTCTATACACTTAAAAACCTCGTACGGTTGGGCAAAAGACGTTATTGGGTGGACTTCCATTTCGCAACACCTATGATTTTCTTGACCTTGTTAAGGTCTTTCTTGCCTGGATAAGCTTCAACCCCGCTTGATACGTCTATCCACCCCGGGTTTAGGTCAACGAACTGCTTGACGTTCTCCTCGTTGATTCCCCCAGCTAGCCCAAGGTCTGGGTAGTCCCTCAAGACCCCCTTAGCGTACTCCAAGTTTAGCCTCTCACCCTTCCTGGGCGAGTCCAGCAGGACTAGATCAGAGTGCATAAACGCCTTGCCCACGTACTTATAATATTCTGCGCTTCCAGGGACGTAAAGTATGAACTTTCTATTATACGTGGTTAGCTCCTCGAGTTCGCCGTCGGAGAGAACCCTGTGTATTTGAATGAAGTCAGCTCCCCCACTTTCTTTCACGATTGTCCCTATTGAACCCTTAACCTTGACTGCGACAATGGGCTTGTCGGAGACCTTCTTGCTGAAGGAGACGAACTCGGGTTTAGCGAACCTAGGGCTAACGTTGTCTATCACAACGCCTAGGAAGTCGACGTCCATCTTGGAAACGCTTACCGCGTCGAGTAGGGTGGATATACCGCAGATTTTAACCTTCACTTATACCCGCCTCTGCCATTAGGGCCTTGAGCTTAGACACGTCTCCATTCCCTTCGACTATCTCGTACAGTTTACGGCTCGCCGTGTCCACAAGCTGGGCGGAGAGCTCAAAGCCGTCACGTAAGTCCTTAGTCACCCCGGAGGCGTAAAGGGCGAACGCTGTGTTAATCCTGATGAACTCCCTTACTTCCTTGTCCTTACCGTAGAGGGCCCTCAAAGACCTTATGGCGGAGTCCTTGCTGTCCTTTACTGTAAGCTTCTCAATTGGTATCTTCTCCCTCAAAAACTCGGAGTAGTCAACCACGTAACTCTCCACCTTGTTTCCCTTTACTTCGTAGACGTACGTTTTACCACATGGGCTAACCTCGTCAAGCCAGGGTTCACCGTGAACCAGTAGCATCCTATCGTAACCCAACTTGACTCCTGCTAGGGCCATCCTTTCCATAAACGAGGGAGAGAAGACCCCGGTCATTTGCCTCTTTACGCCTGCTGGGTTAGTAAGGGGGCCCAACACGTTGAATATTGTCCTTATCCCCAAGGTTCTTCTGACGTTTGCCACGTTCTTCATAGCTGGGTGGTACAATTGCGCAAAAAGGAAGACGAAGTTGTGCCTCTTTAACAGCTTTTCTGCAGATTCAGGAGGGACAGCAATGTTGTATCCAAATGCCTCTAACACGTCCGCGCTACCGCTCTTGCTACTAGCCGCCCTGTTGCCGTGTTTTGCTACAGGGTAAACTTGACTTACAACTATCGCTGATACGGTACTCACGTTAACTGTCCCCAGTCCGTCCCCCCCAGTACCCGCTGTGTCTAGGGCGTTTAGAGGACCTACCTTAAGTGCGTGGGCCTTCATTGAGCTGGCAAACCCCACTATCTCGTCCACGGTCTCGCCCTTGGTCTTCAAGGAGGCTAGGAAGGCGGACGTCACTATCTCGTTGATGTTTCCCTCGAACATCAGGTCCGCGAGTTCCCTAGCCTCGTCCTCTGTAAGATCTTTCCTCTCAGTCACCTTAATCAGGAGATCCCTAAAACTCATCCAACACCCCCCTAAAGTACTTGACTAGGGAGATGGCCGACTTTACTCCCCTCTTCTCCACTTCCTCTATGTACGCAGTCCCTATCGCAATTCCGTCTGCCCCAGCCCTCAATGCCTTTCTCATGTCTTCGACGTCAGACAAGCCAAACCCCACCACAAGCTTGTTCTCCACAAGTGTCCTTACCCTAGTTATCAAGGAGTCTACGCTCACGGGTATTGGGACACCCGTGGTAGGCCTCACGCCGTAGTACAGGAAAAGGTCGGAGTTCTTGGAGAGGTCGTGGATCATTGTGTCCGGAACTGAGGGCGAGGTGAAGATCACAGCCTTTAACCCGTGATCCCTTATTGCCTTCACGTACTTCTCGTACTCATCTGTAAAGTCTATTATCAAGTCGGGGAAAAGCACCCCGTTAACTCCTACCTCCCTAAGCTTGGACAGAAACTCGTCCAGTTTTCCCAGCCAGTCTTCCAAGTAAGTTAACACGATCGCTGGAACGTTGCTTCTCTTCCTCGTCTCCTTTAGCAGTTCCCAGGTCTCGCCTTCGCTAAGGTTAACAGCCTTATAGCTCTTCCTAATGACGGGACCGTCGTACTTGGCAAACTTTGGCTTTATGCCCACCTCTAGGACGTCGCTTCCCTGCGAAATAGCTCCGTCAATGAACTCCAAGTAGCCCTCCACGTTTGGGTAACCCAACGTCATATAGGAGACTAGCATCTTTCTCATTTCAAAGACCTTTTCATCATTGACTCGTAGTTTGGCAGGTCGAGTAACCCGTGACCGCTTAAGTTGAACACTATGACCCTCTTTTCGTTGGCTCTCTTAGCCTCCAATGCCTCGTCTATGACAGCCTTTATGGCGTGAGCCGATTCTGGGGCAGGTACTATACCTTGTGCCCTCATAAACAGCTTTGCCGCCTCAAAGATCTCTGGCTCGCTGTATTCCCTCCACTCCACTACTTTTTCCTTTATCAACAAGCTCAGAGACGGTGCTGCACCGTGATACCTAAGTCCTCCAGCGTAAATTGGCGGAGGCACGTAGTCCTTGCCGAGGGTTATCATCTTAACTTGAGGTAATAGACCCGCGGTGTCCGGGAAATCGTAAACGTAATCTCCCTTGCTGAATTTGGGGATCTCGTAAGATCCTACTGCTATGAACTTCTTGCCCTTCTTAGCACCGTAGAACGGAAATGCAAATCCACCAAAGTTACTCCCCCCTCCAACGCATCCTATTAGCACGTCTGGGTCTTCGCCTAGCTCGTCCAATTGCCTTATGGCCTCGAGTCCGATTACGCTTTGATGGAGGATCGCCACGTCCAACACGCTTCCCACTAGGTACTTTATCTCGTTCTTTAATGCAAACTCTATTGCCTCGCTCATTGCTATACCCAGAGAGCCTGGGTGATCCTTGTTCTCTGCTAAGATCTTTCTTCCAAACTCCGTTAAGTTTGTAGGACTGGCGTAGACGTCAGCTCCGTAAAGTTGCATTATGGTCCTCCTTTGGGGCTTCTGTTCGTAGCTGACCCTAACCATGAAGACAGTGGCGTTCATGTCGAACATCCTTGCGGACAGCGCTACTGCAGTTCCCCACTGGCCCGCTCCCGTCTCCGTAACTACGTGGTTCACCCCTTCCTCTTTAGCGAAGTACGCTTGAGGCAACGCTGTGTTTATCTTGTGAGAGCCAGTCGGCGTCGCCCCCTCGAACTTAAAGTATATCTTAGCGGGGGTTCCCAGCATTTCCTCAAGCCTCTTTGCCCTCAACAGCGGTGTTGGCCTTCCTATGTTAAGGTAAGCGTTTCTCACGTCCTCGGGGATCTTTATGAACCTCTCGACTGTGAACTGTTGCCTTAGCACCTCCTTTGGCATTATCTTCCTCAGGAGGTCTATCCTGGAGAACTCGGCTTCCGGTGGATCCCTAGGTGGAGGTAAAGGCTTAGGGAGGTCTGGTATTACGTTATACCAATACTTCGGTAAGATTTCCTCTCTTTCTACCATTGGTACAACAAGAACACCAAGAAGTTAATAAAAGTTCGGATATATAAGAATTTCAGTACGTCTCAAAGGACTCGAAGTCTCCCCTGTAGTCCTCAAAGCGATAATCTACTTTCTCTACCTTCGACAGTGGGGGACCCCTCTTGACGACCTCGAGGAGCTTGTTTAACGCTTCCTCGTAACCCTCCGCTACCACCTCCACAGTACCGTCTGGAAGGTTCTTAGCGTACCCCCTTATCCCCAGCCTCGCGGCGTTAATTTGAACGTAACGCCTAAACCCTACTCCCTGCACTAGACCGTAAACCCTTATGTACATTCTCCTCAACATACACATCGCCTCAGTGTCGCTCCACTTCTTCACTGGTCCGGGTTTTCCCTTTCATCACAAACATATTTTAACTCTTTGTCATGCTTAAAAATTATGATCAGGATAGCAATAGCAGGACTAGGAAACTGCGCCTCCATGTTAATCCAAGGTATAGAGTACTACAAGCAGAGGGGAAGGAACTTCACTGAGGGACTAATTACACCGTTTGTGGGAAACTACTCCATCACTGACATAGAGGTTGTAGCGGCATTTGACGTTTCCAAGAACAAGGTGGGGAAGGACGTGGCAGAGGCCATATTTGAGAAGCCCAACATAACCCCCAGGATCGTTGAAATGAAAAAGCTGGGAGTAAAAGTGAGTAAGGGGCCAGTACTAGACGGCGTCGCACCTCACATGTTTAACGTGTTTAACCCTGAGGTTGACGGAAAAATAGAGGACGTGGTAAGGGAACTGAAGGACTCCAAGGCTGAAATCCTCGTCAACATGTTACCTGTAGGTAGTGAGAACGCAACAAGAGCCTACGCCAGGGCTGCCTTAGAAGCTAACGTGGCCTTCGTCAACGCCATACCGGTCTTCATAGCCAGCGACCCCACTGGAAAGTTCCCTAAGATGTTTAAGGCTAAGAACATTCCGTTAGCTGGGGACGATGTAAAGGGACAGATAGGGGCCACGATCTTCCACAGGGCCATAACATCGCTCTTTAGGCTAAGGGGAGTAAAGGTGGAGGAGACCTACCAGTTAAACGTTGGAGGGAACACCGACTTCTTGAACATGAAGACCGAGGAGAGGCTTTACTCTAAGAGGATAAGCAAGACAAAAGCGGTAACTAGCACGTTGGACAACGCAGTGGAGATAGAGAGCGAGGGAAAAATAAGGATAGGCCCCAGCGACTACGTTCCTTTCCTCGGCAACACTAAAGTTGCTTACATTTACGTTAAGGGCTCGGGTTTCGCTGGCATACCCATTAAGGTTGAGGCAAGCCTCGAGGTAGACGATAAGTCCAACTGCGCTGCCGTATTAGTAGACGTAATAAGGGCGGTGAAGATCGCGTTAGACAGGAAAGTTGGCGGGCCCTTGGACAAGGTATCTGCGTTCTACTTTAAGCACCCGCCAGTACAGGCTAAGGACGATGACGAGGCATACAGGTGGTTTAAGGAGTTCGTTATGTGAGATTTGCGAGGAGAAGGAGAGCATCAGAGAGTGCAGACTGTGTAAGAGGAGGGTATGCGAAGACGACTTCGTCCCAATTAAAGGGATTTGTAAGATCTGCGAGATGAGCCTATGCGAGCTGTGCGGAGAAAGGTTGTCACTAGGGTATTGCGAAAGCTGTGGAAGGCTCGTTTGCCAAGAGTGTACTTCTTTTTACGACGGAAGTAGAAGGATATGTAAGGAGTGCGCGAAAAATTTACTTTCTTCTCAAGCCTTGAAGCATTAGTTTCTGCTCTATGCTAGCTACCAACCTTCTAGTGCTGACCACGGCGTCCGGATTGACGCTCACGCTATCTATCCCTTCCTTGACCAGGAACTCGGTAACCTCTGGGTAAACGCTGGGGGCTTGCCCGCATATGGAGACAGTCCTCCCGTACTTGTGAGCTACTCTTATCAACTTTCTCATGGACCTCAGCACGGCTGGGTCCCTTTCATCGTAGTATCCAGTCCTGGCTAAGATCTCCGAGTCCCTGTCAACGCCAAGAGTTAATTGGGCTAGGTCGTTACTTCCTATGCTAAAACCGTCCACAAGCCTGGAGAACTCATCAGCCAGCATAATAACTGATGGTACTTCAGCCATCACCCAGACCTTAAAGTTCTTGCCTCTCTCTAGTCCCTCGTCCTTCATTATTTTCATTGCCTTCCTAAGTTCCGTCAGCGTTCTCACGAACGGGAACATTACCCAGACGTTGTTTAACCCCATCTCCTCCCTTACCTTCTTTATTGCCCTCACCTCTAGCCTGAATGCTGGTTCGTACTGTGGGCTAATGTACCTCGAGACGCCCCTCCATCCCAACATTGGGTTCCTCTCCTCCGGTTCGAATTCTTCCCCTCCTATGAGCCCCTTGTATTCGTTGGTCTTAAAGTCCGAGAACCTAACCACCACTGGCCTAGGATAGATTGCGCTAGCTACCCTAGCTACTCCCTCGGCCAGCTTGTTCACGAACTCCTCCGGTTTTCCTATTTTGATGAGGTACAGCGGGTGGTATCTTATCCACTCGCTCACTATGAACTCTATCCTCATGAGGCCTATTCCGTCAAACGGGAGGTCCACGTACTTCTCTATTACGTCTGGTTGGCCAAGGTTCATATAAATCTTCGTACCAGTTATTGGGTAAAGACTGAGGAGGATGTCCCTGCTCAGACCTTGGGCAGTTACTGGCTTCTCCTCTACCTTTTCAGTTACTATCCTGCCTTCGTAGACCACTCCTCTGGTGGCGTCTACCGTGATATCCTGCCCGTCCTTGATGAGCTTGGTTCCCTCCTTAGTGCCAACCACCGCTGGTATCCCAAGTTCCCTAGAGACTATCGCTGCGTGACTGGTTATTCCTCCCTCATCTGTGACTATCGCTGATGCAATCTTCATGATTGGAACCCAGTCTGGATCCGTCATCTTTGTGACCAGTATGTCGCCCTTCTGGAAGTCCTTAGTATCCTTAACGTCTAGTATGACCCTCGCCCTCCCGCTCGCTATACCGGGGCTTGCAGCGAGTCCCTTGATGAGAACCTTCCTCTCGGGAACCTCTACCTTCTTCTCCTCTTGCTGGGCTTTAGCCTTAGAGCTCCAGAAAGTCTCTACCCTCGCCTGCACTACGAACACGTTATCCGGGAACTTCATGTCGGCGTCAATTGCCCACTCTATATCCATTGGCCTGCCGTAGTGCTCCTCTATTTTCAAAGCCAACTTAGCCAGCTCTATGGCTTCCTCGTCGGTCAAGCTAATCTTGTCCGCCTCTTCGCCTTTTAGCTCTGCCTCAACGTTTTTCTTCTGAACCCTATCATAGTAGATCTTAAGGGTCTTATGGGATGCCCTCTTTTCCACGATCCTTAGAGTGGACTTCTCTATCACTATCTCATCAGGAGTTACCTTCCCTCCCACTACAGCTTCTCCTAAACCCCACGAGGACTCTATTACTACGAAGTTCCTGTCCCCGTTGGCTGGGTGTAAGGTGAACATGACGCCTGCTGATCTGGAGTTCACCATCTTTTGTACGACGACGGCTATTCCAACCTTTTCCACGTCTATTCCCTTTGCCCTCCTATACTCTATGGCCCTAGCGTTGAAAAGGCTGGCCCAGACCATTTTTACGTTGTTGAGGAGCTCTGGCCTAGTAACGTTCAAGTAGGTGTCCTGCTGGCCCGCAAAACTGGCGTTTTCTAAGTCCTCTGCCGTAGCTGAGGACCTCACTGCGACCAAGATCTCCGTCCCGACCCTTTTGGCTAGTTCATCGTAGGCAGAGAATATAGCTTGCTCGAGGTCCTCTGGGATCTTTGACTTTAAGATAAGCTCCTTTATCCTCTTGCTAGCCTCTTCTACGTCCTTTTCCTGGTCTAAAATTTCCTTTATCTTCGTGTTAAGATTGTTATACGAAATAAAGTAGTAATAAGCCTTGGAGGTAATTATAAACCCTGGAGGAACCCTTATACCAAAGCTCACCAGTTCGCCTAAATTCGCCCCCTTTCCTCCTGCTATATCTATCATGTCCTTTCTAAGCTTAGAAATGTCGAGAATGTAACCACCGCTTACTACCTCCTCGACAATAACCCTCCACCATTAATAATCTCTAGCTTATGGCTTAAAAGTTTGCTTAGAATGTAAAAGTGAACAAAAAATAGATTATATAGAGAAAATTTGTGAAAATGGTTATTTTTGAGAAGCGTTGCTCTTTTGCGTACTGGTCACGAAGGAAGGCAACTCTGGGAAGTTCTCCTTCATCCTCTGTTCCGCTATTGCAGAGGCCTCCTCCAGTATCTTCCTAGCCTCTGGGCTAGCCGGTGCCTGTTCTAGGTTAGCACCAGTGAAGTCTCCTGCCTCTATTACGACCTCCTGCAAGCCCTCTTCCACGTCAGCTAGCTCCAAGCTTAGCTCCGGCATCATGCCGCGTATGGAGTTCCTCAGCTCCTTTACCACTCCGACTACGGGTATCAAGTTTGTGAACACGTCTCCAAGCTCCGTCACAGTCTCAAGCCTGAGCTCCACTTGTTCCAACGCTATCTGGGTCGCTATTAACTGCTTCGTGACCTTCCTGATCTCGGCGATTTCGTTGGCGTACATTGCAGCCCTTGCAGTGTCCTTAGACATCTTGGCGTCTACTACTCTCTCGAAGAGGACCCTGTCCCTTTCCTGCATCTTGGATATGTATACCTCTAGCCTACTAATCGTGGACTTGAGCTTATAGTGGGCCATCACGAGCTTGTACCTTAGAGGCTGTTTTGAGGTGAAAGCGCCCTTTAGTTTCTCCCCTAGACTGGGTTCCTGTTTTCCGTTCCAACCCTTAACGAACTCTTCTACCTTGTTAGCCATACGGGTCTAATTATTACCTTGTATGGTAGTATGATTTAATACGGGAATCCCATAATATACACGCGAGAAAGGGCATCATGTCCAGGAGGTTCACAGCTAAATTACTTGGAGGAAAGCTTATATTGGAAAACATCTCAGGTAAGAACCTCTTTGTAAGGGAAGTTTTAGTTAAGTACAAGGTAACAGTAGTGACGCCACAGGGAGACGTGGGAGTTAGGACAATAACCGACGAGGTTAAGGTAGACGGGGAGCTCAAGAAAGACGGGAAAATGGAGTTACCGTTGACAACTAACGACGTCGTCGAGGTCTCCGTCATCTTTAAAGACGGCGACATTACCTTAAGGGAGGATATTTCGCTCTGATCTTTTCCCAAATTGGCGTAATCCTCTTTACCACCTCTTCGTCGCTCTTAACCTCCTCTGGCCACTCCCTTCCAAGCTCTTCCTTGAACTTCCTAGTTGCGTCGATTCCCACTTTGCTCCCTAGAGGGGGATGTGGAGTAGTGTGGTCTAGGGAGTCTGTGAGGACGTTCGGGATCACTAAGACGTCCCTTGCTGGATCTACGGTTGAGGCTATAGTGTAGAGCACTTGGTTCAAATCGTGCACGTTGACGTCGGAATCAACTACTATGACCACCTTGAGTAAGCTCAACTGCCCGGTTCCCCATATTGACATCATGGCCCTCTTCCCCTGTCCCGGGTAGCTCTTCCTGATGGAGAAGATGCCAATGCCCGTAAACAGACCATACTCTGGCAAGTTCATGTCCACTAGCTCGGGAATAATCACCTTAAGGAATGGTAAGAACAGCCTCTCCACCGCCTTCCCTATCCACGCGTCCTCCAGTGGAGGCTTACCCACTGAAGTGGCGTGAAAGACGGGCGACTTCCTGACGTAGCTCCTCTCCAGCTTAAACACGGGATAGTAGTCCTGCGGAGTGTAGTAGCCCAAGTGGTCCCCGAAAGGTCCCTCTAACCTCACGTCGTTTAAGTCAACGTAACCCTCGAAGACAGACTCTGCATGGGAGGGAACTAGGATACCGTTACTAAGTTCGTGGACGTCCACGCCCTCTCCCCTCAGTATGCCAGCAAAGAGGTACTTGTCAAGCCCCGGAGGTACTGGAGACGAGGCAGTAAACGCTATTACTGGATCCACTCCGTTGACTATGGCCACGGGTATCTTGGTCACGCCCCTTTCCTTGTACTTTGAGGCAGTCAAAGAGCCCCTCTTGAACGCCTGCCAGTGCACTATGGCCTCCCTTTCGTTGAGCACTTGGACTCTGTAGACGCTTAGGTTGTTGACGCCGGAGGGATCCTTAGTTATAACTATGGAAAAGGTAAAGTACCTCCCAGCGTCCTTTGGCCAAGTTTTGAGCGCAGGAACGTCGGTAAGGCCAATTGGGTTCTCCTCGAACTTAGGACTGCTTGACTTTGGCATGAACTTGCCCATCCTCAACGCGTTGCCCAATGACTTGACCTTGTCAAGCAGGGTTACGGGAAGCTCGCCCAAGATGGAGAGGAACGACTGAGATATCCCCTCGAGATCCCTTGTACCAAATACGTCGTACACGCTTTCCATTGAGCCAAACACGTTTGTGAGGACTTTCCACCCCTCGTAGTTCTTCACCCTCTCAAAGAGCAGTGGGGGTAAGTTGGCGTAAGTAGCTCTTCTGCTCACCTCCGCTATCTCTAAAACCGGGTCGACCTCGTCTTCAATGTGTATAATTTTGCCTCTTTCATCCATGAATTTTATATAATCTCTTAGATCCTTGAAAGTCATATTATAAACTAGAATAATACAAAAAGCTTATATTTTTATGGAAATGAGCATTTGCTGACGGTGAATAAAGGTTGGAAACAGCCTAGAAGGCTCTATGAGGTGTTTGGGCTGTGGCTATGAGTCCCCCCTTGATCAAAGGATTATAACTTGTCCCAAATGTGGGGGAATACTGGAAATAAACGTAAAGCTCAAGTCCTTCTCCTTCTCCAACTTAAGAGGGAGGGGGGTCTGGAGGTATAGGGAAGCTATTCCCGGAAAATATGACAAAGTTATAACGCTGAACGAGGGAGGTACTCCTCTAATAAAGTCAAGGGAAAGGGGAGAAGTTTACTACAAGTTCGAGGGAGCCAACCCCACGGGAAGCTTTAAGGACAGGGGCATGACTGTTGCCATCAGCTCAGCCGTTAACACGAACCACAAGGTAGTAGTAGCTGCCTCAACTGGCAACACTGCTGCCTCTGCCGCTGCTTACGCAGCGAGGGCAGGGCTAAAGATTTTCCTCCTCTTGCCCAAAGGCAAGGTTGCCCTAGGCAAACTCGCCCAGTCAGTACTTTACGGTGCCACAATAATAGAGGTAAACGGAAGCTTCGACGTTGCCATGAGCTCTGTAATGAAGATCTATAGAGAACTTGGCATAGTGTACCCCTTAAACTCGTTTAACCCGTGGAGGCTTGAAGGGCAGAAGACCATTGCCTACGAGATAGTGGAAGACATGGGTGTTCCAGACGCAGTAGTAGTTCCAGTTGGCAACGCTGGGAACATATACGCCATATGGAAGGGCTTCATGGAGCTCATGGAGGCTGGAGTCATAGATAGGGTTCCCAGGATGATAGGCGTTCAAGCTGAGGGGGCTTCCCCAATCGCCAACGCGATCATTAAGGGGCTTGACAAGCCAGAGTTCGTGGAAAACCCCGAGACCATAGCCACTGCCATAAGGATAGGTAAGCCGGTTAACTGGATGAAGGCGATGAAGGCAATCAAGGAGTCTAAGGGTTACGCAATAACTGTCTCTGACAACGAGATAATGGAGGCGCAAAAGGAGTTGGCCAGAAATGAGGGAGTTGGAGCTGAACCAGCGTCAGCCTCGTCCTTGGCCGGGTACGATAAGCTATTGAGGGAGGGGATTCTAGACAAGAGAGACAAGGTGGCGTTAATTTTAACCGGTCACGCTCTAAAGGATCCCGACGCAATGCTAAGGCAAGACAAGAGGATAGTCTCCCTCAATCCGGAGGAGATTGAGAGGGTCATATTAGGTGAGGTAAGTGCCAGTCGTTAAAATAGGCGGTTCTATACAGAAGGACGAAAGGGACTTCTCGCTGATCGTGGAGAAAATAAGGAGTTACGCTAAAGGAAAGACCATAGTGGTCACCTCAGCCCTAAAGGGAGTAACCAACCAGCTGATCTCAGCCACAGAGAACAGGGACAAGGCAGTAGACATAGTCAGCGACATTTACGACAAGCACGTCAAACTCCTTTCTAAGGTCACTGAAGGGTCCGCGTTTGAACAAGCCTTCAGGGAGATATCCAAGCTCGCCGACGAACTCTTTAAAATAGCGTGGTCAATAAGGGTACTCGACGAGATGACGCCGAGGGTTAGGGACTACATCCTGTCCTTCGGCGAGAGGATGGCCACAATAGTCCTTAACGCGTCCCTCAATTCCTCTAGGATAGAGTCAATCGCGTACCCCGAGCCTCCACTTGTCACGGACAACAACTTTGGGGACGCTAAGGTCATAGAGAAGCTCTCCGCGTTAGAGGTAAAGAAAATCTTGGACTTAAATGCCAACGTAGTCGTTGTTCCAGGGTTTATAGGGAAGACCGAGAACAACAGGTATACTACGTTGGGGCGAGGAGGTAGCGACTACACTGCAACTGTTCTTGGGAAGTTGACGGGCATAGAAGAGGTAAGGCTAATCACGGAAGTGCCCGGCATAATGACCGGAGACCCCAAGAAGTTCCCAAACGCTGTGACCATAAAGAGGCTGTCGTTGGAGGAGGCAATAGAGCTCTCGCAGATGGGGGCTAAAAGGCTCCACCCGAGGACCTTCGAGCCCCTGTTGAACAGCAACGTTCAAGTTATAATTGAGGGCCTCTACGACGAGGGTTACACAGTCGTGCAGGGGGAATGCAGCAACGATAAGGGAATAAAGGGCATAGCGGTGGTGGACGAGCTAAAACTCGTTACTGTAGAGAGCACGGACATAGTGGGAAAGGTTGGATCTGCAGCCAAGGTAATGAAAGAAGCAAAGGACTCTGGAGTAAACATCGTGTCCATCTCACAGCCTGCTTCAGAGACTACGATACAGCTAGTTGTAAACTCGCAGTACGCTGAACTGCTCTCCAAGAGGCTAACGGAGTTGCCTGAGGTGGAAAGAGTGGAGCTCGAAGACGTGGACGCGGTTAACGTAGTTGGTTGCGGTCTCAAGTTCAAGGAAGTATACAGGGAGGTCCTCAGGGAGGCGTCCAACTACAACGTGATCTCCGTATCCAGGGGGCTCAACAACGTGAGCGTTACATTTATAGTGAAAAAAGACGACTCTTTAAACCTAGCTAAAGATTTACACGAGGTTGTGCTAAAATGGACAAGATAAGGGTCTCGTTACTTGGCTCTACCGGAATGGTAGGGCAAAAGATGGTAAAGCTTTTGGCACCTCACCCATTTCTTGAGCTAACTAAGGTCAGCGCTTCGCCCTCAAAAATAGGTAGAAAATACCAAGAGGCGGTAAAGTGGGTTGAAGGAGGGGAGATCCCAGAGAGCATAAGGGATCTAAGGATTGTGTCCACCAATCCAGAAGACCACAAGGACGTAGACGTGGTGCTCTCGGCCCTTCCCAACGAGTTAGCAGAGGACGTAGAGCTAAAGCTGGTCAGGGAGGGGAAGGTCGTAGTGTCCAACGCTAGCCCATTTAGGATGGATCCAGAAGTGCCCCTTATCAACCCAGAGATAAACTGGGAACACTTGGAGCTACTAAAGACCCAGAGGTCGAAGAGGGGTTGGAAGGGGTTGCTAGTCAAGAACCCCAACTGCACCGCCTCGATCTTGTCGATTCCCTTCAAGCCTATCTTAAAGAGCTTGAACATGGGCAAGGTCATAATTACCACGCTTCAGGCAGTAAGCGGTGCTGGTTACAACGGGCTCTCCTTTATGTCCATAGAGAACAACGTCATACCTTACATTAAGGGAGAGGAGGAGAAGATACCAAAGGAGATGAACAAAATGCTGGGTAGCCTAAAGGAGGACTCAATAGTCCCAGCCGGCATAGACGCCACTATCACCTCGACTAGGGTACCTACGAAGGTGGGCCACATGGGCGTGGTCAACGTGATAACTGAAGAGGGAAAAGTGGAGGAGATAAAGAAGGCTTTGAGTTCCTTCAAGTCGTTACCCCAAGAAAGGGGTCTACCAACTGCCCCAGCCAAGCCCATCGTCCTCCACGAGCAGGAGGACAGGCCACAGCCAGAGATTGACCTAAAGACCGGAAACGGGATGGAAGTCCACGTAGGGCGGTTCAAGTTTGAGAACGGCGTCCTGAGGTTCGTCGTGCTGGGAGACAACCTAGTTAGGGGGGCAGCAGGAATAACCATACTCACTGTAGAGCTAATGAGAGAGCTAGGGTACATATGAGGGTAGATCTCCACGTTCATACCTTTTTCAGCGACGGAAAAGAGTCCCCCGAGACTATAGTGGAGTACGCCAGGAAGAAGGGCATATACCTAGCCATTACCGACCACGACACCTCTAGAGGAATAGAGAGGGTAAAGGGAAAGGTTATTCCTGGCCAGGAGGTCACTACCCGGTTTGGACACGTGGTGATCCTGTGTAGCTTTCCCCCTTCTCCTCCGAGGGAAATTGGGGAGCTAGTTGATTACGCCAAGGAAAACTCATGCTTCGTCTTCCCATCTCACCCTTTCGATCTATTTAGAAAGGGAATAGGGGATCACTTGTACGAGTACAAGTTCAACGCAATAGAGGTCTTTAACTCAAAGGCACCCAGCTGGGCCAACGCAAAGGCAAAGGAGGCCTCAGAACGCCTACATCTCCTCGGGCTAGCAAACAGCGACTCCCACGTAAAGGAGGCAATAGGCTCTGCATACAACCAAGTGGAAGTGGAGGGATTCGATGTGGACGAAGTCCTTGAGGCCTTGAGAAGTAGGAGGTCTAAGCCCATAGGGATAGGGCTCAGCGTAAAGGCTAAAATAATGATCGCGGAATGGTATATACAGAGGAAGCTGTTTGAGAAAAATACCCGCAGAGCTGTGCGTGAGGTGTAAGGGGAAAAAGCTCCTCTGTGGGTTGAGCTCCTGCCCCATTCTAGAGAGGTTTAGGGCAGTAGTAAATACTACGCTTAGAATAGACCTCGAGTCAAAAAGGCTTGACGGCGCAACTCCCCCCAGCGTCGTCGTAGGAGAGAAGGGCTATCCCACTGTTTCCCTGTCCTTTAACCTCCCGCCTGGGGTCTTTGGAGACGAGGCGAAGGAGTACGAGAATCCACGGGAGTGGTGGGGAAGAAAGTCCATAAACGAGATAATATCATACCGCGCGTCCCTTGTCTCTAACGTAATAAAGGCTAAAGTAAAGGACGTGTGGGAGCTTTACGACAAGGAGATAGCCTTAACTGCTATTTCTCATACGCCGGTGGGATCAGAGAGCTTGATAGAGGGAAATGTAGAGGCAAAGTTGCGCTTTGACGGCTACGTGATGCCAAGAGGCCCCTCAGTACTGGCCAAGGACGTCAAAGTAGTTGACAACCCCAAGCTGTCGAAAGCATTCGATAGGCTCATCTTCGACGACGTGAACGCCCAGGAGGCTGTGAGGGAACTCTACTCCTCTGGGGAAGAGGTGTACAAGATAATCAACGCTATGTCCCTAGGTCTCTTAGGCAGGAAGAAGAACAGGAGGCTGGTCCCCACTAGGTGGGCAATTACCGCCGTGGACTCCGCAATAGGGAAGCAACTCCTAGAGGAGGTAAGGGGGTATGAGTCTGTAGACAAAGTTGAGGTATACTATCAAAAGTACTTGGGCAACTACTTCCACGTCATCCTTTACCCCTCAGCATATAACGTGACGTGGATGGAGATATGGCACCCCTTGAGCCTCTGGTCCAGCGAGCTCGTGGTCTCAGACTTAAGGGAGAACTTCTGGGGGGAGTACGACTTCATGGACGGGGGGTACATTGCTGCAAGGACCTCAGTCCTGAAGTACCTAAGCAAGATGAGGAGGAGCGCAGGGGTGATCATTATCAGGGAGATAACTCCCGAGTACTTCGCCCCACTTGGAAACTGGCACATTAGGGAAACGGTAAGGAAGGCCATGGAGAACAAGGTCTCTACTTTCGACACAGTCGAGGAGGCGATAAAGTTCGTCCAGTCCAGGATAAGGGGAAAAGTTAACTTGACGGAGGTAAAGTCCATCCGCTCTGTGCTGGCCCAAAAGACCATAGACTCCTTCTTCAAATGAGCAAGGAGAACACCGCCATTGACGTGTAGAGCCTGTTCTCAGCTTGATCCCACACAGCACTCCGCTTGCCGTCTATTACGCTTGCCTCCACCTCTTCTCCCCTCACAGCGGGTAGGCAGTGCATGAATATTCCCCCAGAGGCAGTGTACCTCATTAGGTCTTCCGTCACCTTGTAGTCCTTTAGTATCTCCTTCTTCTGCTGGGCCACGTTTTCCTGACCCATGCTCACCCACACGTCAGTGTATACCACGTAACTTCCCCTAACAGCCTCGTAGGGATCCTCGTAGAACTCTATGTTTGCACCAGACCTTTCCGCCTCCTCTTCTATCCTTTTCCATATGTCTGGCCTAGGCCTCAGCCCAGGCGGTGACGCGACCCTCAGCTCTAGGCCCATCTTTGAGGCGAAGGCCATTAAGCTGACCAGCACGTTGTCGCTCCCGTCGCCTACAAAGGCTATAGCCTTGTACCCGCCGAACTTCTCCCTAACTGTCATGTAGTCAGCTAGGGCTTGAAGGGGGTGGGAGAGGTCACTCAGGAGGTTTATGGTGGGGACGCCTGAGAAACTTGCCAACTTTACAAGGCTATCGTGGGAGAGGACCCTCGCCCCTATGCCGTTCACCATTCTGCCCAGAACCCTGGCGGTGTCCTCCACCGGCTCGCCCCTGCTCCACTGTATCTCCGACTTGTTTAGCACTATCACGTAACCACCCAGTAAATTGACAGCCAGTTCCGTGCTGACCCTAGTCCTAGTGCTCGGCTTCTCGAAGATAAGGGCAACCCTCTTACCTTGTAATGGCTTAGGAACGGAATTGGAGTACACAAAGTGCTTCATTAAAAAGGAGGCGTCCATTATCTTCTCTATCTCCTCCTTCTCTAGGTCAAGTAGGCATAACAGATTTTTACCTTTGAGCATAAACCTTCATGGAATTAGGGATTAATATGGATATCCTAGAGATCGCAGAGGAGGCCGTGAAGGCTAGGCAGGGGAACAAGCCAAAGTACGATGAGGCCCACGTGGTAATGGCCTTGGAGATAATAATGCAGGAACAGCCCATAGGGAGGATGAGCATAATGAAGAGGTTAGACCTCTCTGAGGCGCCCACAAAGACGCTAGTGAAGAGGTTGAGGGAGCTAAACGTTATCAAGGTTGACAAAGTGGGCGGGGCAGAGCTCACCGAACTGGGTAAAAAGGCGGTAGAGGAGTGGAAAAGGGCAGTTTCGATCCACTCGGCTAGGTTAAACTCGATCAACTGGGACACCATGGAGATCGTGATTAGTGGGGGCGTGAAGATCCTAGAAAGGATGGGGATCATAAACCTCAGGGACGCCATAATCAAGAACGGCGCCGAGTCTACGCTGATCGCTGTTGTCACAGACAAGGGCATAGAACTCCCTCCTAAGACCGACGAACTTTCCATGGGAAACCTCTTACAGGAAATAAGGGAAAGCTGTCCCACTTGTGTCCCAGAGGATCTAATAGTCTTCGTTACCCCTCAGAACAAGTACATCGCATATAAGGTTGCTGTGAACTTGGTAAAATATGAAGGTCGGGTTTCTAGTTAACCCTTACGCGGGATCAGGCGGGAGGATCGGGAGGAAGGGCAGTGACGACCTCAGGGTTGAGAACCCGGAGGTGCCTTTTAGGGTAAAGAGGTTCCTCAACCTCGCCCTCAGGGTTAAGTACTTTGTCCCAAGAGGGAAGATGGGGGAAGTCTACTTCAGAGGAACAGACTTCGATTACGAGGTCATTGACGCCGGCAGGGACAACTCGACTAGGGAAGACACGATAGCTAGCGTGAAGATCCTTCAGGACGTAGTAGACGTAATAACTTTCGTGGGAGGAGATGGGACAGCTAGAGACGTAGCGGGAGCACTAACTAGGAACCTGCCCATTCTCGGAATACCAGCAGGGGTAAAGATGCACAGCGGGGTCTTTGCTACAACTCCAGAAGCCGCAGCAAGGATCCTACGCGATTACGTCCAGGGGAACGCGAGGGTGGTCAAAGCTGAAGTCTTGGACGTGGACGAGGAGGAGTACAGAAGGGGGAACTTCGTGGTCAAACTCTTCTTCGTAGTTAGCACAATATCCTCAGGGAATCTGTTAACCCCGAGCAAGGAGGAGTACTCCTCTTCCGACACCGACGACATTTCGGAGTTTGTAATAGACATGATAAAGGATAACGTATATTACGCTATGGGGCCAGGAAAAACTGTAAAAAGTATTGAGGAAAGGCTAGGTTACTTTACTAATTTCCTATCTACTGACTTATTCCTAGGCAAGAAGCTGGTCAAGGCCGGGGTCAGCTACTTTGACTTGATTGGTTTAACCGGGGAGTTAAAGGTGATCCTGTCGCCTATCGGTGGTCAAGGGTTCTTGATAGGTAGAGGGAACCAAGAGATAGGCCCTGAAGTACTAAAGAGAGTGGGGAAGAAAGGAATCATAGTTGTATCTTCAAGGGAAAAGCTGAGGAGCATAGACTGCTTGAGGATTGACACTGGGGACCCGGAGGTGGACAGACTCCTCCAGGGGGTTTACAACGTGATCGTAGGCTACAATGAGTTTATGCCAGTGAAAACGTGCAGTAATACATGAGAGAAATATTACTTCGCTAACACACAAGCCCATTTTGGTACAGCATTTAAAACTTCGCGAAAACATATTGGCGATGGGAGACAAGGCTATCGACGAAGTTGCAGAGAACCTTTCGAAGACCTACCTAAGGGGTTCTCCTAGGTCCAAACTGATTGAGGCAGTTGTTGTCCTCCTACACGCGAGGCCCTTGAGGACTTCTGAGATAGCCACGAACTTAGGTTACGAGACTAAGTACATAAGCAGTTACTTGAGCTACTGGAAGAAAAAGGGCCTCGTCTACCAAGAGGGAGGCAGGTGGTACTTAACTCCAGATGGCGAGAACTTGGCCAAGGCGATCATCGATTCCTACTCCAACTCTAGGTTCAAGGAAATGCTGGCAATAGCTAAACAGCTCATCGATCCTGTTAATCAACCAATAAACAACAAAAAGGGACAAGACGAGACAAAAGAGGCCAAGGAAGTTTTGTCGTTTATTGACAACAAAACCAGTAAGGCTATCAAGAAACAACAAAAAGGAGACCCAACGGTTTGTCTATCGGAAATCATTCAAAAATTAGATGAGGATGAGAGGGAAATATTAATTTACTTAATATCTAGGTACAAACAATGGGGCTCCACATACGTATACTTGGACCAGTTGCAGGAGGAGTACAAAGCGGATCCAGCGTGGCTGTTCAAGGTATTGAGGGGGCTTCAGACTAAGAGGATCGTCTACTTATACAACGACCCCAAGTTGGGTTTCAGGGTTGGTTTCTCCCAAGTTGTCAAGAAGAAGCTAGAGGACTGCTAAAATCTACTTCTTTGGTTTTGTGAAGAATTGCGTGTTTGTTGTTGCTAAGGTTTAGATTATACAAACTCTATTTACTCTTCTGACAAAAAATTACGGCCCCGTATAGTAGTGTTTAATAAGGTAAGAGTAGCAAGGTATATAATACAAAATCCTGAAAATAGGGTATAAGGTGAGAATTCTTGTCTTCAAATAAGTCCGTTAAGATGTCAGAAGAGGAAATAAATAAGGCCCTTGCCAAGGCCGAGAAAGAGGCCGAGAAAAAGGACCATAAGAGAATATGGATAGAGAAGATGGTGAAGAGCGCTAAAACCTACTACAAGGTATGTCCATATTACGACAAAAAGACCTCTAATTGCTTCTTAGACCTAGCGAACAAGTGTACTAGGGAAGGGAGGTACGACAACTGCCCAGTCTTTATGAAGTTCCTTGAGGATAAGTACCAGGAGCTAACGGCGAAAAAGAAGATACTTCCGCTAGATTTCTTAGACTTGGCTCAAACAGTATAATGTGGAGGAGTTGGCCAAGAAGAAGGCTGACGTCAAGGAGGACAAGGCCGAGAAGGGCAAGAAGAAGCCAAACAAGGACAAGTATGTGGACCCTGAGAAGTTACTGGACGAGTACCTAGACGACGCTGTAACCGCCCTCTCAATTTCCAATTTACAGCTCGAGAGGGACGAGTACAAGGAGCTCATAAAGGAACCCTTTATAGCTGCAGTGGGTCAAGTCAAGAGTAAGCCGAAACTTTCGACCATCGTGAACAGGCTATTGGCCAACAGAGATGGATTCATGGAGTACTTAGCTATGAAGCTTGTGAGGATAAGGGAAATTGAGAAGATGACCGACGAGCAACTAGAATTCGTTGTCTACAACACCAAGAAAGGAATAGTAGCGTTAGCTCCCCAGCTCTATAAGGAGGCAGTAAAGAGAGGTAGAAGCGACTTGGTGGACATCCTCAGGTACGAGTGGGACACCTATGGAATAAGGTCTCCAATAAAGTGTACTAAGTGCGGTTTCAACTCGATAATGCCAGACTTCACGTGCAGGGTATGCGGTTACGAGATAAGCATGAAAGAGGTGAAGGCCCAGATAGACCTGATAGGCCTCTTGAAGGACTACAGCAGCCTGGATCCAGAGGGTTTTAAGGAAATCCTCAGCACAGGCTACTTTTACTACACCGCCACAGGAGTTGTCCCTCCTTCTAAGTTTAAGCCCGAGCCTGGGGCACTCTTCTTTGAGATAGTGCTCAGCTCTTCTGAGAAGAAAGCCTTAAGCAGTACTGGCAGTACTCCTCGTTAGGCCTTACGTAAGCTCCACATATTTTACATCTCTCTCCAGAGAATATAGTCAAAGAGTTCAAGAATGTGTGGAATATTTCGTTATCTTGGAACTCCTTGTGGGACCATTTCAATATTTCATCTAAAACTTCGTCTTTTGTGTTTAACTCCCCGGTTATTTCAGAGAACCCCTTAAGCTCCTGTAACGGAGTGGAGAAGAGGGGAATAAAAAACTTCACTCCCCTGAACTCCGTGACTAGGTCATAGTAGCTCAGGAACCCGTGGTTTAATGACGAGATAGAGTATATCAAGTACGACAGGAAGAAGTCGGCTGTTAAGGGCAAAATGACCTTCTTGTAGTTTAGGTCAAAAACTTCCTTAAATAGAGACCATAATGTCTCGTTTATGTCTCCCTTAGGTTCCACCTTCAATTCGTCGATTGTCAAGTTACATCCCTTACATATTCTGCTCACGATCTCTTTTATTAGGACTGCCACGTTTCCGTAAAAGGTGGGATAAGCTAGGAGTACTCTGTCGTCTTTCTCCAGGAATCCGGTGGACGACAGCTCCCTCCTAACTCTCTTCACGATTTCGTCCCTAGCGCACTGAACGCAGAGCAACTTCCCGCTAACGTTTACCTCTCCATCAAATCTATTGCACTTTATGCAGAGCACAACCTCCTTATTTTTACCCTGTAAATTAAAAAGTTAGATCCAGAGATGTCCCTAATCTTAACGACGTAAATAAAGAAAAATTTATATATAAGCGATACTAAAGGTCTCCAGAAAAGGTGTCGTAAAATGGCATCCGTTCCAGTCTTACTGTTTAAAGAGGGTACTTCTAGGTCTACCGGTAGGGACGCGCTAAGGAACAACATACTAGCGGCAAGGACCTTAGCCGAGATGCTGAGGTCAAGTTTGGGTCCAAAGGGACTTGACAAGATGCTCATCGATAGCTTCGGAGACGTGACGATAACTAACGACGGTGCGACAATTGTCAAGGAGATGGAGATACAGCACCCCGCTGCCAAGCTTCTAGTTGAGGCAGCAAAGGCCCAAGATGCAGAAGTGGGAGATGGAACGACCAGCGCAGTAGTGTTGGCTGGCCTCTTCCTCGAGAAGGCAGAAAACCTGCTTGACCAGAACATTCACCCAACCATAATCATTGAGGGGTTCAAGAAGGCCTTTAACAAGGCAGTGGAGCTCTTGCCACAGATAGCTACTAAGATCGATCTCAGTGACCTAAAGTCCCCAGCTGCTAGGGAGGCGCTAAAGAAGATAACCTACACCACTATGTCCAGCAAGTTCATGGCAGAGGGGAGCGAGCTCAACAAGGTAATGGACATAGTTATCGACGCAGTGACCACTGTAGCAGAGCCTTTGCCAACCGGAGGCTATAACGTTCCTCTTGACTTGATAAAGATCGATAAGAAGAAGGGAGGGACAATTGAGGACAGCCAGCTCATCCACGGTATAGTGCTTGACAAGGAAGTAGTGCACGCGGGGATGCCAAGGAGGGTAGAAAAGGCAAAGATAGCCGTACTTGACGCTGCACTAGAGGTGGAGAAGCCAGAGATCTCAGCTAAGATAAGCATAACTAGCCCAGAGCAGATAAGGGCATTCCTAGACGAGGAGGCCAAGTACCTCAAGGAGATGGTCGACAAGCTCGCGTCAATTGGCGCTAACGTGGTGATCTGTCAGAAGGGAATTGACGACATAGCCCAGCACTTCCTCGCCAAGAAGGGAATCCTAGCGGTTAGGAGGGTGAAGAGGAGCGACATCGAGAAGCTGGAGAAGGCACTTGGCGCTAGGATAATAAGTAGCATCAAGGACGCCACGCCAGAGGACCTCGGTTACGCTGAGCTAGTGGAGGAGAGGAAGGTAGGTAACGACAAGATGGTATTCATTGAAGGGGCGAGGAACCCGAGGGCCGTGAACATCTTGCTGAGGGGTTCCAACGACATGGCCCTAGACGAGGCCGAGAGGAGCATTAACGATGCCCTACACGCTCTAAGGAACATCCTAATGGAGCCATATATCCTGCCCGGCGGAGGAGCTGTAGAGCTAGAGCTCGCAGCGAGGCTAAGGGACTACGCCAGGACTGTTGGAGGGAAAGAGCAGTTAGCTATCGAGGCCTACGCTGAGGCGTTAGAGGAGATCCCTGTAATCTTGGCCGAGACTGCAGGCCTAGAGCCCGTGTCCTCCCTAATGGAGATGAGGGCGAGGCACGCGAAAGGGCTAGTAAACGCTGGCGTTGATGTAATTAACGGAAAGATAATTGACGACATGTACTCAATTAACGTGGTAGAGCCCATAAGGGTAACAAGGCAAGTACTGAAGAGCGCTACTGAGGCGGCCACTTCCATATTGAAGATAGACGACTTAGTTGCAGCTTCCCAGCTCAAGAGCGAGAAGAAGGAAGGAGAGAAGAAGGGAGAAGGAGAAGAGAGTTCTTCCCCCACTCCCTCCCTAAGCTAAGACCTCATTTTTAGAACTTCTTATACATCACGACAGTGTCCGATCCTTCAAGGTCTTTATAACCGTCAATTTCTTGGAGGACTTTCTCCGCAGCAGACTTGATTTCCTGGTCAGTGTAACTGCTTATCACCTCTTGGAGGAGTTTCTTGGCCAACTCTACCCCAATGATCAGAACGAGGTCTGTGAACTCGGAGCTCAAGAGGTAATCTTTTAACTTCTTTGGGTCTCCTCCATAAGAGGAAAACTTGTACTTGGATTCGGCGTTGGCGAGCAACCTCCTCACGTCATCCAACCTCTTTAAGTCGAGGGTGTTGGGCGTTAATACCTTGCTCGCCACGTGCCTCAGGAAATCTGGCTGGTCCAATCCAATCCGCCTATTAATGTTTTATTACCTATCGTGTATAAAAGACTTCAATATAATGATGCTTCGAAACTCTTAATGAACATTTAAAAGTAAATTTTACATATTTATCATAGTGTCTATAATGAGTGCTAGGAAGAGGAGAAAGAAGGTTGATACCGAAGACACAGAGGAAGTAGAGAGTAAGCTGAAGGTTGTTTACTCAGATAAGGACGTCGTTGTAATGACCGCTCCCAACGAGGAGGAGCTAAAGCAGATCTTGTTGGACCTCTTGTCGGAGAAGCCAATGAACTTGAAGGAGTTACACAGTAAGCTGTCTGGTATTGCCAGTGAGGACAAGATAAGGAGGGCTTTAGCCAGCCTCTCCGAAAAAGGGCAGGTAACTTTACTGGAAGACGGTAGATACGCAAAGCTAGGTACCGAGTAAGACTTCTATTATTCAATACCCCTTATTGGGCATTTTTGCCAGTATTTGCCGCACAGCTCAGCGGAGCTTTCAGTCAAGATCCTCCCCAGGACTTTACAATAAGCAATGAAACCCGAGTTTGTCCTCAATAACTGGAAAAACTGACATTCGCTGTCCACTTTTTCCATCAAGACGTTTACTCTAGGATAAAACTTCACTTCCTGTTCTATCCTTTCCTCGTCGTACACTTCAAGACCTTGTTTCTCTTCTCCCTTGTCAACGTAAAACCTACAGCCCTTGTATGTCTTAAAGCACCTCTGGGGGCTAACTACGCTGTCTGACGGAGTATCGAGCATAGGTGAAGTGCAGTAGCCGTTCTTGTAATAGGGGCACACTTCACGCTTCTGCAACGTCTCTCACTATGAGGTGTATGCCCAATAGCCCTTCCTCGTCCTTTGAGCCAGGGAGGTGGACTCTCGTGATAATAACGTTGTCCACCGACGACCTTACCCTCTCGATCACTTCCCTTATTTTCTCATCGTTTACCTTCTGCCCCTCGTTTTCCACCACCAACACGTCCGCGACTTTCATGTTTTACAACTTCAGCTAGCAAAGAATTAAAAGCTACACACCCTATTACACATGTGAACGTAATAAGGGAAGCAAAGAGGGAGATGGCCAAGGTAATATCGCAGGTTATTAACGTCGAGGAGGAAAAAGTCTTTAATAACATAGAATACCCATCAAAGGAGGGACTAGGAGACCTCTCGCTCCCTCTGCCGTCTGTCACGAGGAACCTCAACGTTGACGTTAGCGGTAGGGGTAAGTACGTCAAGTCCTTCAGGAGGGACGGCATCTTCATAAACGTCAATCTAGACGAGGTGAGCGTGTTTAACGGCGTCTTCTCCAGTTTAAGTGAGGACTACGGGCTAGAGAAGGTGGACAAGCCAAAGAGGATAGTGGTGGAGCACACTAGTGCCAATCCAATACACCCCTTGCACATAGGCCACTTGAGGAACGCTATTCTGGGGGACACTTTAGTCAGACTTCTAAGGGCCAGGGGGCACCTAGTGAACTCGAGGTTTTACGTCAACGATAGCGGGAGGCAGGTGGCGATACTCATATATGGGCTATCCAAGCTGAACTACCCAGAGCCATCTGCTGGGGTAAAAAAAGACGAGTGGCTAGGTCTAATCTACGCCATGACCAACGTTATCCTCGAGATAAGGCAGATAACCCAGGAGTTAAAGAACGCTAGTGAGAGCGAGTACAAGGAAAAGATATCCAAGAGGGACGAGCTAGTTGCTGTGGCACAAGGACTAAGGGAGAGGAACGAGGAGTACTTTGACGTACTCTCTGACGGCATAATGAAGGAAGAGGACCCTGAGAAGGTGATCCTCGACATAATCGAAAGGTATGAGAGGGGGGACGAAAGGACTAAACAGATAGTAAGGAAATACGTGAACTACGCCTTAGAGGGCTTTATGGAAAGCCTTGGAAAGCTCGGAATATCCTTTGACGTCTTCGACTATGAGAGCGACCTCCTCTGGAACGGGGACGTCAAGAAGGTGCTCGAGGAGACAATGGACTCGAGGGCTAGGGTAAACTACAAGGGCACTTGGGCGTTGGATCTAGAGAACTTTGTAGACGAGTCAGTCAAGGAGGAGCTCAGGATACCGAAAGGACTAGAGCTACCGCCGTTAGTGTTAATGAGGTCAGACGGGACGACCTTGTACACCTTAAGGGACGTCGCCTACACTTTCAAGAAATTCTCGGATTTTAAGGCAGACGTCGTGATAAACGTAATAGCCGAGCAACAGGCAGTACCTCAAATGCAACTGAGGGCAACGCTTTACCTGCTCGGATACCCGGAGCACGCTAAGAACTTGATCCACTATTCCTACGGAATGGTGAGCCTCCAAGGCATGAGGATGAGCGGGAGGTTAGGGAGGTACGTTTCCTTTGATGAAGTGTACGAGAAAGTAAAGGAGGTCGTTGAGGCAAAGGTCAGGGAGAAGAAGGGCAACGTGGAGGAGCTAGACGAGATAGTTAACTCAGCAATAAGGTACGCCATAGTGTCCGTGTCAGCTAACAAACCAGTTACGTTCAACGTAAACAAGGTAACTAACTTGGAGGAGAATAGCGGGCCCTATTTACAGTACACCTACGCCAGGGCCTACAACATACTAGCTAAGGTAACAGATCGCCTAGATGTAAGTAACGTTGACCCCTCGGAGCTGGTGGGCGAGAAGAGGAAAATCCTCATGATGATAGCTAGGTTCCCCGAGGTCTTCGCCAAGGCAGCAGATGACATGAGCCCGGAGGTACTGACGGTCTTCCTGAGGCAGTTCTCAGACCTCTTTAACGCGTGGTACGATAAGGAGAGAGTGCTCCAAGAGAAGGACGAAAAGAAGAGGGTCACGAGGATATTCCTCGTAAAGGGAGTAGAGACAGTGCTAAGAAATGGTTTAAAATCTTTGGGTATAAAACCCTTGACTAAGATGTAACGGACCCGTAGCTCAGCCAGGACAGAGCGTGGGCCTCCGGAGCCCAAGGTCCCGGGTTCGAGTCCCGGCGGGTCCGCATACCTCCATAAAGGATTTTACGTAGGTAATAAATGGGAAAGCAGAAACGAATAATTTTATCTGTCATCAAATATTTGTCCAGGAGTTTTCCCACATCTGCATCCTTTTAATCCTCATTTACAAGTATGGCTACTCAGAGCACTGGTTAAGTTTTTGATAGTTAAGAAGTTAATTAAACGTCCATTAGCGGTTAAGCTTCTCAAGATTTTTATCCGTATATTATAGATTTTTCCCCAAATCAATATTATATATAAATCATGTATCTATTTATGAGTAACCAGTACTACTGCTGCTTACTATTCTAACTTGTACGGAGAAAAGGTCATACCACCAGTCATATGGAGAAGATTATTTAGCGTAAACTGATAAATATTATTTGATTCAAATGCTAGCTAACATTAGCTTAGCAACTCTAAACAAGCTCTTCGTACTGAAGAGAGACGGTAGAAAGGAGGAGTTTAAGTTCGAGAAGATACTAAACAAGCTCGGCTTCGTCCCAGACAAGGTGATGGACGGCATAGCACAGGACGTCCTCCAGCTTGCCAAGGACAACGTAATAGACACGAGGACGATAGCCGACATCGTGGAGAGGAACTTGGTGGAGAACTCCTTAGAGCACCCTGAGCTAATGGATCTCGCTAAGAGGTACGTCCTCGCTAGGATATACAACCACGTTTTCGGCAAGGGTAGATGGAAGCAGTTCAACGAGAAGGACTTGTTGCTCACCTATAACTCCCTCAAGGTCCTAGAGGCCAGATACTTACTGAAAGACCCAAACACGCTGAGGTACATTGAGACCCCACAGATGATGTTCAGGAGAGTGTCCTCCTTCTTAGCAAAGGTCGAGGAGAGGTACGGAAAGGACGAGAAGGCTGTGAAGGAGGCGGAGGAGAAGTTCTACGAGATAATGAGCGACCTAAAGTTCTTGCCAAACACTCCCACGTTAATGAACAGCGGTACCAGGCTGGGGATACTCTCGGCGTGCTTCGTACTGCCTGTGAGGGACTCCATGACGTCCCCTGAAGGGGACGGGATATACGACACGTTGAGGGCAATGGCGTTAGTGCACCAGCAGGGAGGGGGCACTGGCTTTGACTTCTCCGAGTTGAGGCCAAAGGGCGACATTGTCGCTTCAACTGCAGGCGTTGCCTCTGGGCCCGTGTCCTTCATGAAGATATTCGACGTGTCCACCGACGTGGTGAAGCAGGGAGGGAAGAGGAGGGGGGCAAACATGGGCGTCATGCACGTCTGGCACCCCGACATAGAGGACTTCATCCACGCCAAGACCGGGCAGTTGAAGGACGTCCAGCTCCAGAACTTCAACATCTCCGTGGGAGTTTACGACTACTTCATGGAGAAGGTGGAGAAGGGGGAGGAAGTGCCCCTCATCACGCCGAGGAAGACCAAAGTCCCTGGCACCGACCACGACTATTACATAGTCAAGGCCAGGAACTACATGCACGAGGAGTGGGTACAAGAAGTAGTTCTGAACGAGTTAGAGGAGAAGGGTAGCGTCTACTTGGACGAGAGCAAAATCATCACAGTGGATGAGGCACTAGTTATAGCAGAGAAGGAAGGTGCCATCACTAGGTGGGTGAATGCTAGAACTCTCTTCAACGAGATAGTAAAGGGCGCTTGGGACAGTGGTGACCCAGGACTGCTCTTCATAGACACCATAAACAGGGGTCACCCAACCTGGTACCTTGGGAAAATACAAGCCACGAACCCCTGTGGAGAAGAACCACTGTTGCACTGGGAGAGCTGTAACTTGGGTTCAATAAACCTGGAGAAGTTCGTGAAGGAGGTAAACGGCAAGCCCACGGTTGACTGGGATGGCCTCGCTGAGACTATCCGTTATGCGGTACGCCTCCTGGACAACGTCATAGACGCCAACCGCTACCCATTGAAGCAGATAGAGGAGGCCACTAAGAGGACCAGGAAAGTAGGTCTAGGGGTCATGGGCCTCGCTAGGATGCTGATAAAGCTGGGCATACCCTACGACAGCGTCGATGCCGTGTATTTATCTTACCAGCTCGCCAAGTTCATCTATTACCACGCTTTGAAGACGTCAATAGAGCTGGCCAAGGAGAAGGGGCCTTTCCCCGGTTACGACGCTAGGCTCTACAGGGACATATGGGAGAACGCTAAGCCCTTAGAGGAGCTGTTGGCCATCGCAGGTATAGGAGATAGACCATCCGCCAAGGTCAGGGAGATCACCAAGGCCGTGGAAGCCCTCGACTTCTCCAAGCTCAAGGGGGAGAGGCTCACCCACGGCTTGAGGAACGCCGCCGTGGTCTCCGTGGCCCCGACAGGGACAATCTCTATCATAGCAGGAACCTCTTCCTCTATAGAGCCACTCTTCGCCCTAGCCTTCATCAGGAACGTGGCGGTCGGGAAGTTCATGGAGATAGACCCCCTGTTCCTCGAGTACTTGAGGAAGTACGAGCTCGACAACCCCGAGGTCGTCAAGAAGGTGGCTGAGACCGGGATGGTAGGTGACAACGCCTTCATGCCCGCAACTATCCGCAAGCTGTTTAGGACTGCCCACGAAGTGCCTCCAGAGTACCACGTGTTGCACCAGGGTGCTTGGCAACAGTGGAACGACTCCGGGACTTCAAAGACCATCAACTTGAGGTCCGAGGAGCCCCCGGAGACTGTAGAGAGGGTGTATTTGATGGCGTGGAAGATGGGGATAAAGGGCATAACCGTGTACAGGGACAAGAGCAAGTCCCAGCAAGTAATCTACTTTGGCATAAAGAAGGAGAGGGAGGAGCTGGAGAAGAAGAAGGAGGGCAAGCTACTCCCCTCTTCCCTGAGGATGGAGAAGTACGTGGAAGTGAGCGAGAACTACGCTGGCGGATGTAAGACCTGCGAGTTATAAAAAAACTTTTTTATACTCTAACACGTATTTTTAAAATGTAGAAGATCATGTCTCTTACATTACCGTGCGAGTTTTCTGTTAAAGAGATACTGCCGGCTTTGAGGTCTATAATTGCCGAGAAGCTGGTCACTGAGAAGGGGATGCCCATATATAGGGCAGCTAACGCTATGGGACTGACCCCAGCTGCCGTAGCAAACTACGTGAACAAGAGGAGGGGGACTGGTATACGTGGGCTTATAGAAAAGGACGAGAGGTTAATGAGTATGGTCAACGACCTCGTAGATAGGCTGGCAAGCAACAAGGTTGACAACCTCTCGACTTACTATTGCATACTCTGTTCAGAGGGAAAGAGGGCCCTAAAGAAGAGTGGGATGGAAGTTCTACCTTGCATGTATGAAAACTACGCCTTAATTAAATGATTCTTTTCCTCAAGTACTGTTCCATTAACCTCCTAACCTTCAGCTTTACGATGTGGATTCCCCACCTTCTAAACGGTATCCTTACTCTGTCGAATTCTGGGACTACCTTCTCGTTCTCGTCGACTACTTCAGCCTCAGTGATCCTGGCGGTAACGTATACCGTGGAAATCACTGGGCTTTCCGACAAGTTGACTAAAGCTAAGGCTAGATCTCCCTGAGCGTAGTCAAGGAAAAAGGGCACTATAGAAGCTGGCTCCAATCTGTAGAGGCTCACGTTGTACTTGGGCTTAAAGTCCAGCCTTACTAGAGGGTTTGAGAGATCCCAGCTTAGCCTGTAAGGCTTCACCTCCCTCCAGTTGTTCCCCCTTACCATTAAAATCCCCTTTCCTTCTGCCTTCATCCTTCCGTTCTCAAAGCTTACTTCGATCGGAGAGGAGGAGACGAAACAAAAGGCTTCTTCCAGTTCGACACAGACGAAAGGGGAGTTTGCAGGTTCCTTCGAGACCTCGATGAAAAAGGGGTTTAGGTAGACAAAGTCTGGGTTGAAGTACCTGGTGTCCACGCTCAGGGAATTCTGTAACTCTTCCCTTTCTTCCCTGCGTTCTGCCATCACTTCCCCTGGCTTTAGGCTCCCCCTAGGCCAAGGGGAGGGGTTTAAGTAGCTTTCCCCTTCCCCAGAAGGTATTAGGTCTTGGACTAGGCTAACGAGGGCTCTCTCGTTGAGTCTGCCAAAGCTCCACGGTATACTCTTAACTTTCAATGGCGTCTTTACAATCACCTCGTCTCCCTCTCCTTTGGCCCTGATGCATGTTCCATCGGGGCCAACGATCCTGGAGTTTAGTCTCCAGTATACCTCCTTAACCCCCGAAAGTTTAAGCAGTTGGGGCAACTGCTCTACCGACAGATCTTCGTCGTCTAACCTCAAGCTCTCCAATTTGTTTGAAAACAGGATACTAAGTAGAAAGTCAGGGAGCAAAACTTACACCGTCAGACAAATGCCTTTTCGTCACCTTTCAGGATCGGGGGTAACTCCTCACCTTTATATTTTCTCCAATTCCCTCTTTATTAACTCAGCTACTTTCTTTCCCTCTGCCTTTCCCCTGACCTTCGCCATTACCCTTCCCATGACTAGGTTAAAGGCCTTGTCCTTTTTCCTCTTGATCTCCTCTAGGTTCTCTTGAATTGTGGCCTTGACTATCTTCTCCAGCTCCTGGTCGCTTATGGAAGAGAACCTGGAAATCAACTCGTTAATTGTTCCCTTACCTAGCGAGTACTCCAGCAGGATCTCCGGGATCGAGTCCTTGTTTATTACACCGCTGTATACTCCTGCTATCACCGCCTCTATGACGTTGTCAGTAATGAGCTCTGTCTTCCCTCCTTTGCTCTTTACGTACTTGACGGTGTTTTCGATTGTTGTCGCTATAACCACTGGGGGTACTTTGGGCGAGTACTTCCTTGTAAGCTCCTCGAAAAGGGATAACCTTGGGCTATTTATAATCTGCTTAGCTAGCTCTTCTCCGAGTCCTAGTCCCACCAAACTCTTCAGCTTTTCCTCAGGAGAAGGCGGTATGTAGGCCTTTGCCTCAGCGAGCAATTGCTCTGTTACCCTTATTGGAGGGATGTCCGTTTCTGGGTACATCCTTGCAGAGCCCGGTTGTGGCCTTAGGAACCTTGTAGTCCCGTCTTCCTGTGCCCCCCTTGTCTCCTTGGGTACCCCCTCAAAAGCGTAAAGTACCCTGTCCCTTATTACCTCATACGCCTTCTCCAGCTTCTCCCTTGGTCCCACTATGAGTACGAAGGCGTCGCCCTCCTCTACGCCCAGGGCGTCCTTGACCTTTTTGACCTCCTCATTTGTTATGCCGTAATTAGGCAACTCGTCTGAGTGGAATATTCCTCCCAGACCTGCCAAGACCCTAACGTAGTCCGCCACTTCTGTGCCAAAGCGCCTATTCGGCATGACTTCCCATCCAAATATGCCCTTGAACCCCTTGACCTTGATGCCGTAAACCCTTCCCCCGGACTTCAGCGTGTTCTGGACTACCTTGCTCTTTGACCCCTGGAAGAGGTCCGTCAAGTCCCTCTTATCGAAGTTCCCCAATACTTCGTCCTTGGTTACCCTCCTCTTCAACTCGTCCCTTATCCTAAGTAGGTTGTACTGCCTCAAAGCCTCGTTTTCGATTATCGTTGGTATCAAGTCGAGCTCTTGCACACCTTTGATCTCTATCTTAACTCCTCTGGCAATGGAAACGTTCAAGTCCTGCCTTATAGTCCCTAGACCCCTCTTCACCTTTCCGGTCAGCCTCAACATCTGCCCTATCTTGAAGGCCACCCTCTTAGCCTGTTCGGGGGAATGTATGTCAGGCGCAGTCGAGATCTCTATTAGAGGTATACCAAGTCTATCCAAGTTGTAAACTACCTCCTTCCCCATGTCCTCTATTTTCCTCGCCGCGTCCTCCTCTATGGCCACAGTCTGTATCACCACTTCTCCTTCTTCATCTTGGATTGAACCCCCTAGTCCTACAATCGACGTTCTTTGGAACCCGGAGGTATTTGACCCGTCTATTACTTCCTTTCTCATTACATAGATTTCATCGACTACCTTGCCCTTGAACGCCAGCGTCATCGCTATGCCTATCTTTACAGCCTCCCTGTTCATCTCGTGCGGGGGCTCCTCGTCGCACTCCACTAGACAACTGCTCTTCTCTGGTATCCTGTAGACGTACTTCTTCCCCTTTTCCCACTCAAAGAGCGCTGCTACGTCCACTTCGCCTATTTCACTCATGACTGGCCTCAAGTACCTCTCCAGGGTCGCCTTGTACTCCTCGGTGAGTAACGTAGGGCAGTTACAGAAAAGCTTGTGCTGAGTGTCGAGTTGCTGGTGAATTTCAAGCCCTACCTTTAATCCAAGGGATCTATAGTCGAGCTTACTCATGGTTCCACCTTGGGTAAAAGTCTACCGAATGTCTATAGTTTATTTCTCCAGCCATATTAGTTAACATGAGCGACTTGACCTTATCGACATCGTCTTCGTGGGCCAAGACCCACATCAGCTTCACTAAAGCCACTTCCGGAAGCATGTCCTCCAGCGGGACTACTCCAGCTTGCTGGAGAAGTCTTCCAGTAGTGTAGACGTTCATGTTGACCCTCCCAAAGAGACACTGGGAGGTCATTCCCAGGAAAACTCCCTCCCTTGACGCCTTCTTGAACTGTTCTAGGAACTGAGTGGACGTGTGTCCAAGTCCAGTCCCCTCTATTACGATCCCCCTTACACCTTTCTCCTCAACTAGGTGCTCAACGATAGAGGGGTCCATTCCGGGGTAGTACTTGAGGAGAAAGACCCGGCTATCGAACTTTGAGTCAAGTACGCTCTCCTCCCGTTTAGGGAAGAAGTCCGACCTCAAGAGCTGCACCTCCCTTTCCCTCCAGAACACCTTAGCGAGGGGTTTGTCGTTAATGCTTTGGAAGGCGTCCCTCCTGCTGGTGTGCATTTTCCTTACCTTAACTCCCCTGTGTGCTAGGGTGTAAGTGTCTGAGCTTTCGCCGTGCATGTTCACGACTACTTCCCCAAATGGGGCGTTCTTAGCGAGGATAACAGAGCTGAGTAGGTTAATTGGGGAGTCGCTACTTGGTCTGTCACTGCTTCTTTGGGAACCAACTAGGACTACTGGGCCTTGAAGGCCCTTAAACGAAAAAGCTAACGCTGACGCCGTGTAGGCCATGGTGTCGGTGCCGTGGGTTACAATTACGCCTAAGCTACCTTCGTCAAAGGCCCTCTTAACTGACTCGGCTATTTTCACCCAGTTCTCCGGCGTCATGTTTTCGCTAAGTATACTGAAGAGTATCTCAGACGACACCTTCGCTATCTCGTTGATCTCCGGTAGGAACTGCACTATTTCCTCAGTGGTCAAGGCTGGCCTAACGGCACCTGTCTCGTACTCCACCTTGCTCACTATGGTACCTCCAGTGCTTATTATTTTGACCTCTCCTTTCCTGTTGTCTCCCTTTCCCGTCAAGGGCTTGCCAAGTCCCTTCTTTTCCACCAGTTTGACGCTGGCGTTCTCCACGGACACTCCCACGTTATAGCCGTTGTCCATTTTTACGACCACGATGTCGTCGTCCTTGGAATATGAGGGCATCAATATGCCCTTTACCCTCACCTTCTCTTTCTCTATTTCAATAATGTCCCCTATTTCAGCCCCAATTTGAGATAACACGTCCAGGGCTTTACCTTTATAACTTTCAAGAGGCATTTGAGAAAAAATACTTTAAGTTGAATAAAAACCTTGTGAAGGTCATTTTCTTTGCTGTTGTGATGAAGCCTTAACTATTCTCTTCTCGAACTCCATTCTGTTCCTTAGCCTAGGTGGCTCCTTTGATTTCTCCTTTGGCTGTATCTTTGGCGTCTGGCTCCTTACCTTTCCAGCCTTTGTTAGCGAACCGTGAGACGGCATATTGCTTTCAGAAGTAATATACCGAAAACAAGAAATTTAAACTTAGAGCTTTAAGACTTCTGGGCTAAACATAATGAAAGTCTATCTCGTCGAGCACGTCATAGGCTCGTTTGCCTTTGACGAGAACGGTAAGCTCGTTGATTACGTCTTGAACCCCAGGGATCTGGGCAAAGTAGTTGACATGCTTATAGATCACGAGGAACACGGAAACCCCTTTCCTTCCGCGCTTGAGCTCCTGCTGAAGCTAAAGCCTTCTGAGGTCGTGGTGGAGAATGAGGCTGAGGTAGCGAAATTCCAGGGGTTGGGCGCTAGGGTAACCACGCAGGTACACCACTTTGGAGCCAGGGAATTTAGGCAGTCTTTGGTTAAGTATGCTTTGGAAGCTAAGTACGCTCCAAACGAGGAGGAACTTTACTCCTTCCTTTACCAAGTTTCCTTTGAGTACACAAGGAGGAAACTGAGGAAGGCCTCTCAGAAGAGGGATCTGCTAGCAATTCAGGCAGTTAGGGCGATAGACGACATAGACAAGACGATCAACCTGTTCTCGGAGAGGCTGAGGGAGTGGTACAGTCTTCATTTCCCTGAACTAGATAAGATGGTGGAAGATCACCAGCTCTACTCTAAGATAGTCTCTTACCTTGGGTATAGGGACAACATAACGCAAGAGGCGCTAAAGGAACTCGGGCTAAACGATTCTCGCGCGTCAAAGATTGCAGACGCGGCTAAGAAGAGTATAGGTGCTGACATATCGGAGGACGACATAAACTCCATAAGGATGCTCTCCAACACTATCCTCGAGCTTTTCAAGATAAGGAATGACCTTGCAGATTACGTAGAATCGGTAATGAGGGAAGTCTCCCCTAACGTTACCGCTCTAGTGGGACCAGTCCTTGGAGCGAGGCTACTTAGCTTGGCGGGTAGCCTAGAGGAGTTAGCAAAGATGCCAGCAAGCACTATCCAAGTGCTCGGTGCAGAAAAGGCCCTCTTTAGGGCACTAAAGACGGGTAGCAGGCCTCCAAAGCACGGCATTATATTCCAGTTCCCCGCCATTCACTCGTCTCCGAGGTGGCAGAGGGGTAAGATAGCTAGGGCTCTGGCTGCCAAGCTGGCAATCGCAGCTAGGGTAGACGCCTTCAGCGGGAGGTATATAGGAGACCAGTTGGTGGAACAGCTAAACAAGAGGATCGAGGAGATCAAGACTAAGTACGCACAGCCACCTCCTAGAAAACAACAGAAAGAGGAAAGGCCTCAGGGAAAAGGTAAAAAAGGTAAAGGAGATAAGAAAAAAGGTAAGAGAAGGTGATGAACCATTTCTGAGAGCATTAAGACAGTAAAGGAAACAAAGATGGAGAACGTATTCGAGTGCATTTACGTTGATGGGGTTACTAGGCTTTGCACCAAAAACTTGGCCCCCGGATACTCTGTCTACGGTGAGAGGCTGATTAAATTCGAGGGGATCGAGTACAGAGAGTGGAACGCATTTAGGAGTAAGTTGGCGGGGGCCATACTTAAGGGGCTAAAGTACAACCCGATAAAGAAGGGCACTAAGGTCCTTTACTTGGGTGCAGCATCGGGTACCACGCCAAGCCACATCTCTGACATAGTGGAAAAAGAGGGCAAAGTTTACGGCGTAGAGTTTTCCCCAAGGGTCGTTAGGGAGTTAATCCTTGTAGCGCAGCGTAGGCCAAACCTCTTCCCAATACTTGCTGACGCCAGGTTCCCTCAGGCTTACAGTTTGTTGGTTGAGGACCCAGAGGTACTCTACGTTGACATAGCCCAGCCAGACCAAACCGACATTGCTATTTACAACGCCAAGTTCTTCCTGAGGGAGGGCGGTTACCTCCTCCTAGCGGTAAAGGCTAGGAGCATTGACGTGACTAAGGAACCAGAGGAGATATTTATGGCTGAGGCGGAAAAACTGAGGAAGGAGAACTTCGACGTAGAGCAGATAATTAACTTAGATCCCTACGATAAGGACCACTCCATGATAGTTGCCAAGTTTAAGGGTTAGATAATGTTAGACAAGATAATAGACCTAGGATTCAAGGACATTTTTTCCTCAATGCCAGCCGAGTTTGTGACTTTGGACGAGGCCGTAAAGGGGAAAAACGTAATAAGGCTTGGAAACGGCTTCCTCCACAAGTTTGACGAGCGGGAGGTGGACAGCGCATCCAAGTCCATCCCCATCTACCTTTGGGCGCTAGTCAAGTTGCCTTTTGTTATACTGAAGCTCGAGACCCCGGGAGACTACGTAGTCAACGGCGACGAGTGGAGTAAGAGGGCAGTGTCCCTTTTGTTGGGAAAGGATAACGCGAACTACTTGACCTCTGGAGACGTAGAAAGACTTTTAATGGGGTATAAATCATTAATATTTATAACTATCTCTTATTCTATACTAAGTAACGTAAATATAGATAACGAATAGAGAAGGAATGGGAGATGGAGGATAAGTTAACTGACGTAGTTGATATATTGGAGAAGAGTAACGTAGACTACTCCGTAATATATTACCCAGAAAAGAGTAAGAAGTCAATCGACATAGTGGCGAAGGATCCGTCTAGGAAACTAGTTATAAAGGTATCAATGGACAAAGTGTCCAAGGAGGAGATAGTAGAACTGGAAAAGTTCGCCTACCTAGTCAACAGCTTCCCTGTGCTAGTGACCGACGAAACGGAGGAAGATATAGCGATCCAGAAGGACAAGGTTGTTGGGCTCTCGCTGGAAGGTTTTAGAAAAATGATAGAAAGGGAGAAGATATTTGTATACAGGACGCGTGGCGGGATGTTCGTTAAGATAAGGTCGGAGGTAATGAAGAGGAAGAGGGAGGAAATGAGGTTCAGCATGGGAGATCTGGCGAAGATGCTTGGGGTGTCCAGGAAGACGATCTACGATTACGAGAACGGAGAGTGCGATGTGTCCATAGAGATAGCAGAAAAGTTGGTTGACATCTTTGGACCAGAGATAATAGGAGACATGTTCGAAGATATGAACAACAGATCTAGAATAGAGCTAGAAAACGAGGAGAACAACCAAGTGTCGAAGATATTGGCAGACGAAGGTTTCAGCATCGCAACCCTGAAGCTAACCGCTGTCGACGTTGTAGCTTCTAGGGGCGACGAGAGGGTTTTAATTGCAATAGGGCCAAAGAGGGCCGACTTCACGCGCAGAAAGGCGGAAGAGGCTAAGAAGCTGGCGATGAAGCTAAGCGCTTCACTAATCACAATAGTGAGGACTTATAACATGGCAAAGGATCTGGAGAAAGATGGATTTAAAGCCTATACGACCGATGATTTAACGAGCCTAAGAGATGAAATTAAAAGAGATAACAGAGGGAAAGGCTAAACTACTAGTTCCAGATCCCGAGGAGTACAGGAAGGAAGAGAAGTACGATCCTTCGTGGGCTCCCGTCTTCTATAACCCTAGGATGGTCTTCAACAGGGACGTGAGCGTAGTTGTAGTAAGTGCGCTTTCTCCGAAAAGTATTGTGGACGCCCTTTCCGCAACTGGCGTGAGGGGGATAAGGTATTACCTCGAGTCCTCACAAGCAGAGGAGGTAGTGTTTAACGACAAGAGCCCTAACGCAGTGGAGCTCATAAAGAGAAACGTGGAAGTTAACGGAATACAGAACGCTAAAGTGTACAACAGAGACGCCAATTCCCTACTTTATGAGCTCAAGGTGGACTACGTGGACGTAGATCCCTTTGGATCCCCGGCCCCCTTCGTACTCTCATCAATAAATGCCACCAAACGCGGAGGAAGCGTGGCCTATACTGCAACAGACCTTTCCCCCTTAGAGGGGAAGGCCAGGAGATCATGTTTGAGAAAGTACTACGTGCATAACCAAAGGCTTAGTTTCTCAAAGGAGGTTGGGATAAGGGCACTTGTCTCTAAGGTAGTAAGGGACTCAGCAGTTCTTGAGAGAACAGTGGTCCCCCTTATCTCCTTCTACTCCGATTACTACTACAGGGTTTTCTTCAGAGTGTTGGGAGGAGCAAGGAGGGCAGATAATGTCCTAGAAGAATTAGGGTATTTTATTGAGTGTCAAGACTGCGGGTACCACGAGGGGACTAGGGAAAATTGCGTGGAGAAGTGCCCATATTGTGGTAGCAAGAACGTAAAGGTAGTAGGGCCAGTGTGGCTGGGTAAGCTTGTGGACGAAGAGTTCCTTGGAAAGGTGACGTCGTCAATTGACAAGTTCGAATACCTAACCAATTTCCAAATGGTTAAGGAGCTACTGACGAGCTTAAGGGATGAGAACAAGTTCCTAGCGTATTACAATCTGGACTTCCTAGCTTCGAGGCATAAGGTGAACGTACCCCCAACTAGAGGCATGCTCGAATGCCTTGGAGAGGCAACGAGAACGCACTTTGATAAAAAAGGGATTAAAACAAATAAAAAATACGAAGAAGTTTTGGAATGCCTAAAAACGTCATTTAGCTATAATAGATAAAATCCATTGCGATAGCTTTGAACAAGAGTTTGGATTAACGTGAGTACCCTCATTGCATTTGTAAAGGAACTTGCACGAGAAACACGGGATGTCGACAACGTTATTGAGCTCTACAAGGAGTTTGGGTTCTTCAAAAACTTGAACGGCGAAGAGCTTTACAATGCTTTTCCCGTTTTCCTTGACTGACTTCTTGATGACCTGTTTCTTTTCAATAAGCTTTTTAATTATAACGCTGAGCTCCCTAGTTGAGAGCCCGACTGACTTGGCGAGTTCCTGCTGTGATATGCCTTGGCTACCCCTTTCAGCTATCTTTTGGCGAACCATATCTTCGTACGTTGATGTTTTTGATTCCATTCAAACCACCTGTGTTGGCTATATATATTATATACCACTTCATGCTTATTTAGTTTGCTTTCCAACAAAAACTATAAACTTACTTCAATATCAAAATTATTAATAATTTCCTTATACCTATTCCTTATTGTAACCTCCGTAATCCCTAACGCCTCAGCTACTTCTTTTTGCGTCTTCTTGACGTCCAAGAGAGTACTTATCAGATAAACGGAAGCAGCGCTTAACGCTAGGTATCCCTTACCGCTTGTTAGTCCTGTCTTGTACATTATGTCAACGATCTCCGCTGACTTGATGGCTACTTGTTGGGGTAGCCCCAACTTATCCAAGATCTCTGGGATATAGACGACTGGCTTTACCTTAGGTCTGAAGTTCTGAACCTTCTTGGACACCTCTTGTACCCTTTGCAGAGCTTTCCAAAGTTCACTGGAGTTTAGCCCATACCTGCTCCTTATCTCTTGAAGGTGTCTGGGGATGTTGTTTATCTGGCAAGAGTAATACAGGACTGCGGCAACTAGAGTGTACATGTCGATTCTTCTAGCGAGCCCAGTCTCTACTAGTTTCCTCAAAATCAACGCTGCAGTCTCCTTAACGAACTCGGGAAGCCCTAACTTAGACGCCTCGTTATTGAGAACCGACAAGTAGGTCACAAGCTTCTTGTCTTTTGAGGATACTCTAAGCTTGTTCTGCAACCTTTGCATCTTAAGGAGCTTCACTCTGTCCTTAACCCTTCCGTAGCCTATCTTGGTGGTGAGACCTTGGTCGTGAACCTTTAACGTTAGAGGCGAGCCCGTCCTCTCCTTTTCTAGTTTATCCTCGTAATCGTAGGCCCTCCATTCGGGTCCTTGATCCACTAACCCCTCCTCTATCACGAATCCGCAAGTGGAGCAGATGTACTGGCCGCGTTCGTAGTCGTATCTCACGCTCTCAGAGTTGCAGACTTGGCACTTCATTTCCTTCCTCTCCTGTTCTTTTTCCTCTCTTCCAGGATAACGTATAGTTTACCTTTTGGTACCTCCTCCTTGTTTACTGGATTTACTAGCAAATAAGGCTCGTTTATGTTGCCTATTACGTCCAGAACTTTACCTATTCTGTTTCCCTTTTCGTCAACTAATGTTTTCCCAACTACGTTGTTGTGAACGTAATCGAACTTGGAATCAGCCCTTACCAGCATCTTGCCTTTGAGTGTCTCTTTCTCGTAAAATCCAATTTCAATTACTCGAGCTTTTGTCACAAAAGATATTGCTGAAAAGGCATGCTTAATATTAACCTCAATAATACTCTCCTATTTATACGAGGAGGTAATACGCGATTGGGATGGTAGATTATTTGGGGCTCTTGTTTAAAAAGGGAATAAAGCGGATATAAGGAGCACTTTCTATACATAACATAAGTTGATAAAGAAAAGGTAGACCTCGTCTTTTAAGGCCGGGGTAATGTCTTTAGGCAATAAAAACAACTTTCTTTTGTGGCGCTTCTGATGAACTTAGAGAAGATGAGGAGCTGAGCCGAAAGCCTAGAGGCGTAGTTAACTGCCCTTTTGGTCACAAGCTTCGTGACATTAATGGCGCGTTCAACATTATGAAACTTGGTATAGGGAAGATTGTCAACGCGTTGAAAAACCCTCTCTTTTCTTGTCACATCTAACGGAGTAACTCCTTTAAAGGGGAGTAACGCCTCAGACCTAGGCAAAACCCTCGCAGGGCGGGGAGTAGGTCAGTTCAAGGAGTTTGTCTTTAGACGTCTAGGAAAAACTATATTAACGCATTTAGTTAGTTAATCCCAATGAGTAAACTGGCTGACGACGCTGAAGAGGAGCTTCTGAAGAAAATCTCAGACTTGAAGGAAGAACTCGAGAAGTTGGACGCAGAGTATAATAAGGCCCTCCAAGAGTTAAGGAGTCTTAAGCAGAAAAAGTCCGAGTATTTCGAGAAGCTGAACTCCGTTAGGTCCCAAATAGAGACCGTGAGGAAGGAGTATACCGATAGACTTACCGAGTTAAAGCAGTTAAAGGAAAGGAAGCAGAGCCTTCTCTCTGCCCTCCAGGACATGAGAAAACAGTTGGAAGAGTTGAAGGCTGTGACCGACAAGCTCCAGGGACTTAACGTGAATTCGGTGGAGAAGAAGATAAAGAACCTAGAGTGGAGACTGCAAACTTTTACGCTCTCCCTTGAGGAGGAAAAGAAAATTATCGAGAAAATAAGCGAACTGGAGAGGAAACTCGAGGAAGCCAGGAAGGCATTCAAAGTTAAGGAGAGGAGCAACGAGGAAAGGGCGGAGTTTTTAGCGAAGAGGCTAGAACTCTCTACCGTAAGAGAGAAGATGAAAAAGATCTTTGACGAGATTAACGAGAAGAGGAAAATACTGCAAGGGCTTAAAGAAGAAAGGGAGAAGCTAAAGAAGGAAATTCTAGAGGTAAAGGCAAAGATAGAGGAACAAAGGAGCAAATTAGCTAAGATAAAGGAGGAGAAGAGGGCAAAGAGCGAGGAACTGAGGAAGTATCAAGAGCAACTTAAGAAGAGCAAGGACGAGGTATTTAACAGCTACTACGCCAGAGCGAAGGACGTCAAGGAGAGGAAAGGAGAGACGAAGGGCTATGCAGAAAACGGCAAGAGCAAGGAAATATTGGACAGGAAAAAGAAGATCGCTGAAGAGAAGCTAAAGAACGGCGAAAGACTGTCATTTGAGGAACTTTTAATACTTTATGGCGACCAAAGTAAAGATAATGGAGACGCTGACTGAAAGGACTGCAGTAATTTACGTTGACATTGACGACGATCTAGGCAGAATAGGCGTTCAAACGCCCGTAATAGGAGAAAAGGACGCTTTTTTAGCCATTCAGAAGGCTTCTGAGGTCATCCCAGACGACTCTGACTTCAATGCCATGGTAGTTACGCTAAATCTATACAAGAAGTTGAAAGATAAAGGCAACGTCGATATAGTCTTTATTGCAGGCTCGGAAAAAGGGGGGATTGAAGCTCAGCTCAGACTGTCTTCAGAGCTGGACGAGGTAATCAGGAAACTAGGTATCACGAACGCTATCGTAGTCTACGATAGTCCCGAGGACGCAAAGGCTATCCCAATTATACAGTCCAAGCTCAAGATAACGGGGATACAAAGGGTCATAGTAGAGCAGTACAGGGGAGTTGAGGAGACCTACATTCTCATAGGGAGGTACTTGAAGAAGGTAATAACCGAACCTAGGTATTCTAGGATATTCCTTGGAGTCCCTGGTATAATTTTCGTAATAGGTAGTGTGTTTTACATCCTTGGACTGGCATCATATCTTCTGCCTGCGGTTCTCTTGGTAATAGGACTCTCCATGCTGGTAAGGGGATTCGCAATTGACGATATGATAGAAAGGTGGTGGCAAACTTCCACTATCATGGTGATAGTGGGAATCCTATCCCTCATCTCATTAATTATAGGTATAATCCAGGGATATGTGACAGGCCAGTCTCTTAAGGGCTCCTACGTTTACGTGTCTTCTTCAATAGCCAACGCCATGCTACCTTACCTTACCTTCTCAGTTGTGATTTTATTTGCAGGGAAGGCCTTAGAAAACGCCATAGAGAAGAACATAAGGGTATGGCATGACTTAATAAAAATAGCTGCTATAATAGTTTCTGCATACATAATATCAAGCGCTTTGTATAACATCGAGAGGGGAATTTATATAATCCAGGCTCAGCTCTTCTACACGTTGTCTGTCTCGTCAATGATAATAATCATGACGTACATAGCCCTTACAATAATCGAAAAATATAAGCTCACTTAGCCATCTTGGAAACTTTTTCCTTGATCTCTAGGGGCAAATTGTCTAACTTTAGGACTGAGGCCTTTCTGGGCTTGGCCTTAGGCGTTATATTTAGTAAGACGTAGCTCTCAGCTGAGTTCTCGTCCCTGTTCTTCAGCACTCTGGCCTTAACGTAAAAGCCCTTTCCCGTATCTATGTACACGTACTTCTTGTGTTTAAGGGTCATGGTTATCACAATAGCTTAAAGCCTTAAATTTCTATCTCGTCCTCCTCCTCTATTGGCCTCACGCAGTCTAGTTCTTCTAGCTTGTCGAAGATTTTCTTGACGGCCTTGTATACTTCCTCCTCCCTTTTTGCCCCAGTTATGACCATCTTTCCGCTACTGAATATCAAGAGGACGACTCTGGGGTCGTCCATCCTATATATCAGCCCAGGGAATTGCTCTGGCTCGTACATGTTGTTCTCGAGTAAGAACGCGGCCTTGTCCAAGTTGACGTGAACGTGGAGGTTTGCGGAAGCAACAATGTTCTGGATCTGAATCTTGGGCTTGCCGGTAATCTTTATGCTGTACTTCTTTAACGTCTTTATTATCCTCTTTACGGCCTTTATTAGTTCCTCGGTGCTCTTTGCCCCAGTTACTACCATCTTTCCGGACTTGAATATGAGAGAAGTAACTTTGGGCGTCTCGAGCCTAAATATCAGCCCAGGAAACTGGTCAGGGTCGTATTCTACGTTTGGAACGCTCCTCTCCATGGCGTAAAGGTCTAAGGACTCGTCTAAAGTTACGGTTGCTACTATGTTTTCTATGCTTATAATCGGTTTATAAGCTATTGAATTGGAGATAACACTCACCACATATAATTCTTATATACTCATTTATAAACCCCCGGGTTAGAAAAGGACGTTCTTTAGAAGGCCTAGCTCAGGAAATTCCATAATACCCTCGGACTCAATTATTACGTAAGGCTTTGCCTTCTCTAGAACTCCCAGGTTCCTTACTATGGGGCTCATGTAGTTGTTGTGTATCAGTGAGATATCGTTCCCTGCTTGATACGTGCCGACAGAGGGCAGGACAATTACCTTACTACCGTTTGACTTCAGGGGGACTACTAGGAAGGCTTGCAGTTTCTTCGCAAACCCTAACCTATCCCTTATGGAAATCCTCGGGTGCTCGTGCCCTACTACGTAAGTTGTGTTATCCCTTACCTCAACCTCTTTGTGTCCATGAAGGAGAAACACGTTTCCTAGGTCCAAGTAGTCCACCACTTCAACGTTGTCGAACTTGTCTGTTACCAAGGTTACGTAATTGTCGTGGTTACCCTTAACCAACGTAACCTCCATTCCGTCGTCTTTTAGAGTACTTAGAATTTCGTTTAGGTCGTCTCTCTCCTCCTTTCCTAGTTTATTAAATAGGTGCTTGAAGTCGCCGTTGATTACTATTCTCTTGAACTTGAATACCTTTCCGGAGTTCCTGTAGACCTCAATGAATCTCTTCTTCTGGACTTTTGGAAGGAACATCCCTTTCCTTGCCATCTCCTCCTCGTAACCTATGTGAACGTCAGAGAGGACTATGGCGTCGACGCTCTTTAGGTAAAGTACTGGCAGGTCGGACGCTATGTAAATACCAGGGGATATTTCCAGCAATAAGATCACCATTTATAAGAGTTCTTCATACTTTTACCCAAAATGTCGTACCTATATTTAATTGGGTTGGGCTTGTCAAAAAGATTTCTTACAAAAAAAGCTCTGGACTATTTAAAGGACTCCGACATAATATACTTTGACACCTACACTTCTTTTTCGTGCGACTTGAGCGCAGAGTCCCTAGAAGAGCTTATCGGGAAGAGAGTCATTCCGGCAACTAGAGCTCTGTTGGAAACTGGGTTCAAGGAAATAGTGTCCCACTTGGAGACCGGAAAGAACGTGGCAATAGCGTCAGTAGGAGACCCAGTGATAGCGACCACCCACGTTAGCCTGGCAGTTGAGGCAAAGAACAGAGGGCACGAGGTCGTCGTAGTTCCCGGAGTTTCAGTTCACTGTTACATAATATCCAAGTCCATGCTCTCATCCTACAAGTTTGGGAGATCAGTAACGGTAGTGTACCCCTACAACGACGTTATCGACTACGCCCCCTATTACGTCGTGAAGGAAAACCGGGAACATGGGCTCCACACAATCGTCTACTTGGACGTCAAGGACGGAAAGTTCATGGACGCTAGGGAAGCCCTTACCTACTTGATGAAGATGGAGGAGAAAAGGAAAGAGAACGTGATCTCGGGTGAGGACGTGGTTGTCGTGGGGCAGAGACTAGGTTGTGACGACGAAAAAGTGATTGTAAAGACCGTAAAAGATATCCTTGAGGGGAATCTAGACCTTAGCCCTCCGCCACACATAATAATAATTCCCGCGAGAAACTTACATTACATGGAGGTAGAGGCACTGAAATGTCTTCATTGAGAGAAAGAGTGAAAAAATACATAGAGGGGATGGAAAGGAGGCTCAACAGCGTCCACTTGCCAGATTACCAGAAAATCTTGGACCTAGCTAGGCAGTACACTGAAGACGCCAAATACTACTTGGAGAGGGGAGACGAAGAGACTGCTATTGTTGACGTGGTATACGCGGAGGGACTTCTAGACGCCGTGCTAGTTATAAACAACGTGGATCCGGAATCAGACGTATCTAAGAGGGTGTTTGTAGGTGGGACATTTGACATCATTCATCCAGGGCATATAGAGTTCTTGAAGGAGGCCTCTAGACTAGGAAGGGTATACGTTTCTGTCGCTAGGGACGCTAATTCGGAAAAGGCAAAGGGGAGGAGGCCGATAAACGATGAAAACCAAAGGCTCGAGGTTGTAAAGAGCATAAGGTACGTGTATTCTGCATTTCTTGGCGACGAAAAGGACTTCCTAAAGAGCGTGGAGAAGGTAAAACCGGACGTCATTTTTTTAGGCCCCGACCAAAAGGTCGACGTGGAAAAGCTTAAACAGGAATTGGGAAAGAGGGGCCTTTTCCCGGAAATTGTGAGGATGAAGGAAAGAGTCAACGTGTGGAGACATAGCAGTACCTCTTCAGTTATAAAGGAAATAGTAAGCAGGTACTGCACCAACTCCGCGGAAAGGGAGGGATCTAAAGCTTAAACGTAAGCCTCAATCTCTACGTCGTCTCCGTCCTTTAAGTTCAGTTTTTCCCTCAAGTGGTAAGGTGATATAATCTCGATAATGCTTTTTGGATGTGTGCTCCTTAGAGGGAACACTATTGCAGCAGGCCTCAGTCCGTTTATTGAAGCAGGGAAAGCTTTTACTGCTCCAAGAATCCTGTTCTCGCTCTTGAACTCTGGGATCAGTATATGCCTTTCTGTGTCCAAGATGAGTCTGTTCTCTAAGGATACTCTATCATAAATGACTAAGTTAAGGGTACCTGGATACGGCGTAAATCCCAAGAACTTCTCGAAGGACTCCTTGTAGTAAGGTAGCGAAAGGAATATTCTACCCTCACCTAGTCCTGACGTCACTTTTCCGATTATCTTAATTGCGTGAGCGGAGGTAATGGCGTTTTTCAGTAGCTCTAGGCATTGGGAGAGGACTTCTTGACCTTTCTCTGAAAGGGAAATGATTTCCCCCACTGGGGTAATCGTCCTCCTTATGAGCCCTTTCTCCTCCAATTCCTTTAACTTCCTTGACACAGTTTGCTGGGACATTGATAATTCTCTAGCTAGAGTCTCTTGAGTGACTCCTCCGTTTTTATTGGAGGCACACACGATCTTCGCAATTAAGCAAGAATCCAGCATGCTTAAGTTCCCTCAGTACAGCCAAGCTCGGCTTCCTCGTACTCGCCGTGGATGTCGTCTTCCTTGTCCTTAGCCCTCCAGTCCCATTTCTGGGTCCACGCGTTGCCTATCTGTATTGGTCTATCCAGCTTACTCAGCAACACTATTCTGCTTGGGACGTGCTCGGACAGTATTTTATACCCCGTGTACTTAGCTAGTAGCTCGGCAAACTCCCTTATTTCCCTGTGTCTGGGCATGGCGTCCTTGCTGAGCCTATAGGTGGAGGGGCCTACGTGCATGTACGCCTTCACTTCGATGTAAGTGGGCATAGAGATCTCCATAAGTTTCGCAAACTCCCTAGCGTCGTCCTCGCTCATGTTGAAACCCTTTATCATTGTCATCCTAATTACTGTGGGAGAACTGAAGCTGGGCAACATCCTCAAGGTCTCCATTACTAGGTTCCACGAGTTTGCAACAATTGGTCTATTTATAAGTTTATGCTTCCTTTCGTTCGGAGCTTGAAGGGACACGAAAAGTTGAGTTGGTTCCTCTTCTAGGCTGGCAAGTATGTCCGGTCTTACTCCACTGGTTACAAGAAAAGTTGTCATGCCCCTCTTGTGGTACTCCCTTATCAGCTCCCCTAGCCTCTCGTAGAGGGTTGGCTCACCCGTTAAGCTTATGGCGACGTGAGCGGGCCTCGAAGCTGCCTTAACCAGTTCCTTATCTACGCCTTCCCTTCCGTAGTAACCAGAAACTGCCTTTACGTGTTCCTCTATGCTCCTCTCTGCTATGTACTCCGGGTCGTCTGAGACCGGCATCTTTGTCTCGTCCCATTCTAGCCCTATGTCCTCTGGTTCCAGTCTCCAGCAGTGAATACACCTAAACCAGCACCACGCAGCCACAGGGGTCATCTGGACGCACTTGTGGCTCTCGATCCCGTAGAACTTCCCCTTATAACAATACCTGTGGGAGGTCAAAGCCTTGTGGGTCCAGTAGCACTTCTTATAGGCGCTGTGGCTACCTATAACATGATACTTTTCTTTCTCCATCTCGTCAATTATCCTACTTAAGGTGTCTATTCTAAACTTAGGAGTCTCCATGAGCGTATTCATTAACATTTTTCCCGTGATTTAAAAAACTTATTTACTGTCAGGGGCAATGAAATTGGTCTGTCCCGTATTCTGTTGAGAACGACGTGATAAATAAGAAGACAAACCTCGCTTGGCGGGGTTAAGGTTTTAACATGAAAACGATTTCCTTTTATGGCGCTTCCTTTGGTGAACTAAAGATGAGGAGCCAGATTACTCCCGCAATTCCGGAAGCGTCAAAACCGCAGTTGTGACGTGGAGGAAGTACAAGGAGGTTCTAGGAGTTAACGCTCAAGCTGTTTTCAGAAGAACAACTTGGTCGTCCTTCTTCTCGTCATTAAAACAAAAACCGTCATTCGCGAATCACTTCTCGCCGCCACGTTACTGGAAAGATGGAGGAAAGGAGAAGTTGATCCTAGTCGTTAAGCAAGATCGTTATGAGGTTAACGAAGAAAAACACTCTCTTTCTGAAGGATTGGAAAATGAAGATGCCCTTTGAAGGTAGGTTAAGGTGGTTTGGCGCACAAGGTAGGCTGGAGATCCGCGTGATGGGTAACAATTTTTACGCCCACATTTCGTTGACGTTGGCAGAACCACCGCAAAGAAGAGCAATAAGCCGATGAAGGGCTCTCTCGTTATTCACGGCGAAAGAGATTCAGTTCAAAAGCCTAAAAGTGAAAAGGTTGCGTCAATTGACCTTGGCGTAAACGCGTTGGCTACTGTCGTGGTTGAGAACTTACTGTTCTCTTTTACCGTGGTTCAGCAGTGAAGAGCGAACTTCTATTTTCAGGAGAGGATCGCCGAACTCGACGAGTTGAAGAGCGAGACAGAAAAGGTCCAAGAAGTGATAGGGAAGAAGTGCTGAGGGAAAGGAAAAGAATTCATTAAGCTTTACCGTAGGCTTCTTCATTTACAGAACTTTAGCATCTCACCTCACCAAGACTTTGTGGTCTTTGGCGTCTCCACGGTTTACTTGGGCTATCCTTACTTCATCTCTCGGAATAACGGAAATAAGTTCACTGCGAACATTTGGTCTTATCGCAAGTTGACGCTATAGTGGATGAGTACGGCATAATCGCGTTTCTAGTTGTTGAGCATAACACTTCGCGGCTCTGCGCTTACCATAACGTTAAGGTTGACAGAAATCCCAGTGGTGTCGTTAACTGTCCTTTTGGTCGTTAACTTCACAGCAACGTTAGCGGAGCGTTAAACATTATGAAAAAGGAAGATTGTCAACGCTTTGGCTCTTTCCTTTCTCTTCACATCACGGAGTAACTCCCATAAAGGGGAGTAACGCCTTAGACCTAGGCAGAACCCTCGCAGGGCGGGGAGTAGGTCAGTGCTCGTTGCCCTATGAGACGGTAAAAAGGTCTATTGTAGGGGCGCCGTAGCGTCGTAGATCTTAGTCAGCTTTTCCACAAACATGCTGACACCAATTAGGAAGGTATCGGAAAGATACCTGCCCATTAACTGTAAACCTACTGGCAGGTTGTTGTAGAAGCCAGCAGGCATGGAAAGGGCTGGGATCGCAGCTAGATTGGCTATAACTGTGTTTATGTCCATAGCGTACATCTTCACTGGGTCATCTACCATTTCGCCCAGTTTTGGAGGCAATATGGGCATGGTAGGAGATACTAGGACGTCAAACTTGGCAAACAACTGGTCTAGGCTGTTCTTTATTAGTCTTCTAACCTTAAGCGCCTTAACGTAGTATTGGTCATAGTACCCGGCACTTAGGATAAACGAACCCAGCATTATCCTCCTCCTTACCTCCAAACCGAACCCTTCTCCCCTGTTTTTGCTAAAGGTCTCCTTCCAGTTCCCATCACCGTATTTGCTGTAGCCGTATCTTACTCCGTCGTATCTTGCTAGGTTTGAGCTAGCCTCGGACATGGCAATGATATAATACGCAGGCAAAGCGTACTCAGCGTAGCCCAGCTTAGTCTCCTCTACCACCGCTCCCTCCGAGGACAGCTTGTCTACTACCCTGTTAATAATCTCCTTAACCGGCTCCTCTGAAGCCTCTAGGATGTCCTTAAGTACTCCCACCTTTAACCCGTTAACCGAGATCTCAGAGGGAACCTCCTTGACCTCGTAAGGTATCGTAGTAGCGTCCCTTGGATCGTCTCCAGCTATAACGCTGTATAGCAGACCTAGGTCCTCGGCGTTTTTAGACATGGGACCTATCTGCTCAAGGCTGTTCGCGTAAGCCACTAACCCATACCTGCTTACAGTACCGTAGGATGGCTTGAGCCCAAACGTCGCGGTGAAGGCAGCAGGGGCCCTTATGGATCCTCCTGTGTCTGTCCCAAGTGCCAAGTCCACGAAACCCGCAGCAAGTGCCGCTCCGCTCCCCCCAGAAGAACCTCCTGGAGTTCTCTCGAGATCCCACGGGTTCCTCGTGGGGCCAAAATAGCTGGTTTCCGTGGTAGAGCCCATGGCGAACTCGTCCATGTTGGTCTTGCCCAATATCACTGTCCCTTCTCTCTTGAGCTTCTCTACCACCGTAGCGTCGAAGGGTGGAACGTAGTCCTCCAACATCTTCGAGGCACAAGTGGTCCTTATGCCCTTAGTCGAAATGGCGTCCTTTATTCCTATTAGGACTCCGGCAAGCCTTCCTCCCCTTTTTATCGACTCCTTCACGTCTCTTACTACCTCTTCCTTGCTCCTCAGCGTTATGAAGGAGTTGATCTTCTTTTCGAACTTAGATATCCTATCGTAGTATCTCTCTACGTACTCCTCGGGGTCCAGTCTCCCTTCTTTTAGGTCCTTTACTACTTGGGAGATCATCTAATCACCGTAGGTGCTAGGTCCTATTATGAACCCGTTTTCCTTTCGCTTAACGTTTGACAAGGCTTCGCCTTGCGTTAGAGGGCTTTGTGTAACGTCCTTCCTCAATTTGCCCTGCGAAATGGGGTGGAACAAGGGTTCAATGTTTGACAAGTCAAGTTCGTTAATCTTGTTAAAGAATTGTAAGATCTTCTGGACGTCCCTCCCGATTCTCTCCTTCTCCTCTTCCTTTAAGTCGATTAGGGACAGCCTCTGCAACTTGTCGACTAGGTCGCTCATTTTCTCACGCTCTCAACTATCCAATTTAAGTATTCCGGTAGACCCCAAGATATATCTATTGATATGACCTCTGGGATGGTGTAAGGGTGGAGCTCCTTGACCCTCTTAATCACCTTCTCCAGCGACTCCTTGTCGGTTTTAATTATTAGGAGCCCTTCGTCGTCTTCGACAGTCTTTCCCTCCCATACGTAAAACGACTTCACATAAGGGATCAAGTTAACGCAGGCAGCGAGCCTTTCGTCTACTAATGCCTTAGCTATCTTTTTCCCAGTCCCCATTTCCGGTACCGTGCTCAAAACGATGACAGCAGACATAATTAACTCTTTTTTGTGCGAAGTTAAAACTAATGCGGAGTGATGAAGGTAAAGGAACTTCTAACGTTTGGTTGGAGGAACTTGGACTTAGCGCTCGAATACGGCGTGGAGGAGGCAAGTTATCTAGGTAAAACGTTACTTGGGTTGACTTTGTCGAACGGCCTCGGGCTAGTCCTTTACTTAGATCCGTTCTCCGAGGAAGTTCGCTCACTGCTGTTAATGTCCCCTGAGAAGCTAGAAATAGGGAGGTTTCTAGGAGTTTTCAAATATGAGGGGGGTAACACTTATTTCATTTACGATATAATAGATATATCACAATTACAAAGTTTAGGTCAGTTGGAAGTAGTATCGGTGGAAGTGGTTAGGGATGTTCTCGAAGACTTTTTACTTGAGGCGCTGGCTGGACGAGGAGACGTTCTCTAAGCTACTCACGTTTTCCAGGTTCTTGGGCAGGGACTCCAACGGCTCCCAGTTCGCCTTGGATATAGAGAGGGCAAGGAGGAACAGGGTTAAGCTATCAGAGATCAAGAGTACCCTAGAAGAGCTAGGCGTGGAACTTACAGAGGACGAAGTAAGTTACTTGGCTAAGGCTCTACCAGAGTACGACGTTGAATTTCAACTCGTTAACGGCAAACTATACGTGATACCTAGGGTCTACGTGATGGACATCATTAAACACGCTGGGCTACATTTGACCTACGATAGGCAGAGGAAGGTATTCGAGACGTATCCCTATTTTTATCCCCAGCTAAAGAAGATCTTTATCGAGAACGGACTAAAGGTGAAGGAGCTGACTCTAGGATTCAAGGAGTTCGAGTTCGAGCTAAACGTTAATCTGAGGGACTATCAGCAAGAGGCTATTAATAAGTGGAAGGAGAACGACTTCAAGGGTGTTATAGCATTACCGACTGGGGCTGGAAAGACGGTAGTTGGAATTAAGGCAATAGAAGAGGTAAAGAGGCCTACTTTGATCGTCACCTTTACTAGGGAACAAATGTTGCAGTGGAGGGACACGGTGATTAAGTTTTCGGCCAAAAGGCCAGAGTTAGGCTTATTTTACAGTGCAGAGAAGACCATTAAGCCAATAACTATTTCGACGTACCAGACAGCCTTTAGGCACGTCGCCGAGCTTTCGGACAAGTTTGAGCTAGTGGTGATAGACGAGGTACACCACCTTCCAGCTGATAAGTTCAAGGAGATCGCGTTAGGCCTTATAGCTGAAAAGAGGTTGGGGCTTTCCGCAACTCCCTATAGGGATGACGGTAGACACTTGGAGCTCTTTAAGCTCATGGGCGGAGTTGTCTACTATAAGTCTGTGGACGACCTAATAGGCAAGGGGTATCTCTCTCCTTACGAGATCGTGCAAATAAAGGTGTATTTAACGCAAGAGGAGAGGAAGAAGTACTCCGAGCTCCTCAAAAAGTTCAACGCCTTAGCAAAGGGGAGAAAGGTCTCGGAGCTCGTTAAGGGGGCCCAAGATGGAGACGAGGAAGCAATTGAAGCGCTGAAGCTCCACAACGAGATTAAGAAGATAGTCGGATTTGCACAAAACAAGATGGCCAAAATAAGGGAAATCTTGGAAAAAGAGAAAGGCAAGGTCTTGGTCTTCACCCAGTATGTAGAACAAGCCGAGGAAGTAGCTAAGGCGTTTAACGGACTCCTCATAACGGGGAAGATGTCAAAAACGGAGAGGGAAAAGGTACTAAAGGCCTTTAAGTCCATGAAGAGCGGCATCCTAGTGCTCACCACTGTAGGAGACGAGGGTTTGGACATACCCGACGCCAACGTCGGTATCATCGTTACCGGCACAGGATCCAGGAGGCAGTTTATTCAGAGGCTTGGCAGGCTCTTGAGGCCTTACGAGGGGAAGAAGGCGCTACTTTACGAGATCCTTGTAAGAGGTACTCCAGAGGAGTATCAAGCTAAGAGAAGAAAGGAGCAGGACCTAACTGACATTCTGCTTCAAATGTCCTCAGAGTACCCTGACGACAAAAAGTAGAACAGCGAGTAGGCGAGAGGAATTAGGACGTCCAGCCTCTCCCTTGTGTGCACTACTACCTTTCCACCTTTAACGCTCAGGAGAGGTAACCCACCTAGGGTCACAACTTCAGTGCCCTCTCCCTTTCCATCGACCTTAAGCCTAGCTTCCCCCAATAATTTCCTGGCAGTAAAGGCGGGAAGGAACTCCTTGCTCTTCACTTCAAGCCACCCAGATACTTCCACGTTTCCTTGACTGACTTCAACGATCTCGTCCCCCTTCACCCTCACTCCGTCGACCCAAATGGTGAACTGTGCTTTCCTCTCGCACCCTATTGAGACAATAGTTAGCGGGGGAAAAACGACGCTTCTGCCGTTTACTGTGGCCAAGAAGGGCTTTACCGCTATCACGTCCCCCACTTCGACCCCTTTCTCCTGAGGTCTACAGAATCCGTAACGCTCGTCTATGTAAGGCATATGAAACTTTTTAACGGTGCTATAAATAATCTTAACGAATGATAGAACTTGTAAGGGCTGACTGTGATGAATAACCGGGCTAATGACCATGAGGTGGCTTAAGAAAAGGGAAGTAGTTGTGTACTACTTGCTCTACAGGAAGTTTAGGTTTGACAAGTTTAACGTAGGGGAGGCTTTAGACACTCTCAAACCTTATTTCTCTAAAAAAGTGTCAATGAGCGTGATCAAATACCTTTCCAAAAAGGGACTCATAAACAGCCTAGGAAACTCGAAGTACAGCCTAGTGCCTTTCGAGGAATTCCTTTACTTGACCTCTTACGAGTACATAAAGAGAAGGTCTACTCTTCGTCGTAGAACTCGAGGATAATCTTGACCTTTACCTCCTTTTTAGAAAGCGGAGGAATGTTATTACCAAAGTCCACGCCAATCGAGACGGGGTTTCCCATGGAGTCGGTAAATCTGACGTCAGCCACGTAATGCTTCTGAGGGCCTTGCGTCATTACCTTCATAAGCTCGTCGTATATCCTCGAGAGGGCCATCTGAAAGGCCAACGGGCTTGATAAGTCCTCGGGCCTGAGCTGAACGGAGGTTAGATTTCCCATTATCTCTCCGATCTTAGCCTTTGCCTCGAACTCAATCTTATACGCAGGTTGGCTCATCTGTCTTCACATATCTATGATCTTGCTAAGGATATTAAATGTATGGGAAACACGCTAAAAAACCTTAGACGTTATCTTTAAGCCTTTTTCCTGATGGATATCTCTATAGTGGATACTCTGGACTGCCTTCCGTCCTGGCTAGTTACAACTTGGCTGCCTATGCCAATGGCCTTTATCTCTATCTTGTCCGGAAGGAACCTGTTCCTGACTATCTCCACAGTATCTACTGCCTTGCTTATTGCCCTTCCTCTAGCCTTTATCACTATTTCTGGCACACCCTGGTTTAGCAGAGTCAGAGCTGCTAGGACGTAGTTCATTACTGGCTTCTTACCTACTAGTACTACGTTGCTTGGAGTTGGTGCGGTCGAGCTCATTTTATCACCTTTGTCGCATGATGTAGTAATGGGAAAGTTAAAAAAGTTATCCTACACGGTAACATCTAGGTTAATATCTTTTAAAGTAGTTCCCATGCTAAGAAAATCATCGTTATGATAAATTCAGTGTACATCGGATCTTGCCCTAACTGCGGAGGTCCCTTAGAAGCTACACATGCTTTAGAAGGTCTTCCCTGCAGTAGGTGCCTACCAGGTAGCATTGAGGCCTTTAGGGGCATGACGTTTAGGGATAAGGTAAAGGCTGTTTACAACATTTTGGTGTCCAGGAACAGCTTAAAGGGGTATTGGGAGCTTTACTACTCCTTTGAGCTTTACGACGAGGTGATTTCCTATTTCAAAAAGGTCACGGGCAATGAGCCCTGGTCTATGCAAAGGTTTTGGCTCAGGAGGTTGGCCGAGGGAGCAAGCTTCTCCATGTCGGCACCTACTGGGCTAGGGAAGACCACGACTATTATGGTCTACTCCTCTTATTTGGGGGAAAACGTACTTTACCTCGTCCCAACTAAATCCCTCCAAGAGCAGATATGCGGTAAACTAGGAAAGATGGCACAAGTGGCATGTGGCAAGGTGGACGAGAAGAAGATAAGCGTGGTAACTGTTAACTACCTAAACAGGAACTTCGAGAGCATCAAGGGATTTAGGCCTAAGTTCATTGGAGTAGACGACGCCGACGCCATAGTAAAGAGCGGTAAGACTACCGACAAGTTGGTAGCCATCATGGGGATATTGCAGGACGTATACGAGGACGCCATAAAGCTCGTTAGCCTCAAGAGGTTAGTCCTTTTGTCTGAACACAAGGAGGACATCGAGGAGAAGATAAGGAGAATAGAGGCTAAGATAGCGTCTTTCCACGGCAACGTGGCTCAACTTGTGGTAGCCAGCGCTACCATGAGGCCAAAGGGAGCGAAGCAAAAGGCCCTCAAATACATTACCGGTTTTGACGTGAGCACTGCCCAGATCTACGCTAGGAACATAATTGACGCCTATTACTCGGGCGATTTCGTGAACCTCGTCGAGAGGCTGGGCGAGGGAGGGCTAGTTTTAGTGTCTAGGGAGTACGGCAAGCAGAAAATGAGGGAGCTCCAGCAACTCTTAGAAGGCAGGGGAATAAGGGCAGACCTTGCCGTAAGCGGTAGGAAGTTCCTGGAGAGATTTTCCAAGGGGGAGACAGGCATAATCATAGGTTCTGCCTCCTACTACGGCGTCGCAGTAAGGGGAATAGACGAGCCCAAGAGGCTAAAGTACGTTATCTTCTACGGAGTGCCCAAAAGTAGAGTAAAGGCAATGGAAGCCCTCTATAACCCGTTTACCCTGTTAAGGGTCTCAAAGCTCTTAAACGTGGAAGTGGACGAGAACAAGATCCTTAACCTCAACTCCGCCGAGTCCCAAGCGTTAAGGATAGCCTTCCTCAAGTCCCAAACGCTAACCGGTAAACTGGGAGAGGTTCAGCTTTACCTAAAGGGCAAAATAGAGGAGGTTAGACAGAGGCTAAAGTCTTTAGACGGCGACTTAGATGGAGACAGCTTCGTAATCAGGAGGACGGGGAGGGAGCTGTACATAGAGTTCCCAGATCCAATAACTTACCTTCAGGGGTCCGGGCGCAGTAGCAGGCTTCTAAACGGTGGACTTACCCTTGGGCTAAGCGTGGTACTAGTGGACGAACTTAAGTTGTTAGGGATGCTCACAAAGAGGCTTAGGTATATGATGAATTCCTTTGAGTTCGTTGACTTCGCTTCCCTGAACCTAGAAAAGGTAAAAGCTGAGATGGAGAAAAGCAGGGTGGACAGCAACACCCCTGTGGACGTGTCTACTGCTTTAATGATAGTGGAATCGCCCACGAAGGCTAAGACGATCTCTAGGCTCTTTGGTTCCCCTGCCAGGAGGACAATAGGCGGTGTACCGGTCTACGAGACTGTGGTAGTGGACGGAAATAAGGTTTATGTGCTGGACGTTGTAGCCACCAAGGGTCACTTAACCGATCTTACCTTGGAGGAGAGGGGGTACTACGGCGTCGAGGTAGGCAACGATAGGATTTCTCCATACTATTCTCCTTTATTCAGATGTATAAGTTGCAAGAGGGTGATCAGCGCTAACGTCGATAAGTGCCCCTACTGCGGTTCCACTACCTTTACCTCAAGCGTTTCCACCGTAAATGCCCTCAGAAGATTGGCAATGGAGGTGGACAAAGTACTCATAGCTACAGACCCAGATACCGAGGGAGAGAAGATAGCCTACGACGTAGCAGTCAACGTAAAGGGATACAACGATAACGTGTTCAGGATAAAGTACCACGAGGTGACAAGGAAGGGCATACTGGAGGCCTTGAGGAACCAAGGTCGCCTAGACTTAAACGCTGTACACAGCCAAATAGTTAGGAGGATAGAAGATCGCTGGATAGGTTTCGAGTTGAGCAAGGCCCTAAAGCTGAGGTTTAGCTCTCCCAATCACGGAGCAGGCAGGGTGCAAACGCCGGTATTGGGCTGGATAGTGGAGAGGACGAAAAAGTACAAGGCTTCGATGGGTTGGGTCGCCAGGGTAAAGTTAGGCGACTACGTCCACAGTCTCTTCTTCGACGATAAAGAGAAGGCGAAGGTAAACAAAGTAAAGGTGGAGAAGCTTGAGGAGAGGGTGGAGGTTCTCTCCCCGCTACCTCCCTATACTACAGACGCACTGCTAATAGACGCTTACAACTACTACAAGATACCCGCGGAGAGAGTAATGAGGATAGCCCAAGACCTCTTTGAGCTTGGGCTAATAACCTACCATAGGACTGACAGCACTCACGTGTCCTCTAGAGGTATTGAGATAGCTAAGGAGTACTTGGAGAAGAAAGGGATCGGCCACTTCTCGCCGAGGAGCTGGGGAGACGAGGGGACGCACGAGGCCATAAGACCAACTTACCCCGTCGACGTGGAGGAGCTGAAAAAGGAAATATCAGACAACCCCAACAAGTTCTTCGTCAAACTCACGTGGTCCCACCTAGCAGTCTATGACTTGATATTTAAGAGGTTCATAGCAAGCCAAATGGAGAACGCAATAGGGAAATTCGCTAAGTACAAGGTTACTGTTAACGACAACGCAGTGAGCGAGGTCGACTTACTCTCTGAAGTAACTGGGGGCTTCTCGTTGGTGGCGAAACCGAGGACCTACTCTCTGCCCTTAGGTGAGCTACAGCCCCAGTACGAGGTCGTTAGGGGCTCAAAGGAAAGGCTACTCAACTACGCTGAGGTGATAAGGTTAATGAGGGAAAAGAATATAGGTAGGCCAAGTACCTACGCCAAGACTATCCAGAACCTGATACGTCACGGCTACGTTGCGCAGAGCAAGAAGAGGGGATACCTAATAGCCACTAAAAAGGGCATGGAAGCCTTCAATTACTTGTCCACCAATTTCCCAAGCTTAGTCTCGGAGTCCACCACGTCCGAGCTCGTGGAAAAGATGGACTTAATAGCAAAGGGCTCGCTAGCTCCGGAGGACGTTATATTCAGCATCCTCGCTCAGATAACTTCAATAGACCTTACTCAATCTAATCAAGAGGTATGAAATCCTCCTTTTTTCCCTTACTTCGCTTCCAGTCTTGGCGTTCTCCAGTTTAACCCCTTCACCTAACTTGTCCTTAAGCTGGTTATAGACGTCGACTAACTTGTTTATCTCCCTTCCGTATCCTTTCAGTTCTACCTCGTTCACGCCTTGGTTAAACATGGACAGGATCTCTAGGACGTGTTCGTCAACTGTTTTGGAACTGGTTATAACAATTTGCGTTTTATCTGCCATTTTACTTCAGTCACAAAACTCCACATTTGCATTATAAATCTTGTGGAATCACGCTCAGTAACACGGGCCCCAATCACCTTTCATCTTAAGTGTGAGGCTCATCACTACTAAGAGTATTTTAAGTTCTGTATATAAGCTACCGCGTTCAGCAGTAGGTAAGGCAATACCTTCTTGTTGACGTAGTAGAACCTCGGCGATAAGTTGCTCACCAGAGGGTCTACAGGATCGGTTATCCTGAGCTCGGCTATCTCCTCGTAAGGTATCCTTACCCTTATATCGTCCTTTAGCAAGTCCTTGGGCTTGAAGATGATCTCCGAGTTTCCATCACCGTTAACTTGCCTCAGCACCGCTATGAAGGTCTCGTTGTCGTTTAACACAGTAAACGAGGTATAGTAATCGTCTGACTCGACTATCTTGGGAAGTTCGTCCATAACGCACCATCTGGTCTCCCCGCTGTCGACGTCTATGAAGCTTGTTATCCTATACTTGGAAGAGGGTTTTCTCATTTGCTTTAACTTGTTCTCTAAGCTCTTCTCTGGAATGCCTATCTGCTCGGATAGCTCCGATATCGTGTAAGCGCCTCCTTTCAGGGACTCGTAGATCAGGGAGTAAACGCTCAGCAACCAAGGCTTTATTGGGGCGTGGGACAGCACAGCATTTGCCAATGGAGTCCTTTTATCGGTTTTAATTACCTTAATTTCCTTATTCTTGATCTTTCCGATGAACTTCAGCGTCCCCTTTATGCTGAAGTACTTGCTCACCGTCTGTCTAAGGGCTTCCGCTACTAGGGTCTTGTCTTCCTTTAGGTCAACCTTCCCTATTTTCCCGAAGCTGACCTGTATCTCCTTAAGAACTGAGAAAAACATAGGCGACCTAAGTATGGCCTTTACTATTAACCTCTTCAGCTTCTTCTCCTCAACTTTGAGCAAATCCTCCAGGAAGTCCCTGTCTGAACCAATCGAAAAGCCGTAAATAGAGGCCCTAGCGTAAGAGTTCAATGAGTCCTTAGAAGAGGACAAGTAAAGGAGAAGGTGGGCCATTGTGTTGGAGACCTTTTCGTTTATGAGCGTTGTGTAGATCACCTCCTTGTCCTTTCTCTCCACTATCACGGTAGACCTTGAAGGCAATGGGAGGTTCTCCTTGGCGTACAAGGAGACCAGTTTCTTGACCTCCTCAACGGAGCTCCTCTCCACAATTCCTTGATCTAAGTTATCTAGGCCTCTTAGGACCTTCTCGAGTTGCTTAGGCAAGAGATACGATTTGGGTATCCCGTCTCCCCGCCATACGGGGATTTCCCCCTCATTTGCGTCCGCTGGCACTACGTCTATGGCCATTTTGCTGTTGTTTACCCTAGTTATCTTCCAAAGCTTTCCCCCAACCCTTATGACGTCCCCAACCCTAATGTGCTTGTAAACGTAGATTGCGTCTATTTCCCCAACTACGTTGTCGTTATGCCTCAAGGTGAAGGCGTCGTTACTGTTTATGAGGGAGAAGAACTCGGAGAAGTTCCTGCTCCACGTGAAGTTCTTGTTCCTGTTGAAGTTCCAGAGCTTGAAGAAGAACTTTCCTATCCTTAGCCTCTCACCGTCCTCCACCAAGAGGTTGTTCTTAACAAGGTACTCGACGAGCTCATCGAACTTCTCCCTCGTCATGTTCCTAAAGGGATAAGACTTAGTTAAGACGTCGTAGACGTAGTCCTTAGATACGCCATCCGTCTGAAGAACCATCCCGAGGATCTCCCTAGTCGCCACGTCCAGGGGAGAGGTTATCTTAGGTTTCTCAACTATTCCCTTCTTTGCCAACTGGTATATGGCGATGGCCTCTATTACGTCAAAGTCGTAAACGCATAGTATCTCCCCTCTAGGCACGCCCTGGACGTAGTGACCGCTTCTCCCTAACCTCTGTAGGAAGGAAGCGACGGAGGGAGGAGGTCGGTACATGACAATCTTCTTGATGTCGCCAACGTCTATTCCGAGCTCCAGGGTTTTAGTACAAATTACTGCCCTCACCTTTCCCTTTCTCAAGTACTCCTCAACGTTGCTCTTGGACTCCCTAGAGATCGAAGAGTGATGGACGAAGATTCCGTCAACGTTTAGCTTGTCGAGCTCCTCGTGAAGTCTCTCGGTTAGAAACCTCGAGTTGGTGAACACAAGGGTTGGGGGCTCTAGCGAGGAGATTAACTCCCTTGCGGAGTTTGACCAGACTTCCTCCCCCTTAATCTTTCTTATCTTTAGCTCGAAGCTCTTCGAGTCCCTAACCTTGACCACCGTGGTTTTCCTGGAGGAGGAGCCAGAGAGGAAAGACGCAACTACGTCCTCGTTGGTTATGGTTGCGGAGAGGCCTATCCTCTGGAAATCGTAACCAGAGTACGCCTTTAGCCTCTCGAGCAATACGGCTAACTGGACCCCCCTTTTGGAGTTTATAAGTTCGTGGATCTCATCTACTATGACCCACTTGACGTTCTTGTAAAACTCCCTAAACTTGGAGGCCCAGTCTAGGTCTATTTCAAGGCCCTCAGGGGTAGTGACGAGGATGTGTGGGGCTCTCTTTAGTCTCATGTTCTTCTCCTTTTGGGGCACCTCTCCATGCTTCCTGCTAACCGTAAAGCCTAGCCTAGAGGACCACCACTCTATCCTGAGGGTTATGTCGTTAATCAGTGCCTTGAGGGGGGTAACGTAAATTAACGACACCGGGTTCGACCCAGTGTCCAACATTTGGCTAAGCACTGGCAAAAGGGCAGCCTCTGTCTTGCCATAGCCCGTTGGTGCTATTATCAGCGTATTATTCCCGCAAAGTATTGGCGTTAATGCTTTCCTCTGTATGTCAGTAAGTTTGTCCCACTTCCTCTCATTCATAAGTTCTAGGATCCTCTGGTTTAATTGTCTCATCTAGTTTTCACCGCAATCTCGATGCACAGTAGCAAATTCAGATATTTTTAAAAATTTAAACCCAGCTCTCATTATCATGCGTCAAAAGTACTTGTGTTTAGTGTGTGGTAGGTCATTTTACGAGGGGCAGGGTGTTGTGATTACCATTGCCGACAGGAAGTTGGAGTTCCACAGCAAGGCCTGCGCTTACAAGTTCTTTAAGAACGTCCTGGAAAACGCCGACAAAGACTGTATTTCCTCTGCGGTAAAAGACGTTTACAAAAAGTTTTCCGAGTCCTTAGAGAAAAGGAAAGTAGAGAAAAAGATATGAATCAGCGTAGGTCTTGTCATCACTGCTCAGGGTCCGCCACATTCTTCATTCGCATTCTCTTTTACCCCTGGTTTAAAAGCGTCCATGAAGGCAGTTTTTTAACTAAAACTGTTTATAATATGTTTGGGCAATAATGCAGATTACTCCTAAACGCATAGGTTCGTACGAGTGGAGGATAGAAAAGGGAACTCAAGAGTGCATGAAGGTTCCGGTAACCGTGTTTGCGGACGACGTGCTAATAGAGAAAATGAAACAGGACTTGACGCTAAAGCAGGCAACAAACGTTGCGTGCCTCCCAGGGGTTCAAGAGGCAGTATACGTCTTGCCAGACGGCCATCAAGGATATGGCTTCCCAATAGGGGGAATAGCAGCTACGGCCATTGACGAAGGCGGAGTAGTGAGCCCCGGAGGTATAGGTTACGACATAAACTGCGGAGTGAGGTTGCTCAGGACGAACTTAGACTACGATGACGTAAAACCTAAGCTCAAGGAACTTGTGGAAGAGTTGCACAAGAACGTCCCAAGCGGTGTGGGAAGCGAGGGAAAGGTAAGGCTCACGATGCAACAACTCGACGAAGTGCTCGCCAACGGCGTCGAGTGGGCGGTAGACAAAAGCTACGGCTGGGAGGAGGACATGGAGCACATAGAGCAAAAGGGGAGCTGGGACATAGCAGATCCCTCTAAGGTTAGTAACGTCGCAAAGCAAAGGGGAATGAACCAACTGGGAACTCTTGGCGCGGGCAACCACTTCCTAGAGGTTCAAGTGGTGGACAAGATATACGACCCAGAGGTGGCAAAGGCCATTGGCATAACCCACGAGGGCCAAGTGACCGTAATGGTGCACACCGGGTCCAGGGGGTTAGGTCACCAGATTGCGAGCGACTACCTCCAGATAATGGAGAGAGCTATGAAGAAGTACAATATAAACGTCCCTGATAGGGAACTCGCCGCAATTCCGTTCGAGAGTAGGGAGGGACAGGATTACTTCCACGCCATGGTTTCTGGAGCCAACTTCGCGTGGACTAACAGGCAACTGATAACCCATTGGGCAAGGGAGAGCTTTGGGAGGGTCTTCAAGACAGACCCCGAGAAGTTAGACCTTCACATAATTTACGACGTTGCCCACAACATCGCCAAAATAGAGGAATACGACATAGAGGGCAAGAGGAAAAAGGTTCTTGTTCACAGGAAAGGAGCAACTAGGGCGTTCCCGCCAGGTAGCCCCGAGATCCCGCAAGACCACAGGAGCATTGGCCAAGTAGTTTTGATTCCAGGCAGTATGGGCACTGCCAGCTACGTGATGGCAGGGATACCAGAGGGTAAGAGGACGTGGTACACTGCTCCACATGGGGCTGGAAGGTGGATGTCTAGGGAAGCCGCAGTGAGGAACTACCCAGCCAACGCCGTTATTGAGAGCCTAGAGGACAGGGGTATAATAGTTAGGGCAGCCACCAGAAGAGTAGTGGCAGAGGAGGCCCCAGGAGCCTACAAGGACGTGGACAGGGTAGCTAAGGTGGCGCACGAAGTGAAAATAGCTAAACTTGTAGCAAGGCTGAGGCCAATAGGAGTGACCAAGGGATGAAGAGAGAGGACGTCCTTGTAGAGGAAGTGGAGGACGTAACCCTCGACGACTTAAAGGGACTCGACAAGGCAATAGAGGTTTACGGCAAAATATATGGGTTCAGCGCCGAGGCCGTCTACAAGTCCTCCCAAATCTTAAAGGAAATGGTTAGAGAAGCCGACCTGAGGTTCCTCTCGTTTACGGCCAACTTGGTCTCTACGGGCCTTAGAGGGATTTTTGCCGACTTGATAAAGAGGGGTTTCTTCAACGTCGTTATAACCACGGGGGGAACAGTTGACCACGACCTAGCTAGGAGTTTCGGCGGGAAGTATTACAAGGGAAGCTTTAACTACGACGACAGTATGCTGAGGGAGCTAAAGATCCATAGACTAGGAAACGTAGTGATCCCTTTTGAGGCTTACGGTGAGGTTATTGAGAACGTCGTTAGAAAGGTAATCCCTGAGCTGACAAGGGAGAAGAAGGAATGGCCTGTGTACGAGCTCTTGTGGGAGTTCGGGAAGAGGATCGAGGACGGGAACTCCATCCTAAGAGCAGCTTACGAAAAGAAGGTACCCGTGATAGTCCCCGGAGTAGTTGACGGAAGCTTTGGTACCAACTTGTTCGTCCAGTCCCAGTTCACGGGGCTTAGGATAAACCTCTTCGAGGACATGAGGCTATTAAAGGACTTGGTCTTCTCGTGCAAGAAGTCCGGTGCCCTAATTATAGGAGGAGGGATAAGCAAACACCACACGATATGGTGGAACCAATTTAAGGAAGGCTTAGACTACGCAGTCTACTTGACCACTGCGCAGGAGTACGACGGAAGTTTGAGCGGTGCGAAGCCCAGGGAAGCGATATCTTGGAACAAGGTATTGCCTAACGCGAAGCAACAAGTGATCTACGGCGACGCTACGGTTATCTTGCCTATTCTGGCTTCATCCTTATTAAGTTATTCTGCTTGATATTTTATTTGCGGTGACATTTAGTGTCGGCTAGAGAGAAGTTTACCAGCATTTCGCCTGCAGAGTTCTTCAAGAGGAACCCGGAGCTGGCCGGGTTCTCCAACCCGGCTAGGGCTATGTACCAAACCGTGAGGGAACTTGTCGAGAACGCACTTGACGCCACTGACGTCCACGAAATTTTGCCCTCCATTAAGGTCATAATAGACGTCGACAACAAGGAAAAGGAGATATACAAGGTAACGGTTGAGGACAACGGCATCGGAATCCCTCCGCACGTAGTCCCGGACGCCTTTGGCAGGGTGCTCTACAGCTCAAAGTATGTTTTGAGGCAGACAAGGGGTATGTACGGGCTAGGAGTAAAGGCAGCAGTGCTCTACAGCCAGATGTATCAAGAGAAGCCAGTGGAAATAATCACGTCCCCAATAGGCTCCAAGAGGATCTACATCTTTAAGCTTAAGATTGACGTCACCAAGAACGAGCCAATCATATACGAGAGAAGTTCCGCTTCAAACGAGAGGAACTTCCACGGTACTTCGGTCTCAATCTACTTGCTTGGCGACTGGCAGAGGTCAAAGCAAAGGGTCTACGACTACATAAAGAGGACGTACATAGTTGCACCTTACGCCGAGTTCTACTTTAAGGACCCAGACGGCAACGTCACGTTTTACCCTAGGCTAACGAATAAGATACCAAAACCTCCACAGGAGGTAAAGCCACACCCCTACGGCGTAGATATAGAGCTACTAAAGAACATGATAACCCATCTAAACCCGAGCTACACAGTAAAGGAATTTCTAATTAAGGAGTTCCAGAGCGTCGGGGAGGTTACAGCCCAAAAAGTCCTGGAAATGGCAAACGTGAGCCCGAGCAAGAAGATATCCTCGTTGACCGACGACGAGCTTTCAAGACTTACAGAGGCCATGAAGAAGTTCCCAGACTTCCGTCCACCATCTCCAGATGCCTTGTCCGTTATAGGATCTGACCTAATAGAGCTGAGCTTGAGAAAAATCTTTAACCCGGAGTTCGCTGGAGCAGTTACCAGGAAGCCTAAGGCCTACCAAGGCCACCCGTTCATAGTCGAGGTGGGGCTTGCGTACGGGGGCCAAATACAGCCTTCTCCGGAGCCGCTAGTGCTGAGGTATGCCAACAAGATCCCCCTGATCTACGATGAAAAATCTGACGTGATATGGAAGGTGGTGTCTGAGATAGACTGGAAGAGGTACGGCATAGAAGAAGACCAGTTCCCACTTGTGGTCATGGTACACCTCTGCAGTACAAAAGTCCCCTACAAGAGCGCTGGGAAGGAGAGCATAGCCGAGGTGGAGGAAATAGAGAAGGAGATCAAGAACGGGATCATGGAAGTTGCGAGAGAACTCAAGCAGTTCTTGACGCAGAAGAAGAAGGAGGAGGAAGCCAGGAAGAGGATGCTCACCTATCTAAAGTATATCCCTGAGGTAGCCAAGAGCCTTTCTACGTTCCTAGCTGATAGTAAGAAAGAGGAGCAGGACAAGTACAAGGAGGAGTTGCAGTACCTCCTATTCGAGATAGTGGTAAGGAAATTGAATTTAAAAGACCTAGAACAATATAAATTATATAAGGTTGAGGAAATATGAGTAGCGAGTTGACCTCAAAGGTAGACAGGGAAGCGAGGAAAAAAGCCGCTGAGGTTCTCAAGACCAAGTTCCTGAGGTTAATAGAGCAGGTAAAGGAGGGACAACCACCGGTAATGGAGATACCAAAGAGGACCCTTGCCAATACGGTGTACGATGAGAAGAGGAAGCTCCTCCTGCTGGGCGAGGAGAAGCTCAAGAGGTCCTTCATAGACCTAAACGAGGCAAAGAGGTTTATGCAGACTACGCTAATGGGCAGTATAATTTACGAGGCCCTAATTAACGACGAGTACCCGACCATACGTGACCTTTACTATCGCGGAAAACACTCCATAGTCCTCAAGTCCCCAGAGGGGAAAGTGTACGAGGAGAACACGTGGGATGAGCAGAAGGAATCAGATAGCGTCATAGTGGACATAGAGGTCTTCACTTCGTTACTGAGGGAGGACATGCTAATACTCAGCAAGGAAAAGGGAAAAGTTGTGGGGGACATGAGGATTAGGAGCGGTAATGACGTAATAGACCTCAGCAAGATGGGACACGGGGCCTACTCTATTGAGCCAACCCCTGACTTAATAGACTTCGTAGACGTAAACGCTCAGTTTGTCCTAGTAGTAGAGAAGGACGCAGTGTTTCAGCAATTGCACAGGGCGGGGTTCTGGAAGAAGTACAACTGCATTCTCGTGACCAGCGCTGGCCAGCCGGATAGGGCAACGAGGAGGTTTGTGAGGAGACTACGTGATGAGCTCAACCTCCCAGTGTACATCTTGACAGACGCCGACCCTTACGGATGGTACATCTACAGCGTCTTCAGGATAGGCTCGATTAACCTGTCCTATGAGAGCGAGAGGTTGGCAACTCCTGACGCCAAGTTCCTGGGCGTCTCAATGGGAGACATCTTTGGAACCAAGATCAAAAAGCCCTACTTGACGGAGAAAGAGAGGAACTCTTTCATAATCAAGGCAAAGGACTTCGACATCAAGAGGGCCCAGGAGATAAGGAACTACAGCTGGTTCAAGACCAAGAGCTGGCAGGAAGAGATAGACTTGTTCCTCCAGAAGAAGGCAAAGCTAGAAATAGAGGCTATGGCGAGCAAGGGGCTCAAGTTCCTCGCCTTCCAATATATCCCAGACAAGATCCAAAAAGGCGATTACATAAGCTAAATCAGCCGAGACAGGTCATTTCACCGCTCAAAGTACTTGGGTTCTTCATCTATTCCTTATATCCCAATATCTCGTTAAAAGTATTTTTCCTGCACACGTTGCAGTACATGTAAATGGTCTTCTGTTTGCTGATGTCAAAGCTTACGTTCAGGTCCCTCTCTGTACCGCACTCAGTGCACCTTATTCTCCAAGGCATAATATCTTAAAATCCTCCTCTTTATATTAAAATTGCTGTGAAGACTTCAGACTAGCTGAGACATGATGAGGGGCCAAAGCTCGGAGCACAAGAGTTAAAAGCTCTGCAGTGAATCAACAAGAGGGAAGGTCGATGGGTGTCAACTATACAACAGTTGGCGAATTGAAAGAAGGTAACTACATAGTCATTGACGGAGAGCCCTGCAGGGTAGTTGAGATACAGAAGGCAAAGACCGGAAAGCACGGCGCTGCTAAGGCCAACGTAGTCGCGATAAGTATATTCACGGGGGCCAAGAAGACCTTGATGGCCCCGGTTGACCAACAAGTTGAGGTGCCCATCATAGAGAAGCACGTGGGCCAGATACTCGCCGACACTGGGGACAAGCTCCAAGTAATGGACCTCAATACTTACGAAACTTTCGAGATGGAGAAACCAAAGGAAGAGGACTTGGCAAGCAAGATAAGGCCAGGAGCCGAGATAGAGTACTGGACTATAATGGGAAGAAATAAGATAGTGAGAGTTAAGTAAATTCCTGTGTAAGTCATGCTTGACAACATAAAGGACGCTGTAAGGAAGTTTTTGGGCGGTAGTTCTTCTTATGACCAAGCTGTAGAGGAGTTCATAAAGGACCTCCAGAAGGCCCTAATCTCCTCCGACGTCCAGGTTAAGCTTGTCCTCTCCTTAACAAACAGGATAAGGGAGAGGCTGAAGAAGGAAAAGCCTCCCTCCTCCTTGGAGAAAAGGGAGTGGTTCATAAAGGTAGTCTACGACGAGCTCTCCTCATTGTTTGGGGGAGACAGAAAACCCGAGGTAATCCCGGAGAAGATACCCTATGTTATCATGCTTGTAGGAGTGCAGGGCAGCGGCAAAACTACTACTGCGGGGAAGTTGGCTTACTTCTACAAGAAGAAGGGGTTTAAGGTAGCCCTAGTTGGGGCAGACGTGTATAGGCCAGCAGCCCTAGACCAGCTGATGCAGATAGGGGAGCAGATAAAGGTCCCAGTGTATGGCGAACCCGGAAACACTGACGCAGTTGGGATAGCGAAGAGGGGAGTGGAGAAGTTCCTGAAGGAGAAGTACGACATAGTGATCGTGGACACCGCAGGGAGGCACGGGTACGGGGAGGAGAGCAAGTTGCTGGAGGAAATGAAGAACATCTACGAGGAGCTGAAGCCTGACGAGGTAATTTTGGTCCTCGACGCGTCAATAGGCCAAAAGGCGTACGACCTGGCCTCCAGGTTTAACCAGGCTAGTAAGGTGGGCTCCATAATCGTTACCAAGATGGACGGGACCGCAAAGGGAGGGGGCGCCCTTTCAGCCGTAGCCGCCACTGGAGCTAGGATTAAGTTCATAGGTACAGGGGAGAAGATAGAGGAGCTTGAAGTTTTTGAGCCAAGGAGATTCGTCGCAAGGATTTTGGGAATGGGGGACATAGAGGCCATTATAGAGAAGATGAAGGCACTGGAGGACTACGATGCCATGCAGAAGAGGATGGAGGAGGTAATGAGTGGTAAGGGCAAGCTCACCTTGAGAGACCTGTACAAGCAGATGATTGCCTTAAGGAAGATGGGTCCTCTCTCCAAGGTCCTCCAGCTGATCCCAGGCGTCAACTTGATGGGCCAAGTTTCCGAGAAGCAGTTGAAGGTCGGAGAGGAAAAGATGAAGAAGTGGTTGGCCATAATGAACTCCATGACCTACCAAGAACTCGACAACCCAGACATAATAGACAAGTCGAGGATGAGGAGAATAGCCCTAGGTTCTGGTACAGAGCCGAGTGACGTCAAGGAACTCCTCGATCACTTTAATAACGTCCAGAGGATGCTGAAGTTAATAAAGAGGAGAAGGAAGGATGTGGAAAAGCTCCTCGGACAGTTCGGAAATATTGAACAAGGCTAGAGAGCTCCTCTCCAAGTATCCTCTCTGCGACAGTTGCTTGGGAAGGTGCTTTGCTAGGCTAGGACAAAACCTCACAAATGCACAGAGGGGCTTTGCCCTAAAGGTATCCCTGTTACTGCAAGTTGACCAAGAGGTAAAGGAACACAAAGTGGAAAACCTAGAGCTCGTAAAGGAACTGTTCTTCAACATTGGTACAATCGCACAAGGCACCTTCAAGAACTACTTCAGCGAGGAGTTCCAGAAGAGGAGCTGTTACCTATGCGGAGACGTAATCGAGGAACTGTTGGACGACTTTGAGAGGAAGGCGATTGAAGTGCTCAAGGATCGCCCAAAGTACGTGTTAGGAGTAAGGTTGTCCGACGACTTGAGGAGGAGGGAAACTGCCTTCTCCGTGGATAACGGCCTGATCTATTACGAGAGCCTCAAAAACGAGTTAAAAAGGGAAGTAGGGAAGAGACTGAGCGCCAAGGGCTTTCCCCCAGAGATGGACAACCCGGAGGTAGAAGTGATATACGACGTGGGCACTAGGTCAGTGTACACCCTGTCCAAGGTGAGGAAGTCCCTTTATGTGTACAACAGACTAAGCAGAGGGGTGCCCATATCCTCTTGGTACGGTAAGGGGACCTCCCTAGAGGACGAGTTAAAGAAGGCAATGGTAGTCCCCTTTTCCGAGCCATCTGAGGTCAGGGTTCTCGACCCCTACCCCTTGGTGGTGAAGGAGGAAACCAGGGAGGAGATAAGGGCAGTTGGCTACTACATTAAGAAGGTAGGGGAAGTATCGGGAAGAGAACTGGGCTTAATAGCCCAGTCGCTACCTCAAAAGAGAGTGTACAGGGTGACCGTATACACAGAGGAGGAAGTAGGACAAGAGGTGTACGACGGCATAAGGGACCTAATAATAGAGGCGAGGAACTTCGACGAGTTAAAGGAGAAGCTGAAGGAGGTAAAGGGGGAAGTGTTAACGGTGGACCTCATCGATTCGGAGGGAAAACATAAAAGAATCCTGGAGCAAATTAAACTATGAAGGTAGCCCTAGTTGGACTAGGCGTAATGGGTTGGAGAATAGCCGCAAACCTAGCCTCAGATAAGAAGCTAGACTACGTGTACAACAGAACGACGAGCAAGGCAGAGGAGTTCTCCAAGAAGTACAACGTCAAGTACTTCACGGACTTGAAGGAACTTGTGAGGAACTCGGACTTCGTTATTACAATGCTGGCCGACGACAACGCGGTCTCCTCAGTTTATCACGAGATGTTGAGCGAGGCGAGGGGGAAGATCTTCGTCGACATGTCCACCATCTCCCCTTCTGTAAGCGTGGAAATAGCAAAGAAGATGTCAGAAGCCGGGGGTGTCATGTTCGACGCCCCAGTTATAGGCACTTCTGTGTTCGTGGAACAGAGGAAATTGACCGTCCTCGTGGGGGGCCCTAGGGAGAAGTTCGACGAAGTAAAGGAAGTACTTAAGAGCACTGCCTCCAATATACTCTACTTGGGCAAGAACGGCATGGGGCTTTACGCAAAACTAGTGAACAACTTGCTTGTAGGTACTTACGTTGCCACGTTGGTGGAGGCCTTCAACTTCGGGGTGAAGTCGGGGTTAGACCCCAACGAGGTAGCCAGGATCCTGGCTGAGATGGCGAGCGCAAAGTCCCCCACCTCAGAGATCAAGGCACCAAAGCTGGTAACAGGGGACTACAACACCCAGTTTGCCACAAAACACATGAGGAAAGACCTAGAGATCATACAAAGGGAGTCGCAGAACCTCAAGGTAATAACCCCCTTGTCGTCCTTGGCGCTACAGCTCTACAGGATGGCGGAGGCGCTAGGTTACTCCGAGGCCGACTACGTGTCAGTCTACGAGGTCTTCAAGAGGTTCTCTCCAAAATAGAGCTCAACCTTTTTGTGAACTTTTCAAAGGAGAACTCGTCTGCCCTTTCCCTCACGTCAACTTCCCACTTGCTAGCCTCCCTTATTGCTGGCACAGCCTCCTCCACGCTCTCGTAACCCAGGCCGTACTTCCCCTCAGCCACCACGTCGTACCAAGCTCCACCGCTCTTGTGGACGACGGGGGTTAGCCCAGCGCTCATGGCCTCCACAATTGATATACCAAAGTGCTCGTTGACCTTCGGGTGGAAGTAGACCTTAGCCTTAGAGAAGTATTCGTCTATCCTAGCGTCGTCCGGGTTCTCCTCTACTATCACGTTGCCCAAGGAGTTGGCAATGGACTTGAACTGCTCTACGTACTTTAAGTCCCTACCAGTGGAGCCTAACACGGCGAACTTGAAGTCCTTCATTCTCTTGGCAACCTCGATCACGTTCTCCAGGTTCTTCTCAGGGGATATCCTCCCCACGTAGACAACGAGCCTCGAGTTCCTCTCCTTTGCCTTAACACTCCTCAGCTCTACTGGGGGGTACAAGGTCTCTGCAGCGTAACCGGAGACCTCTAACAACCTCCTAGTCCAGTTGGAGTTGGCCAAGAGCCTGCTCTTAGACCTCCTGAAGAGCGCCCTGTGTAAGTACTTGTATGGAAGGAAGTATAGCCTCTTTTTCCTGTCCCTAATGTAGTCCTCGTAGTAGTAGTACTTCTCCACCACCTTCAAGTTGTCCGTCAGGGACCAGGGGAAGTGAACGTAGCTAAAGGTACTCCAAGTGACGTCGCCTATAGTGCTGAAGCTGTTCTCCCTCTTAGTCATAGTAGATAAGTAGAGGGCTTTGTATATGCCGAACTTGAGGGGAAAGGGCCTTATTATCACCTTGTCCGGCTCAACGTAGTGTCTGTCCCACTTCCTCACCTTCTCTCCGTTGAAGTTGGTGGTAACTAACGTTACCCTGTAGCCCAGTTCCTTCAAAGTGTAAAGGACCGCTACGGCTACTCTCTCGCTCCCTCCGAGGACCTCAAAGGAGTGGTGAAAGAGCGTGAACTCCACGAAACTTAATTTCCCTGAGTAGTAAAAAGCTCACATGGAGCTAAACCTAGTCGGCAAGAGAGTAGTGGTAACTGCCTCAACTGAGGGTATAGGTAAGGGCATCGCCAGGGCGTTGGCAAAGGAAGGTTGCAAGTTAGTCGTGTCATCGAGGACGGAGGAAAAGGTAAGGAGGACAGTAGAGGAACTGAGGAAGGTCAACCCCTCAGTCTGGGGAACTAAGTTTGACGTGACCAACTACGAGGACTCAGAGAGGCTCTTCTCCTTCGCCGTGGACGTGATGGGAGGAGTGGACGCCGTAGTCGTCAACACGGGCAACCCTCCCTCAGAGCCCTCCTACTTCGAGGAGACCAGCATGGAGGACTGGGACTACTCAGTCAAGCTGTACTTGACTGGGATAGTGAAGCTAGTAAAGACCTTCGTCCCAGAGATGGTCAAGAACGGTTGGGGGAGGGTGATCTTCCTCTCCTCTTGGACAGTGAAGGAGCCCCAGAGGATACTCTCTTTAGCGGACGTATCTAGGGCGCCGCTAATCCAGTTGGCGAAGATATTGGCAAAGACCTACGCGAAGCACAACGTCACCTTCAACGTGATCCTAATGGGGAGCTTCGAGACGGAAGGGGCCAAGAGGACAATAAAAAGGCTAGCAGAGAAGGAGGGGAAGAGCTTCGAGGACTTGTGGAAAGAGGTAGTCCTCTCCACCGTACCCTCAGGGAGGATAGGCGACCCAGAGAGGGATCTGGCACCACTGGTGGCGTTCCTCCTCTCCGACAAGTCGTGGTACGTAAACGGGACTTCAATTCTGATCGATGGAGGGCTGACAGACGCGGTCTGAGGATTAAGGCAAACCTTCAACATTAACCTTTATTTACTCATGGTATTATCAATTAAATTATTCACGGAAAGGTTTTTTAACCTCAGTCCTACAACATAGATATTGAAATGACCTCCAAAAATGCTGTAAAAGTAAAGACTCCAGCAGGGAAGGAAATGGAGCTCTCGCCCGAGAAGGTGTGGATGCTGGCGCCAAAGGGAAGGAAGGGCGTAAAGATAGGCTTATTCAAGGACCCAGAGACCGGGAAGTACTTCAGGCATAAGTTGCCGGACGACTACCCAGTCTAAACTTTTTTACCTACTTTTTGCATTTTCAACGCGATGAACGTCATATTAAAGGTAAGTGGGAAGTTCTTTGACGAGGAGGATCCCGGGAAGCTCCTTGCCTTAAAGAACTCGGTTCTCCAGCTGGTGAAGGAAGGGTACAGGGTAGGGATAGTCACTGGGGGCGGACAGACGGCTAGGAAGTACATAAACCTCGCCAGGAAGATGGGAAGCAACGAGGCTTTCCTTGACCTGCTGGGCATATGGGCGTCCAGGCTAAACGCCTACCTCGTAGTCTTCTCCCTCCCGGAGGTCGCGTACATGAAGGTCCCTGAGAGCCTGGAGGAGTTCATCCAAGCTTGGTCCCACGGCAAGGTGGTGGTCACTGGAGGTTTCCAGCCTGGGCAGTCTACTGCAGCCGTCTCAGCCTTGGTCGCAGAGGCCACCAACGCGGATCTCCTGGTAGTAGCGACTAACGTGGACGGGGTCTACGAGAAGGACCCGAGGCTCTACTCAGACGCAAAGCTCGTGTCGAGGCTTACCACGGCAGAGCTCAAGAGGATACTCGAGGGCTCCCAGTCTGTAAGCGCTGGTACTTACGAGCTCCTGGATCCCCTTGCAATAAAGATAGTAGAGAGGTCGAGGATAAGGGTCATCGTCGCCAACTACAACAGGATATCGAGGCTAAAGGAAATTATTAAAGGGGAAGAGGTTGCTAGTATAGTGGAGCCTGCGTGATTTAGATGTCAATCCTAGACGAAGAGGAGTTCAGGAAGCTGAGGGGCTTCAGGGGAAAGGTGAGCTCTGCTGAGCTCAACAGCATCTTGGAGGAGGTGGAGGAGGACTTCGCCAAGAGCGGTAGCCTCAAGTCTTCCCTAATATTCGTGTACGTCAACCACATAGAGCAAGTCAGGAAAAACAAGGAGCTCTACGACTTAATTTCAACAATCTTGGAAAAATACGCCCCAAAGATAGGGCTCGAGAACGTAGCTCAACTGATACTGAACTCCCTTTCTTAGTTCGAAAATAGAACCGTTAATCTCCGAATTGTTTAATAACGCTCTTACCTTTCTAAAACCTTTTAGGTGCATTAGTTGAAAGTTGGTATACTAGACTCTACTCTACGCGAAGGAGAGCAGACGCCAGGAGTCGTCTTCACTGTAGACCAGAGAGTGGAGATAGCCAAGGCCCTATCCACTCTGGGAGTAGCTATGATAGAGGCCGGCCACCCGGCAGTGTCCCCTGACATCTACGAGGGAATAAAGAGGATAATGAAACTGAAGAGGGAAGGGGAAATAACCTCAGAAATCCTGGCCCACAGCAGGGCGGTGAAGAGGGACATAGAGGTAGCGGCAGAGCTTGAGGTCGACAGGATAGCCATCTTCTTTGGCGTCAGCGACATCCACTTGAAGGCGAAACACCACGTCTCGAGGGAGGACGCCCTCAACATCATCGCTGAGCACGTCTCGTACGCCAAGTCCCATGGCGTAAAGGTCAGGTTTACCGCTGAGGACGGTAGCAGGACAGACTTGGACTACTTGGTCCAGGTGGCGACTACTGCTAGGGACGCCGGGGCAGACAGGATTAGCATTGCGGACACCGTTGGCATCCTATACCCCTCGAAGACTAGGGAGCTCTTCTCGTACTTGACAAGGGAGGTGCCCGGGGTGGAGTTCGACATCCACGCCCACAACGACTTGGGGATGGCAGTAGCGAACGCTTTGGCTGCAGTAGAGGGAGGGGTGACAATAATCCACGCAACTGTCAACGGCCTGGGAGAGAGGGTAGGGATCGTCCCCCTACAAGTAGTCGCGGCTGCGATCAAGTACCACTTCGGCATCGACGTGGTGAAGCTGGATCAATTGCCAAAGGTGGCCTCCCTAGTTGAGAAGTACAGCGGGATAGCCATGCCCCCCAACTACCCCGTCACCGGAGACTACGCCTTCGTCCATAAGGCCGGGATACACGTAGCCGGGATCTTGAACGACCCGAGGACTTACGAGTTCATGCCCCCGGAGACCTTCGGCAGGAGCAGGGACTACGTCATAGACAAGTACACCGGAAAGCACGCTGTCAGGGACAGGTTTGAGAGGCTAGGGGTAAAGCTCACAGACCAAGAGCTAGAGCAGGTTCTGGCAAAGATAAAGAGCCAGAACTCTAGGTTCCTCAGGGACGTGGACCTGCTGGAGATAGCCGAGGAAGTGACGGGGAAGGTGCTCAAGCCGAGGCCACCGGAGAGGATAGAGGCCATGGTGTCCATAAAGTGCGACTCGAACGTGTACACCACTGCCGTCACCAGGAGGCTCTCGGTCATACAGGGGGTAAAGGAGGTGATGGAGATATCTGGCGACTACGACATCCTAGCAAAGGTCGAGGCAAAGGACTCAGTTGAGCTCAACGCCGTCATAGAGAACATAAGGTCGGTGAAGGGCGTCTCCTCCACTTTAACTTCCTTAGTGCTCAAGAAGATGTAAGATTTTTAAGCGTCCACGAGAACCTAGATATTGCGGGAGTGCCCGAGCTGGTCGAAGGGGGCGGACTCAAGACCAGTTGAGCGATCCGCTGGCGAAGGCCGTCCGGGGTTCAAATCCCCGCTCCCGCATTTAGTAAAATACTAGAATCTTCTTCTCCTTATAACTCTTGAAGACCTTACAACTTAGCTCTTCCTCAACCCTCTTTAGCTCCTCCTCGTGTTCTTGGTAGATGTTGAATGGAACTACGACAACACAGTTGCGAGCGGAGAGGAACTTAACAGCGGAGTACACGTTCTTCACTAGCAGTGGGTTAAGCTCGGCGAACTTGGAGAGCCCACGCCCCTCCACCTCTACCAAGACAGCCTTTTCCACTCTGCCTACGTCAATCTCTATAGTAACTTTCATTGCACCCTCCTTCCGTTTTTCAGACATAAAAACTTTACAAGAAATTTATGTGGTAATGAAGGTTTTTAAATATTTCAGGATTTTGGCCCTTGGGGTCTACGTGACAGCCCCAAATGGTTTTTACCTACGACCCCCTTGAGCATAATATGGATTTGGAGAAAGCGGAAGACGTTAGGAGGCTAGCAGAGGAAATAAACAGGAAGGTCGGGCTCGGCCTCGACCTGACCAGGGTGGAGTTCCTTAGATCCAGGGGTGCAAGGACCACGGCCGTGGCCAGGACGCTCTCCCTCCCTCCACAGTGGAGGTTCGTGCTTGGGGAGGAGAAGGTCTACATCGTTGAGGTGATAAGCGAGAAGTTCGACCCACTGGAGTGCGTTGACAAGGCCTTTGTCGTCCTCCACGAGCTACTCCACATACCAAAGAGGATGGGAGGAGGGCTCAGGAACCACAACTCCAAGGAGTTCAAGAGGGTAGGAAGGCTAATGAGGAAGCTGGACGGCGTCTGCGATACCCCAAAAAGTTAAAGTGGGCTTCTCCTCTAAGTTCTTGTGGTCAGCTTATTCAAGGCCCTCATCTCCGTAGGCTTCGAGAAGGTGGCGCCTAGGACGTTGAAGAGGGGGGAGGTAACGGTGAGCGTCAAGTTCGGAAGGGACGTCAAGTGGGTAGTGGTGACCCCCTCCGGCACCTTCACGTACTACAGCCAGAGGTCAGCCCTCCACGGGCTAGTGATAAGGAACGCCCTGACTAGGGAGGACCTAGAGATCATGTCTATGATGGGCCTAGAGTACGCCAGAGAGGAACTGGAGAAGCTCGGCTCCGCTAGGAGGAAGGTCGACGGCTCGGAGAACCTAAGGAGGATAAAGTCCGAGTTCATAAAGCAGGTCGTGTACCCCTTGTTGCTCCAAGTGCTACTTAACAACGACTACCAGTGCCCCATCTGCGGTGAAGTTATGGAGAGCACCCACGACTTCTTCCTCCACCTCAACGCCTCCACAACCATGAGGAGGAGGCACAGGGAGTTCATGAAGGAGCTCACCGCGGAGGTAACCGGGGAGAGGGTGTAACGCGGGAAAGCCCTCTCACCCCTGCCATCGATGAGTCGTCCTCTAACTTGAGAAGCCAGGGATTCCAGGAAAGCCGGAAAAGTCGTGAAAGGTTTTATTCTAGAAACCCCATTTTTCCCCGTGTACTACGACGCCCACTGTCACTACGTTAACCTAAAGAAGAAGTACGAGGGCTTCGTGATAGCCTCCGTCGGCATGGACTACCGCTCCTCCTTGGCCAACCTCGAGCTCAAGGACGAGAACGTCTTGAAGGGCGTTGGGATACACCCGTGGAACGTGGGGAAGGAGAAGCTAGAGGAAGTGTTGTCCCTAGTGGAGGGGGCCGACTTCCTAGGGGAAATAGGGCTTGACTATAGGCTCTCCAGCGCCTCAAGGAAGCTACAAGCCAAGTACTTCGAGGCCTTCTTGGAGGAGGGCCAGGGCAAGACGGTAAACGTCCACGCGCTTGACGCTTGGGCAGACGCCCTAAAGTTGCTCCTGAACCACGACGTGGAGAGGGCAATACTGCACTGGTACTCCGGGCCAACTGACCTCTTGAAGGACATAGAGGGTGCGGGATACTTCGTGACAATAAACCCCTCCGTGACCTTTCAAGCGAAACACAGGGCGGTGTTAGAGAGGGCACCACTAGAGATCCTCTTGACGGAGAGCGACGGTGGCTACGAGTACAAGGGGAAACTGCTCGAGCCCACAGACGTGATCCCCACGCTGGAGTTCATAGCAAAAGTCAAAGAAATAGAGTTAGAGGAGGTAAAAAGAAAGGTTGAGGAGAACTTCAAGAAGGCCTTTAAGCTGTGACCCTCGCCTTTATCTTCTCTATCCTGGCCCTCTTTAGCTCTTCCATCAACGCCAGGAGCTCCTTGAGCGAGTAGCCCATTGGCTCCAACTTCTCCCTGCTGTCCGTCATTATCTGCACTGCAAGGGGGTAGAGCTCCTCGACCCTCCTCACCGCGTACTCTTGGTCTTGTATTAAGGACAGCCCGTAGTTGACGTGCCTCGCCTCGTCCTCTATGATGTTCCTGACGCCCTCGTTGAACTTGACGAGCCCGTACTTCCTCGAGGTCTCGTTGAGTACCTTCAAGCCCACAGTAGCCAACACGCCCTCCGTTATCACGTGGAACCTCGTCGCCACGTCGTCGAGGAAGCGATGCGACTTTAAGTCCTCCACGAGCCCGTCGAAGAGCTTTATGTATGAGGCGGGCAACTTCACGTCCCTCAGCGGTTCCTCCTTGAAGTACTCCCTGAAGAAGTCGAAGTGCTCCAGTTCCTCTATGACCTGCTGTAGGGAGTACCCCTTTACCTGCTTCGACAGGGAGAACACCATTGGCCTCATCTTCTTCCACCTTGGCATTAGCCCCTCTGGGTAGAACATCGCCGAGACGTACCTTATGCCCTCTCTTATTTCTTTAGGTAGAGAATACCACGCCTCTTCCATTTTTCCTTCGTTAATTTAATTTATTTTTTAATATAAATCGTTTATCTTTGACTAACTTTGTTATCCTCCGGTTTTACGTCACCGTGGCCTTCCTCCTACTGCGTCTCAAGTAGCCTTCAGCTGGGGTGCAAGAGGTAGCGTCTCGCGTGCCGAGAGGCGTTTGCGTCAGTTTGCGTCATCTTCAACGCTTATTTACTTAAGGGGGTATAAGTTAAGCTGCTCTTCGACCTAATGCCCAAGGAGGACAGAAGGGACTTCTTCGACAGGGAGAGGGAGATAGAAAGCGTGAAGTCCCTGTCCTCGCCCATGACCCTTGTCCTTGGTCTAAGGAGGACTGGGAAGTAGTCCGTGCTGAGGATAGCCATCAACGAGCTCGGCGCGCCCAACATATACGTGGATTTAAGGAAGTTCGAGGACAGGGCGTACATTCCCTACAAGGACTTCCTGCTGGAGGTGGAGAAGGAGGTGAGAAAGCTCACAAAGAGGTTCCCCTCCCTGTTGGACTTCCTCAGGGGGATCAAGGGCGTCAACGCAGCGGGGAACGAAATAACGTTCAACTGGGGGAAGAAGGACAAGCTCAACTTCACCGACCTCCTGGAGACGCTGAACGACTGGGCTGAAGAAAGGGTAGTGGTGGCGTTTGACGAGGCCCAGGACCTAATTAACTTAAGGGGGGCCGACTTGCTCAACCCCCTAGCCTACGTCTTCGACAACTTGAGGAAGGTCAAGGTGGTCATGAGCGGTAGCGAGATGAGGTTGCTCTACCGTTTCCTCGGAGTGGACAACCCCAAGTCCCCCCTGTTTGGGAGGGCCATGAACGAGGTGGAGCTAAAGCCCTTTAGCAGGGAGGATAGCGTGGAGTTCTTGAAGAGGGGCTTTGAGGAGGCCAAAGTGGAGTTCAGGAAGCACGAGAGAGCGTACGAGGAGCTAGGGGGCATCCCGGGCTGGCTGACGTACTTTGGCTACTACTACGTGAACACCAGGGACTTCGACGAAAGCATTAGGAGGACGACAAGGAGGGCGAAGGAGCTCGTTTTGGAGGAGTTCGAGAACTTCCTCTCCAAGAGGCCAATAGCAAGGGGAAGGTACTTAGCAATAATGAGGAAGGTGGCAGAGGGCTGTAGTAGGTGGAGCGAGATAAAGAGGGCCTTGGAGCTCCACGAGGGCAGGGAGATAAACGACTCGGAGGTCTACAACTACATCAACAGCCTCATGGAGTCCTCGTGGATAGTGAAGGACGAGGAGAGGGAGGTCTACTGCCCCGTGGAGAAGCTTATAGCGGGCCTTCAAGGACTAGGGACGGCAGACAAAAAGTTCGCGGGGCAGACTTAAGGCTGGCTCGTGGGCACTGGACGTAGCGTCAGGTAGGAGGGGGAGTCCCTTGCACGTCTTGTGTCCAGCAGTGTGTCCTTAGGAGCTTGGCCCTTGGGCAGGGCCTCCATCTAGCGTGTAAAACCCTTGTCCCCAACTCCCTGCCACTTGTCCATGCCCACAGTGGACGCCGTGGAGGGCTCTAGGGGAGCACTGTCCACCTAGTAGAGCAACCTCCCCGCCTTTCTCCCCTCCCTGTAGGCAGCGTAAGTCACGAGGAACGCAGCTGCAAATGCGGTCGCCAAGACCAGGACGACGTCTATGAGCGAGAAGTCGCTCGAGTCAATAGCCCTCCTCAAGCTCCTGACGTTGGAGAAGAACCCCGAGATGTAGTCCCACGCGTCCCATATTGTGGCGAAGGCGTCGTAGATCGTCACAAGCCAAGCTAACCACCCCCCTCCCCTCACCGCAGTCCTCGCCGTGACGTAGGTGGCCATCACTCCCCAGACTATGAAGGCCAAGCCAAAGAAGAGAAAGGAAAAGGAGAGGAGGAAGACTGCAGAGGAGTAACTTATGTAGCCCAAGTAGCTCACGATGAAGGTTATAACTATGGCGAGGACGTAGCCCATTGGAAGGAAACCGCCAAGGGCGTAGAAGAGCTTTCCTGTAACAGGTCTCACTGCGGAAATCCTACCAGCGTTGTAGCTGTTCCACATGGAGAAGACGAAGTCCACAACTAGCACTATTATCCCAAGTATTAGGAGAAGTCCCATGGATAACATTTCGATTTGGGTTGAAAAGCCTTTTGCATGGCTGAGGAACTGCCCGGGAAAACTGAAAGTCCTAGTAAAAAGAAATTTACGATGGGGCGTAATTCTTTTAAACTCAGCCGACACTTAGTGAGTATGGGACAAGTAATACAGTTAGTGGCGTTTTCCTCACTGGTGGCCTTCTCCATCTTCCTCACCTACCCCATAACATTTAAGAGGCTCTCGTGGAAGTGGTACCGGTTCTTAATCGGCCTTGCCCTAGGCATCTTGGTTTACCTGCTAATGGATGTGTTCTCCGGTACCTACCCCTTGTTGCAGGGATGACAATACTATGCCCTCTTCATAGTCCCCTTCACCTCCTCCTACCTAGGGTTCCACTTCTACTCCTCCAGGGTGAGGAGGGACTACGCCAAGACAGCGTCCCTGGTCGTGTCCCTTGGGATAGGGCTCCAGAACTTCACGGAGGGGCTTGCCATAGGCGGTTCCCTTAGGGAGGGGCTCTCATCTTTCCTCCTCCCCCTCGTAGTGGGGCTGACCATGCAGAACGTAACCGAGGGCTTCCCCATAGTGTCTCCCTTCCTAGGGAGGGAAGTGGACAGAAGCTACCTCCTCGCCATGTACGCGTTGGGCGGTACCCCCACCCTCCTTGGTTCTCTACTTTCCTACTCCCTCGGGTCCGACCTGCTAGTTGTGGCGTTCAACGCGTTGGCCATGGGCGGTATTCTCTTCGTAGCCCTGGAGATGTACAAGGGATTGGCAAAAGGCTCCAACAAGGGCACAAGGGACCTGGCTGAACTGGGGATAGCGACCGGGATAGCGATAACCTTTGTAGTGAACCTACTGTGAGCCCAGAGAGTTGTCCCCGGGATAGTGGGACTCTAGTGTCAAAACCCTTTTCTCCAGAAACGCAAGTTGTTAAACTTTTTACCGGGAAAATCAAACACTACGCAGAAAGGTTTTCACAAAACCGTGATTTTTCTAAAAACTTTTAACAACTCCTTCGTTTACTGGACTGCAGGGCTTACATTTTCTCATTTCTCGCTAAAAAGTTTTCATGAAAATCCTCTTAATACAACAGACCACCCTTAACCCCCTCGTCAGACCCAAGGGGGAACTATCAAAGTAGCAAGAAGTTAGCTTTATATCTGGTTTGTATCAAGTATATTCTTGCACACTTCCCCCCGGAGGCAAAACCTCCGGCGGGGGAGTTCACGATGACTATGGGGGGATGAGAACCCCAGAGCTAATAACTCTGGGACTCCTCATTCCCGACAAGGGGAGCCGAGATAGTGAAAAGCACCCCACTCCCCAATTCCGGTTGATCCTGCCGGACCGGATCGCTATGGGGGTAGGGCTAAGCCATGGGAGTCGTACGCTTCCGGTAAGGAGGCGTGGCGGACGGCTGAGTAACACGTGGTCAACCTAACCTCGGGACCTGGATAACCCCGGGAAACTGGGGCTAATCCGGGGCGGGCAAGGGGATCTGGAACGACCCCTTGCCGAAAGGCCCCTGAGCTGTCACCGCTCAGGGGCGCCCGAGGATGGGACTGCGGCCCATCAGGCTGTTGGTGGGGTAACGGC
>JALBWU010000007.1:0-75000 GCA_022678445.1 Candidatus Aramenus sp. CH1 | reverse complement strand
GTCACTCGGCGTAAGGTCGGGTGGCAAGAGGGAAACAACCCAGACCCGGGTTAAGGTCCCTAAGTGCTGGCTAAGTGCCAACCAGAAGGGCGTCCCCAGCCCTAGACAGCGGGGAGGTGGGCCCAGCAGCAGCCATCCTCTAAGGAGTGCGTAACAGCTCACCCGCCGAGGCTGGGGGCCCCGAAGATTGGTCGGGGCTCAAGCCAGCCACCGAGACCCGGGGGGTGGGATCCAGTGGGTCCCACTCGGTAGGGAGGCGCCGCGGTTGGTCAGAAGGTGGGCCGAGAGGTCCACTGGACCATCCGCGGGTGCAGATCCCGGCGGCAGTAATAGCGAAAGGGGGTGAGAATCCCCCTCGCCGGAAGGGCAAGGGTTTCCCGGCAATGGTCGTCAGCCGGGAGTGAGCCGGTCCTAAGGCAGGGCCTAACTGGTACCTGCCGAAAGGGAAAGGGGTTAATATTCCCCTGCCTCGGAGGTAGGTGCGGCAACGCGAGCCGGGCTCCTGACGGATCGGGGTAGGGGGAGTGGGGCCACCGCCCCACCCAAGTACTTAAGCCCCTGGAGAGCCGTAATGGTGAGAAGGGGGCGAAGGTGCGATGGGCCTCCCGTATGGGGGGTTCCCCTGATCCCTGGTCCCCGTGAAAAGGGAGCTCGGAGCGATCCTCCGGGACCGTACCAAGAACCGACACAGGTGCCCCTAGGTGAGAAGCCCAAGGCGTCTGGGGGTTAACCCGGTCTAGGGAACTCGGCAAATTGGTCCCGTACCTTCGGAAGAAGGGATGCCTACCACTGTAGTGACCCTGCAGTGGTAGGTCGCAGTGACCAGGGGGATCTGACTGTTTAATAAAAACATAGGTCCCCGCTAGCCCGTAAGGGTGTGAACGGGGGCTAAATCCTGGCCACTGGCGGTCGGTTAAACCCGGGTTCAACCGGGCGAAGCCCCGCTGAAGGCCGGGGGTAACTCTGACCCTCTCAAGGTAGCCAAATGCCTTGCCGGGCAAGTTCCGGCGTGCATGAATGGATCAACGAGATCCCCACTGTCCCAGACCGGGGCCCCATGAACGCCCAGAGTGGGTTCACAGTCCCGCAACCCCCAACCCCGAGAGAAGACCCCGTAGAGCTTAACTGCAGCCTGGCGCTGGTTCCCGGGCGCCTATGCGTAGAGTAGGTGGGAGGCGTCGAAGCCGTCCCTTCGGGGGCGGTGGAGCCAAAAGTGAAACACCACCCATGGGTGCTCGGGAACCTAACCCCGAAAGGGGAACAACGTCAGGTGGGCAGTTCGGCTGGGGCGGCACTCCCGCGAAAAGGTAACACGGGAGCCCAAAGGTCAGCTCAGGCGGTACAGGACGCCGCCGTAGAGTGCAAGGGCAAAAGCTGGCCTGACGAGTCCCTTCAAAGTACGGGGACTCGACGCGAAAGCGCGGCCTAGCGAACGCTCATGCCCCCACACGTGGGGGCTGGGCATGTCAGAAAAGTTACCTCGGGGATAACAGGGTCGTCGCGGGCGAGAGCTCCCATCGACCCCGCGGTTTGCTACATCGATGTCGGCTCTTCCCACCCTGGGGGTGCAGCTGCCCCCAAGGGTAGGGCTGCCCGCCCGTTAATGGGGAACGTGAGCTGGGTTTAGACCGTCGCGAGACAGGTCGGACTCTAAGGGTTGGGGGTGTGGGCCGCTTGTGGGGAAGGTACCCCTAGTACGAGAGGAACAGGGTACCGGGGCCTCTAGTCTACCGGTTGTCCGGTAGGGCACTGCCGGGCAGCCACGCCCTGAGGGGTAATCGCTGAAAGCATCTAAGCGAGAACCCCTCCCCGAAAAGAGGCGGCCGTGCAGGTCTCCGAAAGGGGGCCTGCGGGAGCCCACCCAAAAAACATGGGCTTGATGGGGTGGGGGTGTAAGCCTCGAGGGCGAAAGCCCGAGGGGTTCAGCCCGCCACTCCCAAAGGGCAAGCCAAGGCAGTCACCCTTAGGTGGTCTTGCGTAAATGGTAGTGGCTAGCCTCATATTCCCCTTTTTCTGTTTTTAATCTTCTTAAGTGTTTTTGAAGTTTGAATCTATTCTCGAGCCTTAGTCTTGTTTCCTATAAACAAGTGTTAGATCCTTATTCAATTTGGTTTTCCCCGTCAGTCCTTTATCTAAAAGGACTATTGTTCGTAACACTTTTCTAGACTCTTGAGCTGAGTTATCTAACTCATTCTCGTCCTCAAAACTTTTATTGGCCCTGTAATAATACGACTCGTCTCTTCTTTCCTTGACGTCTCCTTCTCTTTTCTCCTTATTCATTTATCCTCACTCCCTAGGAATAAACACACGATGCTTAGGTTCCAAATTCATTCTTAAATAATCTTGATCATTTTCTAGTTCTAATTCATAATATAGCAAGAGAGGAATCGAAAATTCCTCAAGCATTTCCACAAGGGTATATTCTTTAGACCAGTCCCTGTAGTAGCCCTCGCTATAAGTGTTTTCACACATTACTGTTGAAGGATTAGATTGAGATATGAAACATTGTATCCAGTTCCACCAAGCATCTCTTATCACTTTTCCTAGAGGAGAGGATGTGTAGTAGCTAAGTAAGGATTCGAAATCTCTCTGTATCACTTTCTAGCTGTATAATTTCTGTTTTAAAATCATGTAAAAAGACGTTAGCCATTTTGTTGAGATTTGTAATATAACGGCCTAAAGAGGTGTCCCTATATCCATATATTACGTATTCTCTTTGCCCTATATTCTGAGAGAAATCAATTAGAGGTTGCACCCCAAACTTTCTAAATACTGCATTCCTAACGCCTTGATCGTTCAGTTTATCATAAGCTTCCAAAAACGCTTTGAGAGTGTTGCCAGTCAAGGAGGTTACAAAGAACGTTTTCGGGTTGTAAACTGATGAGAAATTGAGTAAAGCCTCAAGGAGCTCCTTGAAAGCCTCTACAACTCCGTTTAAATCACTTAAGGAAACGTTTACAACATTCCCCTGCGGGTAATTTCCACCGACACCGATTATCTTCTTCGCTAAGTTGTTCATTTCTTGAATATAAGTCTTAATTGATTTATCAGAGGATCCCAACTTTATTGGATTTGTTATTTTGATTTTAATAGGAACGGAAGTGTTTGCTTGAAGTGAATGCACGTAAGCGTTTTAGTCCAACGTTAACCCAAAGACGTCCTTGTAAAATTTAGCACTGCTATTTTCCGTGTAATCAAAGGATCCATCCTCCTTCCTTATAACTCCTCCTAACAATATTTCCTTCATTTTATCGTCTAATCTATCATAAGTTAGATTAGCGTACTGCTCAACTTGACGGTATAACTCGAGAACCTTCGACGTAGCCACATAAACCTTCATTACGTCCTCTCTTATGTATTGATCCCACAAACTCATTGATCCGTAATCAATGTCGAGAAGTTCTCCGCACATATCGATAAATTTTCTTCGTGGGGAAAAAACTTTTTGCTTTCTCAACTCGTTTTCCTTTTTATATGAAACCGCTCAACGACCAGGCCTTGTAGCTTGTAACAAGGAACGGATTCCCGAAATCTCTAGAGCAACAGGAGTACAGTTCTTTCCCTTGAAAATTTCCTACACAGTAAGTAGTTAATGTATTGCTTCAAGTTTTTAATTGCTCCTTGCAAAATCTAAATCGTGGAAGAGTTAATAAAGAGGGCTGAAGAAAAAGGGATAAATGTGGAGGATTTGATAATAGCTGCAATAGCTGTGAAGGACCCTAAAGAGAGCTTAAAGGTAAGGATGGAATTAGCTGAGAAATACCTTAATGAAGTTAAGGAATATCTTAAAAAAGGCGATCCCGTTCAAGCTTCTGAGAAGGCATATAAAGTGGCTGAAGAGGTAGTAAAGGCTTTGGCTGAAAAGTACAACATAAACGAGTACCAACAGTTCATCAAAGATAGATGGTATATTTACACTCTGGGAAAAGCAGTAAACACTTTAGCTCATATAGTTGGTGACTGGATAATTAGCGGGTGGAGCAGTGCGTATTATCTTCACGTCTGGGGATTTCACGAGATGAAGCTAGGTGTAGAGGATATTAAATCGTATGTTGAAACGGTAAGGAAGATGTTTGAAGAGTGCGAAAGAATTCTCATGAAAGAACTCTCTTGATTACTGTTCTTCAATACGTTAAGCTATTGTCTGAAATTTCTAAACTGAATGTTGAAAATATTCTTCTGATTTATTCGGAAAAATCTATTGCATCAGTTCAGAATAAAATTGAATTTTATGGAAGTGATGAAATTGTTGTTCGCACACCCAGTTCTACTCCTAACATTCCTGCAGTGCTAATTATTCCTGGCCCGAAGCTTCCTGTGAATTCATGTAGTCCATAAATTATCTAAGTTTTTATTTTGATAACACCAAGAATTTTTATATGACAGAGACAGTTGTTACATCAATACTTTCAGATGGACTAGTTGGTGCTATAGTAGGCTCTACTGTGGCACTCTACGCTACAAGGGACACTGCAGTCTGTACAGCTCAAGGATTGAAAGGAATTCTTAGCTCTGGAACACCTTACGAGGTTTTTCCAGCACTGGCAGTATCTGGCAGGGTTTCAATTAGTACTAAAAACGTATTTCAAGCAATGAGGCACGGAATAATAATTAGGTCAAACGAGGGAAACTATTACTACATAGGCGGGAAGTCGAATTACTGGATACAAGATAAGGCATTTCACGCCTATCAGGGCACTACTGAGTTTACACTCAAAGCTGAAGAGGGAGTTTACCTTTTTGACGCAATAAGGAACGCCCCCTCAAACATAATAGTTCTTCAAGTGAGGACTTCGAGGCTCTCTAGAGCTTGGGTGCAGCCTGGATTACCAGAGGGTTGCCAAACCCCCGTAGTTGGATGGATCATAGACGCGTTTGAGAATAAAGTGGGAGCAGGGGTAGTAATGAACTACTTACCCTATCTTTTAGGATACCCTGAAGATGATTTGACCGTAGGGCTTGGCAGCCTTATATATGAGTCAGGAGGCAAGTATACTACGGATCCTCTTCAAGGAATTCTAAGAGTAATCTCTGCTCGTCCTCCTCTTCCATTCCTTGGCGTAATGACAAATAGTAATCCAGTAGGTGTTAAGTTACCGCCTTATCTTCTCCCTTCATCCTTAATTTACGTTCCTACACCAATAAGCGTAATGAATGCGTTCTGCCAAGTCTTGCTAGCAGCGGGATCCCAGAACTCTCTACTAAACCCACAGTTTTGTGAGCATCTAGTTGGCAACGATGGTAAGCTTCAGAAATTTCCTGACTCTTTAGATGCTTTAATTGGTGCTCCAATCTTCTCCTCTCTTTCTTGCCTAAGTGGTTGCAAAAGGCTAGGCCTTGTAGGGTTAGTCTATCAAGGTACTTCGGCAACTATTGGTGGTTATGGTGTGCTGGTGCTTCAGTTTGTGCGGCCTCCTACAGATTACAGTGACGCTGGAATTGCAGAGTACGCTAATCAACTTGGCGTGTCCAACGTTCTTGAGATCAGCAGAGAGCTAGTTGGTAGCGCAAACAAGGCAGAGGCCTCAATTATTTCTGCCCTTGGGCTTTCTGCTGTAGTTGCTGGGGCAATAATTACTTATCTGGTTACTTGGTATTCTGATTGGCATAAAACCTACGATGAGGCTCGCCCATACGCTGAACAAGCTAGGGCAGTTATAGACAAGGTAAGGGATAAACTAAACCAAATGAAGGAGTATAGGCTTCTTAGCTTCGTCGACGAGTGTTTGGCAGAGGTTATAGAGGAAGGGGATTCTCCAGACGAGTGGTACAGCGCAACCTTGAGTTGCGTATTTGAAAAAGGAGAGCATATGGCGAGGGGTCCAGTGCCAGGACCTTAATGTATAAGATTATAGAGGTATATCTAGGAGCAAAAGGTAAAACTGGCCCGCATTTAACGTCTTCTCTTCAAATAGTATCTGCTGCCTATAAAAAAGAAGAAGAGAGGAGGAAAAGGAGAAATATTCCGGAAGAACTTTACGACTACATAGAAAAGGGCGTTGAAGCGTTTACAAATATTGACGAATCTACTGTAATAGTCTACGACGAGAGAAAGAAGGGAATTCAGTACAGTTTAGCTAGATTGTCCTTGGAAATAACAAAGATTAAACGCGGGAAGGATTTTAACCCCATTTTCATCGAGAATCCAAACCAACTCAACGAGATGAAAACGGATGAGTCGGGATACAGGGAGGGCATCTACGTCTTTGACCCCGCACTATTTGTGGAAAACGAGGACTACGTTGAAAAAGCTTTTGAGGAGACAGGTCCCAGCCTTATGGGCTATCAGTTCAAGGTATTTATTGTACCTTTCAGCCTTTACAGGAAATACATGCTCCATCTTTCTCCCCACTATTTGCTTGTGGACGAGGAACTCGCGAGCGAAAACAAGAAAGCAATCCAATATAGCCTAACCAATGAGCTATTAACTGCTTTAGCTTACGGCGCTTCTGGTCTCGATCTAGATTTCAAAAAAGCTAAGTCTTTCGAGGTGCTAAAGCAAATCGATGCCTCCTTTAATCTAATATACAACACGGCGAAAACGTATTTAAAGGAAAAGTACGGTCCTAACTACGATGTGTATCTGCATAAGGCCTCTGTTGGTGGCGTTGAAAGCTCACAACACAAGGGATTGAAGGACGTCATTGTTTACTACTTAATCAAGAACGAAGGCTTAGACGTGAAGGACGTCAAGGTAGAGGAACGATTGGAGAGTAGTCAAGTGCCAGACGTACAAGCGAGAGTTAAAGGTAAATATGTGGCAATTGACGCAAAGACAAGCTTTGGAAAAGATCCTATACATGAAATTAACGAAACATACGAGAAATACAGTAAGAATTGGGACGATGTGTGGATAGTCCTAAGACCTTTACCCGCTCTGCTTTACGCTGAGAGGATTGCTGGACTCCTAACTCTTGAGAAGTTTGATAAACTTCAAGTGCTAATACCGGTTAAAGACGACGACAAGAATGGGGAAAAGAGCGTAAAGTTGATTTCGTTTGAGGACTTCTTGAAGGAGGTAAAGAAAGCTTACGATGAACTTAAGGGAAAGATTTCCTGACTTTCAAGATTTTACTTCACGTGTAAAGCCCTGGACCAAAAGCGTAGGGTAATTTTGTAGGAACTGAACCTTTTCCTAGCCTTAAAAACGAGGTTTGTAGCTCTTTTATCAAGAAGGAAGTTTAGTATAAAGGGGCCGAGACTTTTAATAACAAGGGTTAACAAGTTTGCTGTGAACATTTGGTCTTATCGCAAGTTGGCGCTATAGTGAACAAGCTTTACGATGGTATAAACACATATCTAGTTGTTGAGTATAACACGTCAAGATTCTGCGCTTACCACGGCGCTGAAGTTGATAGAAGGCCTAGGGGAGTCGTAAACTGTCCTTTTGGCCGTAAACTTCACACCAACGTTAGCGGAGCGTTAAACATTGTGAAACTAGAAGTGAAGAAGTCAACGCTTTGGAAAACCTCTCTTTCCTTTCTCTTCACATCACGGGGTATCTCCTTTAAGGGGGAGTAACGCCTTAGACCTAGGCAGAACCCTCGCAGGGCGAGGAGGGGGTCAGAAAAGTCCGCTACTTCACTACCATTACCGGTACCTTGGCGTGGTTGAGTATAGCAGTGGACACGCTACCCAGGAAGGCCTTCTTAAACCTGGAGAGTCCACGACTACCCACTAGTATTAAATCGACGTTGTTCTTTTCGGCGTAGTCTAGGACTGAAGTGGCAGGATCTCCCTCAATCACGTCCGTGATGACGTCCACTCCTTGGCTTTTTGCCAGCTCCGTTGCCTCGGCCATATCCGCCTTAGCCTTTTTCTCTAGGTCTTTTAGGGCCGAGAGCGGGGGCAATATCCCTGCGTTATAGAACACCGTCACGTCTATTGCCTCCACTACGAACAGACGTGAGTTAAATAGCTTTGCTAACTCTATTCCTTGTAATAACGCTCTCTTGGCGTTCTCTGAACCATCGTAGGCCACGAGTATTCTTTCAAACATCGCCATTAATTCTCTAAATAGATTTTAAGGTTAACTATACTGTAGCAAAGAGGTATTCCTTGACGTACCTTTTTAAATCCTTTAACTTCTTAGCCCTAATAACGTTCTCCACCAGGCTAGTTATATCCTTCACTTCCTCTCTACCAAGGATGGACATTATCGAATCTGCCTCCGTTTTACCCTTTTTGCTCAGCTTGAACTTCTTGCCCCCTTCTAGGTAGCCCAGTCTAACGAGGTAGAGGAGGTGGGACTCCACTCTAGGGCTATATACGAAGATCCTCTTGCTCCACCTGAAGTAGAACAGTCCGTCCTGTACGACGTACTTCCTTGAAAGGTAGTCGTGGACTAAGAAGGAGGAGACGAGGAGCTTAACCTTACACATCTCTCCCTTTAAGGAGAGGAGCACCAGGTCGTCTATCTTAAAGTCGTACTCCCTGAACTCCTCCTTGGAAAGCCTATCGAACTCGTCCCTCAGCTTCTTCACTATCAAGTACATTGAGGAGAAGGAGCCGTACTTCTCCACCTCCTCCACTGCCTCCTCTAAGTACCTCTTAGCCATAGTTTCCATTGCCCATCTCCTCTATTTCCGTCACTGCCATTATTAACCCAGAGTGGGGAAAGACGTGGGGGAAGTTGCCCATGGGCTCGCACGTCCCTCTCTCGTAGTGCTCTGCCATGAGCTTTAGGTCAGTAGAGCACTCAACCAGCCTCTTCAGCGTCTCCACTGCCTCCTCTATCTTCCCTAGCCTAACGTACACCCTTGCGAGCCAAGTGGAGACAAGGGTGAAGGGGTTTACTACTTCCCCTATAAAGTCCTCCCTGTACCTCAGAAGGAGCCCCTTGGAGACAGAGAGCTCCTTCTCTATCCTCTCCAAGGTGGAGAGGAACCTGGGGTCTCTGGCGTCCACGAAGCCGTAGAGGGGCAGGGTTAGGAGTGCTGCGTCAACTTCCTCGCTACCGTAGTACCTCACGAAGCTCTTCTTCCTCTCCGAGTACCCGTTGGCTAGGACGTCCTCTCTTATCTCCTCTGCAACTTCCTTCCATTCCACCCTGCCCACCCCCACCTCCTCTGCCAGCTTGTACGCCCTGTCCATTGCAACCCAGTCCATCACCTTGGTGTGGACGAAGTGCTCGTACACCCCCCTCTGCTCCCAGATGTCTGTGCTCTTCTCTTTCCAGGAGTTCTTTACCCAATTAGCTATTGCCTCTATTGCCCACCACACGTCCCTGACGAACTCCTTGTCCCCGGTTGCCCTGTAGTACTCGTAGAGGGCGTGCAGGTAGGCCCCCTCTATGTCGCTCTGCACTTGTAGGTAAGCCCCGTTGCCTATCCTCACTGGCCTAGAGCCCTTGTAGCCCTCCAACCAGGGGACTTCCTCCTCAGCTGGGGGAGCTGTGCCGTCCACGCTGTAGAAGGGGTGGTCAAAGCTCTTTGAGGAGGGGTCTATCATAGACGTGAGGAAGCTAAGGATGTCCCTCCCCCTCAGAGCCAGCCCTGCCTTTATTAAGGCCTCTGCGGAGTACGACGCGTCCCTCACCCACACGTACCTATAGTCCCAGTTCCTCTCCTTTCTGACTATCTCCGGGAGGGAAGTGGTGGGGGAAGCTATTATCCCACCGGAGGGGGTGTAGATGAGCCCCAGGAGGACTAGGAGGGACCTCTTGAATTCCTCCTCAAAGGTCTTGGTCTTCCTGGCCTTTTCGAGCTGTCCCCTCCAGTACTTGAGGGCCCTCTCTAAGGCCTCGTAGGGTTTTGAGTACACGAAGCCCTTCTGGCTGAACAGCCCGTACCTCAAGTCCTTGGAGTAGAGGAGGTAGAGGTATCCCTTACCCGGGTTGAACAGTATCCTGTCCCCCTCTATCTGGAAGTCCCCGTGTACCAACACCTCTACCCCCTCCTTGGACGTCGGGTTCTTGAAGATCAATCCTGCCTCCCTTACCTCTACCCCAGGCTTTATGAGTCCGTAGCTGAAGGAAGGCTTCACTTCAGCGTAGAAGGGTATCTCGCTCTCGTAGATCCTTATTATCCCAGGAAGGGAGAGGGGGAGGAAGTCGACGAGCCTAAGCCTCTTCCCGTCCTTTACCTTGAACTCGCTCTCCAAGATTAGGGAGTCCCTCAAGTACTCCTTCCTGTACACGTACTCCACTAGGGGCCTTACGGCGAAGTGTCCCCCTTCTCTGTCCAAGAGCTTAGTGAAAACAGAGGGCGAGTCAAACCTTGGGCAGGGGAACCAATCTATGCTACCGTCGTTTTCCAAGGCAGAGGTGAGCCCGTTGGAGAGGAAGGCGTAGAAGTGTACCATGACCTCATACCCTGTAGGAGCTCACTGCCTCCTCAAGAACTGCCTTTACCTCGTTTACGGCGTTGTCTACAAAGCACTTTTTGGCGGTCTCGTAGCCCATCTCCCCGAGCCTCTCCCCTCCCTTCAACGCGCCCTCTATGCCCTTGGCCATTCCCTCGTGGTCTCCGGGGGAGAAGGTGTAGCCGTTCACTCCCTCGATCACCAGCTCGCTGGCCCCAGCCCCCTTGCTCACCACTACTGGCTTCTTGTAGAGCCAGCCCTCACAAACCGCGAGCCCGAAGCCCTCTATGTTTGAGGGCAAAGTCACAACGTCGGCCCTCTGATAGAGGGCCATGAGCTCCTCGTCTGTGACGTAGCCCGTGAAGACCACCTTGCCCTCCACCTTCAGCTCCCTCGCTAAGTCCTTTAGCCTCTTAGCCCACATCCCTGCCTTGTTGTGGCCCAGTGTCTTGCTCGTGAAGCTTCCGTCCCCAGCTAGGACGAGCTTCACGTTTAGGTCCTTTATTGCCCTTATTGCCACGTCCTGGCTCTTTATCGGGTCCATCCTGGCAACGACGAGGACAACCTTCTCGTCTTCCCCTATGCCGAACTTCTCCTCCACCCTCTCCACGTCGTTCTTGCTCCTCTGCGAGTAGCTCCTTGGGTCGATGAAGGGGTAGATCTGCCTCGCGTTTACCTTCGCCCCAGTCCTTATCAAGCCCTCTAAGTCCCTCTTTGTGCTGAAGATCAGCGAGTCGAAGCCTTCAAAAGACCTTATTAAGAACTCTCTGAGCCTAGGGTTCAGCTTCTCTGGCACGAAGGGTATGTGGTACCAGAGCACTGCTGGGGCCGATGGCCCAATAATCCCCCCGACCAAGAGCTGTTGGAAGTCGTTTACGAAGTACACGTCTGTGTCGGAGTAGAACTCAAGCAACTTCTGGGCCGAGAGCCAGTTGTAAGTAGCGTAGGCTATGTAGTCCTCGCCGTTGATGTCGTACTTTGAGACTCCGTGGCTCTCGTTGTATATACCCTCCTTAAACCTTGTGTACAGGGCGAGTTGTTCAGCGGGGAGGTCCACGAAGTGTAACTCCACGTCGCCCATAACAGCTGAAGGGGGATACCCTGGCCCTAGGGAAACCCAGCGCTTCTTGGCGTTGATCCTAGAGAGGAGGCCAAACATCATCTTGGCCACCCCTCCAACTGAGGGGTAGTACTCATCTGGGGAGAGCAAGGAGAGGTCAAGGGGGAGGCTCAAGACGCCGTACCTCTCCACTATGTCCTTGTAAGTCACGGTAAACCTAATGGGAGGAGTCTGGGTGTTAATGGCTATGCTACGTATCATAAATAGTATGTAAAAAATACCCTTAATAACTTTGAGCGACGACGATGACCTTTACGCTGAACCCCTCGCCCTTTAGCTTGTTTGCTTCCTTTACCAGCTTTCCCCTCTTGACTTGCCTTATTACCAGTTTCTCCTTTGTGTCTATATCCTCCGACTTGAAGTACTCTATTAACTTGTTCCTGCCAGCTGGGAGGATCAAGACGTCCGCGTCCTCCCCCTTTACTTTGCTCTCCACGTTAATCTCGCTTTCCAACTTCATAAGCCTCCAATTTATGAGCTTGACCATTAAGTGCTCTTCGAAGGCGTTTTTTATAAAGCTAAGAGGCCAGAACGCGGTATTAAGGGCTAAGTGCCTTACGCTGGTATTTTCCCGCGGAGCGAAAGGCAGGCGAGAGATTATGCAAGCTCCTAAGCGTAAACTGATAACGGCTCCACTGATCTCCTTCCAGCCCTAAAGGCAACGGTTGTCGTCCTTATATTAATTCAGAAAAGTTTCAACTAATTGAATGGTTATTCAGAAAAGGGCTTATTTTTATTAGGGAACATAACTAAATTATATAAGGTTTTATTAGGGAACATAACTAAATTATATCTGTGATAAGGTTATCACTGTTGAGCGCCAAGGGGGGTGTGGGCAAGACTACAGTTTCCTATTACCTAGCTAGGGAGCTGGGCAGGAGGATGAAGGTTGTCCTAGTCGTGAACGGGCCCTATAACGTACTGGCGAAGGTCTTTGGAGTGGAGGACAGCCTGATAGACGGGGGAGACTTTTACGCAGAGAAGGACGGAGTCTCCTTCCTGTACTTTGCTAAACAGCCAAAGAGCGTGGACGTTGAGGAGGTGGCCAAGGTCTACGCCCACTACCTCGATGACAACGACTTAGCCATAGTGTACGTCCCCACCCACCTGGACCACGTGGTCTCCCTAGAGTACGAGGCGTTCTATAGGGCAGTTGAGGCCAAGTACTTTGCCTTGGCCATATCTACCCCTAACCCCTTTGTGTTATCCTCTACCGAGAAGTACCTCCAGACCTTCTGCCAGCTTTACAACCATAAGAGCCTCGGCGTCGCCGTAAACCTCTACAAGGGGGAGGAGGTGGGGAAACACGGGCTCGTTATCCCCTTTAACAAGGAGCTATTCTTTAAGGGTATATCGTCCGAAACACCGGAGGAATTCAAAGAGTTTGCAGACAAAATTTTCAATATATTGAATAGCGTAGACTAAGTTTTTATGTGCCGTTGCGGATTCTCTAGTAATGTCAGCAATAAAGGCCGAGTGGCAGAGGCTCAGAACTGTAATGGTCCACGAGCCGGGCATAGAGATGTTCTACGGTATCCTAGACCCGGAGTCCTTCCTTTACATGAGAAGGTTCGACTTCTCAAAGGCAGTAGAGGAACACAGGAGGATGCAGGGGACCTTGTGGGAAATGGGAGTGAGGGTGTACAAGCTGAAGGACGTCATAGTGGAGAGGGCAAAAAACGACAAGTCTTTCCTCCAGGAGCTCAGCTCTGAGTCCTTAAACTACATAAGGTTCGAGGGCGAGGGAGATCTAGAGGGAGAAGTAAGGGAGTTCAAGAGGGACGTGGAAAGGCTGGACCCCGAGACCATATTTAACGTTATCCTCCTCAAGCCCACTGTATTAACCCACAAGGCGTTGGGCACTGAGGAATCGACGCCGAGGGTCATCAACGAGGAGCCCTTAGCCAACTTGTATTTCACGAGGGACCAAGCAGTAGTCACTGACAGGGGGGTAGTGATAGGGAGGATGAGCAAGAGGATAAGGGCTAGGGAGACGACCTTGGTGAAGCTAGCATTGAAAGGGCTTTCGGAACGCGTGATAAAGGAGGTAACCGAACCGGCATTCGCGGAGGGCGGGGACTACATGCCCTTTGGCGACTTTGCAGTACTTGGAGTCGGAGACAGGACTAGCATTGCGGGAGCGTTTCAAGTGGCTGAAGCTACGGGGTTCAACGAGATCGCAGTGGTGTACAACCCCTCAGTCCACGAGAACGACTACATGCTGGCAATGCACTTGGACATGTACTTGAACGCGCCAATGGAGGGAGTGGTAGTCGGCAACAGGAAGACGCTTGAGACTGCGACTACTGAGGTCTTTGAGCTGGGGGAGAGGGGCTACGTGCTGAAGAGGAGGACTAACTTGCTGGAGTTCTTCAAGGAGAAGGGCTTCACGCTGGTTGAGGTGAGCCTACTCGAGCAGATCGCTTACTCCACCAACTTCCTTACGGTTGACAACGGCAAAATCCTAGCCCTGGACTCGGAGGTAAACTCAAAGAACGTTATGTCCTATCTGCAGAGGAGGGGGTACGCTAAGTTACTGGAGGAGGTAAGGGGGGAGTACTCTAGGCTGAAGGTCGACAACTCGTTCTTCCCTAGGAAAAGGGAGGTAAGAGAGCTGGGCATAGATTACGTGGTGACAGACGTGGGAGAGATCACGGGCGGGTTTGGGGGAATACACTGCATGACTATAGCGTTGCACAGAAGTTAAAGCGTAAACGAGAGCACCAAAGGTTGAGCAATGAGGATTTGGTCGACTGGAAGCCGTAGTGAAAGGTGTAAAGGCTAAGGTAAACTCAAGACACGGAGTCTTAGGCACTTCCTCGTCCAGATTTCCTCTTTCTCGTGCGTGCTCTGATGCTCGCAATCTAGCGCGGTGGAGCCTGAGAGGTCATTGAGGAAGTGCCATGGCTCCTTAACGGTGATTTCCTGGGTTTTAAAGTACGGGACTCAAATATTGGCGAGGAGCCAGCCCAATTACTTAAGATAGAGTACGCGGAGACTTTCGTGTAAAGATGCAAAGGGATAGAGAAGGGTTCGTCGCTGAGTGGACCGGCCGGGATTTGAACCCGGGACCTCGCGGGTGCGAACCGCGCACTCTTCCAGGCTGAGCTACCGGCCCACTACACTACTCTTGGACAGAAGATATTTAAATTTAAACGAACCTACAAAAATGGAAAAGCAGGAAAAATGACTTATGATGAGCGATGGGCGGCTTGAGTAGTGAAGAAAACACTGCAGCTCTGACTCTCACTTACCCTCCTGTTTGTCCTCCTTCGGGTTCTTGGCGACCTCTTTCTTTACCTCTTCTTCTTTGGCACTAGGCAGCGTTGCCAGTAGCTCAGAGTAGGCAACTTCTCCGTGTATTGCGTAGTCTCCAACTTGTAGGGTGTCAGGAGGCGCCTGTAGAGGTATGAATAGGCCTATGAGCTTCAATAGCCCAAACGTTATCGCGAAGTCGTAGACGAACACCACTGCTGCTCCCAAGGCTTGTATCCCTACTTGTGCCCAGTTGCCGTAAAGCCCACCTACTAGGACCGGGTCCACGTACTTTGTCACGTTGGGGTCTGCGAAAACTCCGGTGAGTATTCCTCCTACTATACCCGCTATTCCGTGGGTGGAGAACACGCCCAAGGTGTCGTCAACCTTCAGCTTCGGCTCCAACTTGTACAGAGCTAACCACGGTATAGAGCCGGAAGCTATGCCTATAAGTATGGCGTAGAGCCCGTTGACGTAACCTGCTGCGGGGGTTATTGCCACTAGTCCAGTTATTGCTCCACTAGTCGCCCCAACAAGCGTGGGCTTCTTGAAGAATGTTATGTCCATCAGCATCCAAGTTATGGCGCTCGCGGCGGTAGCTATGTTAGTGTTGAGCACAGCTATTGCGGCGTCTATTGTCGCTCCTCCTGGGTCACCCCCGTTGAACCCGTCCCAACCTAGCCATATGAGTCCTGCCCCAGCCAAGACTAGCGGTAAGCTGTGCGCTTCGAGTTTCCTCTCAGATGCCAGCCTGGGTCCAACTGCCAACGCTGCTGCAAGCGCTCCAACTCCGGCATCAACGTGTATCACGTAACCTCCTGAGAAGTCAACAGCTCCAAGTTGGTTAAGCCACCCACCAGCGAAGAGCCAGTACGCAACGGGGCTGTACACCAGGAGAGACCAGAAAGGCACAAACAGCATCCATGCCTTGAAGTTCATCCTTTCTAGCACCCCACCAGCCAGTAGTACAGGGGTTATTGCGGCGAAGACAAACTGGAAGAATATGTATGTAGAGGTCGGGATGTCCAAAGGAGTGTTTGCAGGCCCGTATATGGTCTGGGATCCCTCGTAGCTACCGGGCCACGCAGGCAGGGGAGTGCCTAGTATGCCGTAGCCGTTAATCTCTAGAGTAGGCTTTCCAAAGCCGAAGTTGTATCCAGCTATTATCCAGACTATTAACACGGCCGCAAACGCGTAGAAGACCATCAGTGCGCTGTTAACGGCGTACTTCTTCTTGGACAGACCAGCGTAATAAAGAGCTACTCCTGGGACGCTCTGGAGGCCTACGAATGTAGCTGCTGTTAGCATCCACGAGTTGCTACCGGTGTCCAACCAAGAGGGGACTGCCACTGCTGGGTAGTCAGCGGTGTGGTTGGTTAACGCTGCAATGGAGGCGTTTAGCGATTGTATCTCTTGGGTTACGTTTCCCGTTGAAGAAATGGATATTAAACTGAACATTATTGGCAATAAAAGGACGGACAGGATAAACAATTTCTTGTGGTTGTTTCCCATCTTGTACCAAGTTCCCATTTTGTACCAAGAAGAGAAAAACTATAAACTGTTTAAAAACAATTCTCTAAATTCTCATGAATGCTTTTTATAAATTTCTCCAATTATTTTAAATTCATTCATCTTGTCCTCCGTTTATCGATCCTTCTTTTTTAATATTTTTTAGTATATCTTGATAGAAGTGTTATTCATCTTTATTTTAGTATAAGCATATTTATTCACTACTAGTAAAGTATAAATAAAACACGGGAACTGAGTTTGCTGGCCTAGCTTTTTCTCTACTCGCTCGCAATGTACGCTTAATGTAAAGATGACAAGATTTAAAAAAGTTGATCGGGCTAATCAATATAGTGGGCCCGTAGCTTAGCATGGCTAGAGCGCCCGGCTGATATCCATGCTCAGAAACCGGGAGGTCGAGGGTTCAAATCCCTCCGGGCCCACTTCTGGAATAAGCTTATAAAACATGCAACAGCATTTTGCTTATGCAGTCAATAAAGGGCGTTTCTCGGATCTTGAGGAGGACTACAGTTATCGACACCTTGGCTGTCACCTCCATAACCCTTGTCTCCATACTTATAAGGACGCTCAGCGCTGACTGGCCCCTCGCCATAAACGGCTTCGACTCGTGGTACTTGTTCTACAACGCTTTGCTCATCTCCCAAGCACACGGAAACTGGTACGCGGTGCCCCCAGACGTCCACGCGTGGTACCCATGGGGCTATTTCATAGAGTTAGGGGATACCATAGGTCTTCCCTTTATCGTTTCGTTGCTTTCATTGCCGTTCTCTTACCTGGGCGCCAACGCTGTCTACACTGTCACCATGTTCATGGACATAGCCCTTGCAGGCTTGGGGGTTGTGGCAACTTACTTGGCAGTAGACGGGATAACCAAGAGCAGGATGGGCGCACTAATAGCGTCAATAGTCATAGCTGTGTCCCCGGCCCTGACCTACAAGAACATAGTGGGCGGTCTGCCTAAGGACTCTTGGGGAGGCGTATTCGTGCTCTTCTCCATCTACCTGCTAAATTACGCCATAGAGAAAAAGAGACCAGCCTACGGAGCTCTAGCCGGACTACCCCTGTTCCTGGCTGAGATAAGCTGGGGAGGCTCTACGTACATTGACCTAAGCTTGCTAGCTGGCGCATTCCTCATAATACTCCTGAACAGGAACGACCTACCAACTGCAAAGTCCTTCACGTTAATGGCCCTAGTTACGGCCTTCTTAACGTCGTTTGCCCCGAACAGCATAGGCTTTATGTCTGGCCTAGCCCACGGGTTCTCGTTACTGCTAGTAGGGCTGTTGCTGTTCTTGGACCTCTACCTCAAGCAGGTTATACCAAAGGAGATTGCCGACTCTAGGTCCCTCATAATTACCGCTGTGCTGGTTTTCCTCTTCGTTATAGGGATAGCGGGCCTATCTTATATAGGAGTTACCCCAATTCCGTCCAGGTACTACGCTATCATAAACCCATTCTTCCAAATAACCGTCCCAATTGACAAGACCGTGGCAGAGTACATCCCGCAGTCAATTTCCGCCATGTTGCAGGACTTCGGCATATCCATCTTCCTTTCTATCCTTGGGATATACTACGCAATAAGGAACGGTAACTTGTCTGCAGTCTGGCTAATGGTGCTTGGAGTGGTCAGCATTTACGGTACCTCCGAACAGCCCTACTTGTTCAACTATACCGCTTACATGGTCGCCCCACTGGCCGGGGCAGGCGTGGCCTTCATAGTTTCAAAGATAAGGGAGAGCGGAAATAGGCTAGTCCCAGTGCTTTTCCTGGCCTTCGTGGGGCTCTCCATGGTAGCTGACGCGTCCTCTGCCATCATGTTCAGCAACGAACCCAACGCAATAGTCACTTCAGCTTCTCCCTACCCTGTACCTAATTACGCTTGGGTTGAGGCGCTCAACTGGATAAGGGAGAACACGCCCCAGCACTCCTTCATCTTGAGCTGGTGGGACTACGGCTACTGGATAGAGGTCGTAGGTAATAGATCGGTGATAGACGAGAACAATACGCTAAACGGGACGCAGATCAAGTTGATGGCGGAAATGTTCCTTAACAACGAGAGCTTTGCGGCAAACGTGCTGATGAACGACTTCCACATTAGGCCATATAACGGGAGTCCAGAGCAGACCCCTGCCTATGTAGTCGCGTACGATGCAATAACAGTAAGCTATTCCTTCTCCAACGGACAGTTTAGGGCTGACGCTTTCATAGGCTACCCGGTAGACCTTGGAGGCCCCTTCTTAGGCTACACCACTAGCCTGGGAGATATAGGAAAGGCCATGGGAGCCATGACGACCATAGCAGGGTACCCAATAAACGAGTACGTAAACTCGACCCTAATCGAGGATCAAATATCAGCCATAAACCAGACCTATGGCTCCAACCCTGCCACGGCGTCAGAAGCGGCTACCTTGGAGAACTACGTGGCCCAGTCCTACGTGTTGGCGTGGACTCCTAAGGCTTACCAGTCGTTGATAGTACAGATGTTCATACAAGCAGTGCAGACTCTCGGTTACCCGGTTGTAGCTCCCTTCAGCGTCACGTTCACAGCTACTGGCCTCTCAAGCGGTGTAGTGTTGCCACCAGTCCACATGCAGTACTTTGCTCCTGTTTACATAGCCCTTTACCCGCTTTACTCTAACCCGTCTAACGGCTACATAGTCTATATAATGGTAATGGTGTACGAGTTCGTACAACCAGGCTACATGCCCCACGTTACAGTAGTGACAAACTCTAGCAGTTAAACTTCCTCCCCTTTTTTACCTCCAGTCTGTACTTAACGTACTTGTCCTCGGGCGAAAACCTAGGTGGATGTGGGACAACAGTAGGGCTACCGCACTTTGGGCACTTCTCCTCAAAAGTGTAGGCGCCGTCGAAAACACACTTCCTTAACTTCCACTTCATGCGGAAAAGGAGGGAAAGCCGGTTAAAAAGGGTTAGGCTTTAGCCACGCTAAACTCTACGCCGATCTCTTTAGACTTTTCCTTAAGGCTGTCAATAACCTCCTCGAGTAGCCTGGACAGCTCCTTTGGGTCAGTGCCTACCACGTCTATCCTATACCTAGGTGCTCCGATGCTGTAGATCTTAACACTCACGCCGTTCTCCTTGGGCACCGCCTCGCTGAAGAGCTTTCTTATCTTCTCCACCCCGTAGGGGTCGTTAGTCTTTGCCACTACCACTTGAGACTCCTTGTACCTCTTCTCCTCCACGTGCTTCATTGCCTCCTCCATCAAAGGCTTTACCCAGACCTCTGGCACGCCTGCGTCCAAGAGTACCTTCTCCCCTTCCCTGCTAACCCTCTGCAAAGCCTCGAACACGTCTCCGTACTTGTTCTCGAGCTTCCACGCCACTTGCTCCCAGGCCTCTTTTTCCGTCTTTCCAAGCTTCTTCGAGACTATTTCCAGGATCTTGTCTATTTTCTGTAACTTCTTCCACTCGAGGTTCTTCTTCCTCTTCTCGTCGTCGTTTACCTTCTTCAGTGAGACGTCTACTGTCCCCTTCCTCCTGTCAATCCTTATTACCTTGACTACTACCTTCCTGTCCTCCTTGATCACATCTCTTATGTTCTTGACCCACCTTGTACTTATCTCGCTCCACGGTAAGAAGGCTTGAAGACCACCGTACTCGTCAAGGGAAACATAAGCTCCGTAGTCAAAGATCTGCTTAACGGTGGCTATTAAAACGTCCCCTTCCCTTGGTAAGGGATGTCTGTTGTAGATCATTTTAGCCCATTTCTCTAATAACTTCGCCGACTATTTTTGCTTTGCCCCCTGTCGGGTAAACGAGCTGTGTTGCACAGGAGAGGCACCTCACCGGAAAAGTGGCGTGGCTGAAGATAACTTGCTCGTTTCCGCAGTTTGGGCACTTCACCCTTATGAACTTGGTCCTTGGTTCTGGAATGAGTATCCTCAGCTTCCTCATTTGATCACCTCAACGAGCTCCAGCTTCTTGACTCTAATTCCATGCTTCATTATGGTGTATCCGCACTTCTGGCACTTGAGCATGAGCGTCTGCTTCTTGGTGACCTTGGCAAACCTCTTTTGCTCCGGCTTCCTCTTGCTACCGTAACCAAGGTTCTTTCTTTCGTACCTCCTCTGTCCCTCGGAGAGGCTCCTCCTCTTCCCTGACTTGTAGAGGGAGACGCTGTGCTCTGTGTGGGTCTTACACCTAGGGCAGTACGTCTTGATGACTTTGGGGACTTTCATTTCAGTTATCTACTAACTTGCAGGGGATTATATATTCTACTATCCATAAAGGCACGACCAGCCTTATTGGGAGGAAAGCTATGTCCCCCCTGTCCAGCGTCCTGCCGTCTACGGTGACCTTCTTGGTCACCTTACACATTACCCTCTCGTTGTTGGACACTAGGTTGCCAGTGAGGAGGGAGACGTAGAGTTCCTTTATTTTTTCCAAGAACTCGAAGACGAAGGAGTCAAAGCTCCCTCCCCCCTTTCCGTCCTCAAGGTACTTGCCCAGCCTCACCTCAAACAGGGACTCCGCTAGCTCTTCGTAAATCTTCACTTCCCTCTTGTGGAGTTCGTCGGTGTACCTCAACCTCAGTTTCTTTAGGACCTCTAGGTCATTTGAGAACGAGTTTATGGGGATCTCTTGTAGGGCGTCGGTCTCGAGCTCCTTGGAGAGCACTTCGTCTATCAAGGCTTTTTACCCCTTTTCGTATACCTTTAGCTCTCCCAGACCTTTAAGCGAAGCGTAAAGCGCCAAGGCTATGTCAAGCCTTATGGGCGTCCTCTCCCTGAGCTTGACCTTCTCGCCTATTAGCTCGAACTCCCCGGAAACGAAGGGCAGGAGTATCCCTGTTCCCTTAAGGGGAGAGAGGACTTCCTTGGAAAACTCAAACCTCTCTAGCTCCACCCTCCTGACGAGGAGCCCCGACTTGCCGTGAATTGAGCCAGGAATCCTAACGAGCCTCTTCACGTCAGTGGTCACCTGTTCGTCTATCTCCACCCCGCTCTTCCCCCTGGCCTGCCTTCCCACCCACCCTGGGTCTCCTGGCTCTCCCCGGTACTTGGGCACGTTAACTCCCATGACGTACTCCGCTATCTGCTTCCTATCGCTGGAGCTCAAGAGGGCGCAGTCGCCGGAGCACTCCACTATGACGTGGAAACCCCTGTTCCCTGAGAAGTAGACCTTGGGCTTAAAGCCTAAGTCGTCCTCCAGTATCTCCACGAGGTCAATGGCCTTTTCTTTTGTCTTCTCAATGCACTCCTTGGTGACTTCAACGTACTCAATTGCCTGCGTCCCGTCCCTTGGGCACACCTCTCCCTCAACCGCCTGTCCACACGTGGGGCAAAAGTTGAACTTCCTCACGTTACAGAAGTGGTCTGCGTCTAGGTCAAACTGCATGTCTGCCCCCATCCATCCCTTCCCCTCCATTTCCTTTTCTGAGGGCAGTTGGTACTTAGCTGAGGAGTAATAGAGGTGGAGTGGAACGTTCTTCACGAGGTAGGCCTTGAGCTCTACCTCGTTGGAGAAGCTTAAGTGTCTCACGTACGACTCAGACTCAAAGGGTTGGTACGCGAACTCTCTTAGCTCCATGTCGTACGGAAGTTCAAGGGTAGCCCTCTCGTAGTACTCCTTAAAAATCACCTTCACTAGGTTATTCAACCCTGGGTGCAATGTAGAAGTCACCGTAGCCCCCTTGGGGCAACTCGTAGCGTAGCTTGAGGGGCAACTGAGAGCCAAAGGCCAACTGCACCGTGTCTGAGGGCTTCCTCATGGGGATGGTGTTATAGACGTACTCCATCCCGTAGGTGGAGGTAGCGTCGCTTCCCTCGGACTCTATAAGTCCGCCGTTGTCTGTGGAGAGCTCTACCGTAGAGTTCCCTAAGTCCCCTTGTGCCTCTAAGTACAGCTTTTGTTCCTTTGAGGAGATAATTAGGGTATCACCTAGGTTGGAGAGGTCAGAGATAACTTCGCTGAAGACAGCGGTGAGAAGCTTCGCCTTGAACGGGAACTCCAGGTTCATGGAGGGGTTCTGGGGTTCAGAAGACCCTAGGATGGGCAACTTGAATATCCTCTCGAAGCCGTCTGAAATGTCGACGTTTATCTTCTCTTGCTCGGTGTAGATCGTAATGGAGTCGTTTTTCTTCACCCTCTTGAGTACTTGGTTTACCTCCTTGAGGCTGAAGCCGTAGACCTCCTTCTCCTCTGACTCGTAGTCCTCAAAGTAAGCTGAAGGTAGGAAGATGTCCAGGAAGACCACCCTAGACGGGTCTATGCCAGAGATTCTTATACCGTCCTTTGTGGAGACTATGCTGGCCTCGTTCATGAACTCCCCGACTGTAGCGAAGATGTTTGCCAAGGCAGACGCATCGATGGCCTTGAACTTCATGTCTTTATATTTCCCTAGGAAGGCGTATAAAGTTTGAGGTCCTTTGCTTTTGCTCTAGTTTATCCTATCCCTTTCGTGGAGCCCCACGGTCAAATCCTGGGGTTGTTTTCCTCCGTTAGGTAGTCCTCCCCTCCAGCAAATACCTTTTGTATCTCCGCGTAAAGTTCGTTAAACCCAGAATTGGTTACGGAGGACACTGGGATCGGGGAGCTGTCGAGGTTCTCTACTATCGTCTTAACGAGTTCAAAGGAGTACTCGTCTATCGTCCCTAGGTCGTCTACAATCTTCTCGCCTTCTCCCCACGATTTGACGTTTTCGAGCTCCTTCTCGCTCAACAAGTCTACCTTGGATAGGACGTTTACTTGTGGTAGGTTCAGCCTGAACTTTATAGCACTTGACAACAGAAGTAAGGAGACGAAACTCCTAGCCTCCTTTGCGAGGAAGGAGTCCATGAGGAACACGTTGATAGCCCTGTTTTCTCCAGCTATCAGCGAAGATATTAGCCTGCCCGTGTCCCTGTAGGCAAAGAGCTCCACTTGGCCCGGAGTGTCCACCAACACGTAGTTGGCCTCTATCTCGTCTATTTCCTTCTTTATCTCTCCAGCCTTTGAAAGTACTAGGTCGATGGACACGATCAAAGAGGTGTTGGGCCCCAGCTGGTACCTCTGCATAACCTCAAAGGCGTCCACGTAATCCCTTACGTCGAAATCGGGGGCATAGGGCAAGTTCTCTACAGCTGGATCTAGGTTAATTGTAGCCACGTCCATTTCCTGGTCAACCAAGTAATCGCGAAATTCCTTTACGATAGTGGTCTTCCCGGCTCCTGCAGTTCCAGTGAAGAAGATAAAATACATAAAGTATAATGAGCGGTTTTAATCTTAAAAACTTCTTCTGAGAGCAATACCTATGATTATAGTAGGAGGGCCAGCCTCGAACGGAATCGACGAGGCTATCTCAAAGATCTTGAGAGCCGACCTAATAAAGGCGGAGAGCAAGGTTTTCCCAGACGGAGAGTCCTACATAAGGTATCCAAGGCCCTTGGGCAACGAGGATGTCGTCATAGTGCAGTCCACTTATTACCCTCAAGACAAACACCTCATAGAGCTCTTCCTGATGGCGGAGACTGCTAAGGACATGGGCGCGAGCAAAGTCACTGCGGTAGTCCCCTACATGGCGTACTTGAGGCAGGATAGGAGGTTCAAGGACGGGGAGGCCTTGAGCGTAAAGACAGTGTTGGGAATACTCAGCCACGTGGGGTGCGACAGCCTCGTCGTGGTGGAGCCCCATCACCAGGACGCGCTGAAGTACTTCAAAGGAGAGGTGAAGCTTGTAGACCCAATTCCAGCTCTAGCCAGGGAAATTAGGAAGGAGGTGGATGACCCCTTTGTCCTTGCCCCTGACAGGGGAGCTTTAAGTAGGGCGGAGAGGTTGGCTAAGGAACTTGGCTCTCCTTTCTCTTATGTGGAAAAGGAGAGGGACAGGACAACTGGGGAGGTAAGGATTAAGGAATTGCCTCAGGGGAACTTGTCGGGGAAGGACGTTGTCCTCATAGACGACATAATAAGCACAGGGGGAACAATGGAGTTGGCCTCCAAGGCATCCTACAAGTTAGGGGCCAGGAAAGTCATAGCTGCAGCTGCCCACGCGCTTTTGGTAAACAGCGCTTTGGATAGGCTTAAGAAGGCAGGGGTCAAGGACGTTATTTCTACTAATTCTGTAAACGTGCAAGGTGACGTCAAGGTTGTGGACATCTCAGAGCTGATAGCAGTGAGGCTATGAAGTACGCAGTGTTAAGCGCAGACGAGCTCTTCGTCTCAATGGCCGAGCTCCTAGCTATAATTAGGAGGGACGCGAGTTTTTTCACGGGAGTTGCCGTTTTTGACGGAGAAAGCAGGAACGTCGCTAGGAGGTCCTCTACGATAAAGTACACGGGAGAGGTACTGGCCATATCTGAGGACTTCAAGGAAATAGTGGACGCCGTTAGGGGTAAGTGCTTTTCAGTTAAGCCCAACGTAATAATGGGCTCAGGGAAGGATGAGTTCCAGCAAGCGTACTCTGAAGTGCTAAAGGCAATTAAGCCCTCGAGGAACTGCGCCGTCCTAGACCTAATCTTCACGGACGGAGTAATCATAGCGGGAATCAGGGAGGAGGAGAGGGATACAAAGAGCATGTTGGCCCATTCCAAAAAGCCCTTTTCCCAGTCGGGGACTATGGATCCCTTTACATCGAGGCTTTTGGTCAATTTGGCAAATCCAAAGAGCTCAATCTGCGATCCCTTCGTGGGACTTGGATCTATTTTGCTGGAGTCGGCGTGGATGGGGTACAAGTGCTTGGGAAGCGACGTCGACCTCAAGGCACTGGACAAAGCTAGGAAAAACCTGGAGTTCTTTAGCTATCAGTGCGAGTTACTACAGTCCTCTGCCACAGCAATGCCCTACAGGGAGGCAGAGGCCATAGTGACAGACCCACCCTACGGTAGGTCGTCAAGTGCCAAGGGAGAGAGCCTGGACATGTTATACGAGGGCTTCTTCTTCAACTCGGCTGAGCTTTTAAGGGAGAAGGGAAAACTTGTCTTCGCTACTGGTTCCAACTTGGAGTGGAGGGACAAGATTAAAAGCGCTGGTTTGAGAGTAGTCTCCATACACTTCATTTACCTACACAAGAGCCTCAGCAGGAAGATATACGTGGTGGAGAAGCCTTGATAGAGATCTTCTTCCTAGGGACGGGAGGAGGTGCGCCATCAAAGAGGAGACTTCCAGCCTACCTCTTCAGGAGGAACGCCTTCAACGTCCTTATGGACTGCGGTGAAGGAACGCAGATAACCATGATAAACCACTCCTTGAGCATAATGGCCATAAAGGTCGTAGCAATCACTCACATGCACGCTGACCACGTGATGGGCCTGCCCGCGATGGTGCAGACGATGAGTATGTACAACAGGAACGATAAGCTGTACGTAATGGGACCTAGCAAGATACAAGAGCTCTTAAAGGCCACGTTTGAGCTCACCCACTTCTACCCCACGTTCAAGATAGAGTACGTCAGCGAGTACGAAGACCAGGAGGTGAGGCTCACTCCTTTCCCTACTAGGCACGTAGTCCCCTCCCAAGGGTACATCCTAGAGGAAAAGGAAAGGGTTAACGTAGACAAGGAGAGGCTTGAGAGAGAAGGGATAAGGGACTGGAGGGTGATAAGACAACTGAAGGAGGGGAAGGAGGTAAAGTTAGGCGACAGGGTGTTAAAGCCTGAGGACTACTTAATCAAGAGGAGGGGCCTGAAGGTAGCCTACACGGGGGATACGTCTTACTCTGACAAGGTAGTTGAGGCGGTCAAGGGGGCAGACCTTCTCCTTCACGACTCGACGTTCTTGGACGACGTAAATGCTGAGGAGTATGGGCACTCCACCGTCTCGGTCGCGGCAGAGGTCGCAAAAAGGGCTGAGGTAAAGAGGCTAGCCCTAGTGCACATAAGCGGGAGGTACGAGGACAACGAGGAGCTGGAAAGGGTAGCTAGGAAGACGTTTAAGTGGTCCTTCGCGCCTAAGGACCTCTCCTATTACGTACTTCGTCAGGGATAGGGTTTTCCCAGAGGGGCCTTCCCCTAGCAGTCTTGGGGGCAAGCCAGTCCACTACCTCCTCGGGGTTCTCGTATTCGATCGTCACTTCAATGGGCCCTAAAGGCGACTCCCTCTCGTCGTCTACAAATGACAGAACCCCGACGCTTGCAGCTTGTTTGTGTATCATGAAGGTTATCTTCTTACCTTGGATCCCCCTCTTCAAGTACTTCCTTGCAGCGTCGAGTATCCTCTCCTCCCTAAGTACTCTGTGCATCTTCTTCAAGCTACTAAGGGAATTGGCCTCAGCAAAAATCACTTTACCGAGTGGTTTTTCCTCAACGCGTATGCTCTCGAAGTCGAAGAAGTTCATTATCGCTATCTTTACCTTGTCCTCGTCCTCAGAGGGTCTAACCTCAGCCACGAAAGTTACTCTAGTCATCTTAATATCCTTTGTATAATTTCTTCCGACCTCCTCTTAAACTCCTCGATCGACGAGTCGTTGAGTACTACGTAGTCCGCCATAGCTATGACTCCCCCTATACCCAACTTTATTTCGTCGAGATCCCTTCTCCTCAACTCTTGGACGTCCTTGGAGTCGTCCTGTCTCATCCTGCTCATCATTCTGGAGTACCTAAGTTGAGGAGGGGAGTGGATGGCCACAATCAGCGGTTCTCCCAGCCTCTTGAACTCCTCCACCTCGTACAAGCTTCTGACCCCCTCAAAGGCAACTAGCTTGGCTGAGGGAGGGACTTCCTCTACGCTCAGCCTCGCCACAACTCCCTCACCGTAGATCTCCCTTATCCTCTTGGCGAAGTCCATTAGCTTTTCGCCGTGCCTCGCCTCCTTTTCGTACCTTTTCCTGAGCACGTCGCCCATGGAGATCACTTGGAAGCCCTTCTCTTTCAACATCTTTGCGAATTCCGTCTTTCCGGAGCCTGGCATTCCAGTAATAAGAATTACTTTAATTATTGACCACCCAAATCTTGTGAATAGAGGTTTAAAAGTATGAGGTTGTTTATAGCAATTAAAATTGAAGGCGTTCCAACAATACTTTCCCTCCTCGAGGACTTAAGACTCATTGGAGCTGACGTGAAGCTCGTCGAGCCGGAGAACGTGCACGTAACGCTTGCCTTCTTGGGGGAAGTGGAGGACTCTAGGGTCGAGACGATAAAGAGGGCCATGGACGGCGTGAAGTTCAACAAGTTTAACGTCACTTTAAGGGGAATGGGCGCTTTTCCCAGCCTCTCTAGGCCAAGGGTAGTCTGGGTCGGGATAGAGAAGGGGTTTAACCAGATGAAGGAGATCAGAGATCAGCTGGTCCAGAACCTCAAGAAGGTTGGAGTTAGGCCAGAGAACGACAACGAGTTCCTCCCCCACGTGACCTTAGGGAGGGTAAAGGGGCCCAGGAATTTGCCCAAGTTGAGCGAGTTCATCACGAAGAACGCCGACATAATTGTGGGGGAAATGGAGGTAAGGGAGATTACCCTCTTTAAGAGTACTTTGACCCCCAGGGGACCCATTTATGAGCAACTCCACTCAGCTAAACCAGGTGCTTAGGGAAGTCCTCTCGAGGGTAAAGCCCACTGAGGAGGATGAACACAAGATAGGGCAGTCCCTCAACGTGGTGCTGGAGAGACTTAAGGGACTCGACGCGCAAGTCCACGGCTCCTTTAGGAAGGGAACCTGGCTGAAAGGGGACGCTGACGTAGACGTGTTCGTCTTCTTCCCCAAGGAAGTGGGTAAGGAGTACTTGAGGACTGAGGCCCTAAAGCTGTTGTTGGAGAGGCTTAAGGGACTGGAAGTGGACATGGCCTACGCTGAGCACCCATACCTAATAACCAGGGTGGAGGGGGTTGAAGTCGACGTCGTTCCCGGGCTAAAGGTGGAGAGCGGGGAAGAGGCGTTGACGGCAGTTGACAGGACGCCGTTCCACACGGAGTACGTGCTGTCCCACTTATCAGATGAGCAAAAGGACGAGGTGAGGCTCCTCAAGAGGTTTTTGAAGGGGATAGGGGTGTATGGAGCGGAGATAAAGGTTCAGGGTTTCTCAGGTTACGTCAGCGAGTTGCTCGTGGTAAAGTACGGTACCTTTGTGAGAGTCCTGGAGGAGGCTAGGAAGTGGAGGAACCCAGTCAAGGTAGAGCTTGTGAAGCCCAAGAAGGAATTTGACTCCCCGGTAATAATCCCAGACCCCGTTGACCCTAGGAGGAACGCGGCAGCAGCGGTTTCCCTCAAGAGCCTAGCTACATTCGTCATAGCCAGCCACTTCTTCCTTAAGGACCCCTCCATCAGCTTCTTCTTCCCACCGGAGGTAAAGGACGCTAGGCTAATGGGAGACGTATTGGTCACGAAGGTGTACATAGAGGAGAAGGGCGTGGAGGACGTGCTCTGGGGACAGGTCTACAGGAGCATTGAGAGGATAAGAAATGAGCTCAAGGCTAAGGGCTACAGGGTAATTGACGTTAAAGGCTATGGCGACTCCAGCGTTGTGACAATAGCCGTGCAACTTGAGTCGCGCTACGTGGGCAAATACAAGCTAAACCAGGGCCCCTCCTTTTACCTAATAAGCTCTGTGGAGGACTTCGTGGAAAAGAACGAAAACGTCTGGGTAGGCGAGGACGGTAAGCTCTACTCCGTAAAGGAGAGGAAGGACGCGTTACCGGAGGAAATAGTTAAAGCCTCGCTCACGTTAAAGTATAAACATAGGATAGAGCAGTACTGGTTGGAAGAGGAGCCAGAGGAGCCTTGCCTGAGGAGGTTTTTGAAAAAGACCCCAACTTGGTTGAAATAAGGGCGTTTATATACCCTAGGTTCGACGAGGGAATATACAAAGAGTTAGTGGAAAACGGCATAACCCACGCCTACTCCTTCGGCGGAGTACAGTACGGGAAGCTTAAGGTATTGGGCAAAGGGAAGACAGGAGTTGTAGTGCTCCTAGACAGGGACAAGGCAGTAAAGATCAAGCGCGCAGACTCTCCCAAGGAGGGCTTGGAGCTGGAGGCAAGGATACAGGAGATGGCATATCCCTCCTCCCCAAAGGTATACCTTTACGGGAGAAATTTCATTGTTATGGAGTACGTAAGGGGCAGAACTCTGACGCCGAAGGACTTTGGAGTTCTGCCAGACCTCTTAGCTAGGGCAAGGTATCTGGAGGAGGTAAAAATAGAACACTTAGAGCTGTCCAGGCCGTGGAGGAACGTTCTAGTCACTGGGGAGAGGACTTACATAATAGACTACGACTCCTCCCAAGTCAAGGAAAACCCGAACAACGTAACTAAAGTCCTTTCTGCCTTCAAGTTGTACGAACTAGCAAGGGAGTACAAGAAAGGGAGGGATCTAAGGAAAGTCCTCTCTACCTTGACAGAACTGCTACCTTCTTCCTCAAGGCGATCCTTATTTCCTGCATAGTCGGGGTAGAGAGCTGATGTCCGCACTTGGGGCACCTACCTCCGTAAATGGATTTAATTTCCGACGGAGTCCTAACTCCGTAAAAGTCTTGACCCACCTTCTCGAACCTGTAGAGTTCATATCCGCAATTTTTACACTTGTATACAACGGGAATTTCTAACCACCTATTTATTGCTTTTCCAGTCCAATGCTTTAATATATACTATACGTATTACCCTTCCGATATTATTTTCCTTACCAAGGCTTATATGGGGGGAGAGTTAACCGAAAGTAATTATATTATGGCTATCATAACTTTTAAATGCAAGGATATCTGTCTAAATGTGGGGGGCCGTAGTCTAGCATGGACTAGGATGCCAGCCTGGGGATAAGTTCCCTAACCACCAGAACGCTGGTGGTCCCGGGTTCAAATCCCGGCGGCCCCACCTAACTTGTACTGTACTACCCTTACTGTCGCTAGGACAGCTATGCCTATTACGATCATTATCGCCGAGGCGGTCACCGCTACCCCTGGGCCGTAATAACCAAAGTACTCGTATATCTGGATGGGCGCAGGGGTAACGCCGTTAAATGGCCCTCCCAACACGTAGTACGATATGATGGCGATGGAACCGAACTCGCTCATGGCCCTAGACATGGCAACGAGGAGGGACGTCACGATCCCCTTATATGACATTGGGAACACGACGGAAAAGAAAGTCCTGAGCTCTCCAGCCCCAAGGCTCCTCGCGTAATTCTCGTATGATCTGGGGAGGGAGTCGAAGAAGCTCTTCAAGCTCTTAATGTAGATGGGCGCTGAGACCACCACCAACGCCGATGTCAACCCTAGGTATGTGTCGAAGAAGTTTATCCCCAAGCTTCTCAGGAAGTCCCCTATTGGGGTGTAGGGGCTGTCCAAGAACACTAAGGCAACCCCTACGATGGGGTGGGGTATTGATGCAGGGACGTCAGCTAGGGAGTCGGCGATGAGATCCCTGTTCCTGGAGAGGTAGTAGGAGAGCAGGGTGAAGAGGGCGAAGTCCACTGCGACTGCAGTGGCAGAAGAGGTGACCGTGAGGAGAACGCTATTCAAGAAGGTTGAGGAGTAAGCTTGTGGTGAATTGAAAACGAAAAAGCCCATGTATACTAGGACTAGTACGGGAAGGGATAGGAGGAGGGCTAAAAAAATCCCTATTGCCTTTAGTACCCTCATGAAGAGTTCGCCACTTGTAAGTATCCCTCTGAGATTAATTGGGCTATCTGTGGTGGGACTGCGGTAGTGTTGAACAGGAAGGCAGGCTTCAAGGGGGCCAGCCCGTACTGTGATAGTATGTTGGAGTGCTCTACCACGAAGATCACGAACTGGATGGCCTCGTTGTAGTTGTTGGTCGCCTTAGGTACAGTGATGTACAAGTAGATGGGGGAGCCGTGGGCTATCCCTGTGGCGAGCTTGTAGGTGAAGTTGTAGTAGAAGTTAGCGTAAGCGGGGTCTCCTAGGTTCAGCTGGTCGGGAAGCTGGACGTATCCTAGGTGCTTGGCAATTGCTGCGGATTTGTAAATGAAGAGGAAGTTTATGTTGCCTGCGGTTAGGTCTGGGACGAGTTCCGCAGCGTTTGAAGCTGTAACGTTACCTTGGTTATCCAGCATCCTGTCGTAGTAGTAGGACATGTTGTGCTGGTACAAGTAACCCGCTATCTCCAGCACTATCCACGCCCTGCAACCGGCTGGGTCTGTGTTGGGGTCAGAAATGCCTACCTTGACTTTACCACTTGTTAAGATGGTGAAGAACCCTGACCAGTTCCCGTTCTGGGCGTCCGTTAAGGCCTCCTTGGCGTACTGGTTGTTTATGCTTGCATTAGTATACGCGATCGATAGCTGGTCTGCTACGAAGGCTATTGCCCACCCGGAGTTGTATTGGCCTAGGTCTGTCGTCGCTGCGCTTAACGCTACCGGCATAAATACGGTCACTCCAGCACTTGATCCCTCTGTCTCTATTTCGCGAGCGAGCCCAAAGGATCCTCCACCTTTTGCCATCAGTATTGGGATTCCAGTCGAGTTGCGGAAGGCGTTAAGCAAGGTCTCAGCCTCTGCCGTATACGCGTCCGCTACCCACACGGAGATCGGAGTTTCAGAGCTCGGGGTGATGGTAGTTGAGCTGGTCGGAGTGGCGGTTGGGCTAGTTGTAGTAGTGGTGTGGCTCTTTGGGATCAACAAATATACTGCAACTCCAACAATTATTATTACTACTACAGTTATTCCTACAAGAGTTGTCCTATTCATGTGGATCTAATCTAATATACATATTATGGTTTAAAAATATTTCCAAAGGTAAATATCCTTAAAAAGATTTATTTCTAGCTAAACCATTTACTTACAATCCTATATGTAATAGACTGGAAAAGGTTAGAGAATTTCAGAAAATACGGGTCAAGTAATAACTTAGAGGGCACATAAATTTCCCTCTTACCCGTCTTTATCGCCTTTACCACGGCGTCCGCCACCTTCTCTGGCTCAACGGCGAACTTATCGAAGGAGTTCTTCACTCCCTTGAACGAGGGATGGGAGGAGAAGTTGGTCTTTACGGGCCCAGGGTAAATTCCTGAGACCTTTACGTTGAACTTCCTCGCCTCGGCCCAAAGGCCGTTTGTTAAGCTAGCCAGTCCTGCCTTCGTAGCGGAGTACACGAGGAGTTTAGGAGACGAGACGTAGGCTGCCTCAGAGACTATGTTGACTATGTTGCCCCTCCTCTTAGAGATCATGGAAGGCAGGACAAACTTGGTGAAGTAGATTGGCCCGAGGAGATTGGTTTTCACCATGTACTCCTCCTCTTCTAGCGGGGTCTCGTGGAAGGAGCCGTAGACTCCAAAGCCGGCGTTGTTCACTAGCACGTCTATTGCAGAGAACTTCTCCAAGGTCTCCTCAACTATTTTCTTGACCTCGTCCTTGTTGGAGACGTCTGCCACGTATTTCACGTCGCCCATCTCAGGAGGAGTCCTGGAAACCGCGACCACGGTGTACCCGAGCTTTTTGAGCCTTAAAGCAACGCTCTTCCCTATTCCCTTTGAAGCTCCAGTGACCAGGGCGATCATTTACTCTAGAACACCGCGTAAGTTTAAGAAGGTTTTCCCAAAAGGAGGAGCCGCGGCCGGGATTTGAACCCGGGACCTTTGCCTCCCCGGTACTCAAATACCAGGGCAACGCTCTAGCCAGGCTGAGCTACCGCGGCACTTTATAACTAGTAAAGGGATGGCATTTAAAATTTTAGCGTCATTTTCCGGAAAACTTTTTGCCGACCCTCATGTGCTTATAAGCCCCACGCCTCACATGGACGAGGTAAGGCTGTTCGCAGTGTTAATTGAAATACTGAAGGAAAGGATGCCGGAGGACTGCGGAGAGTTGTTGGACGACAACTACAAGCTGTTGCTCAAGGAAATAAAAAGGAAAGGGCTAGACGCGGTATTAAGGGAGTGGTTAGGGGAGGAGGGAGAGGTCATCCTTGTTGAGCGAAGTTGAACAGCTGGCCTACCTCTGCCGAGGCTTCCTCTACGTCTTTTATTGAGTCTATTGACCTCCAGTACACGTCCTCGAACTTCTTACCGCACAGTAGGCCTCTCTCCGCAAGCTTGGGGAAGGTGGTTTTCTCCATGTCTCCCTTCTCCGGAAGGTACTCCAGTATTTTTGGCGAAAACAAGTAGACTCCAGCGTTAATCCAGAACTCCTTTAACACTGGTTTTTCCACGAACTTCACTACCTTTCCGTCGTTCGTCTGAACTACGCCATATGGGCTCCTGAGGGGGACTAGGGATATGGTAGCTATGCACTCGCCCACGTTCAGCCTCCTAACGTCTATGTTGGTTATTATGTCCCCGTTTACCACCACGAACTCGTCGTCTATCACTTCCATGGCCTTCTTCACTGCACCCCCAGTACCGAGGGGCTCGTTCTCTACCACGTGAATAAACCTAACCCCTAGCCTCCCCTCGTTCTCGGTGAGCCAGTTGATCAGCGTCTCCTTCTTGTAGCCCTCGGAAATGACGAACGTTCTGACCCCCATGCTCTTGAGCCAAGTCACCTGCCACTCGATTATCGGCCTCCCGGCTATCTCCACCATGGGCTTGGGCTTATCGTCGGTGAGGGGCCTTAACCTCTTCCCGAAGCCGCCTGCTAGGATTATGGCTTTCACAGGATAAATTCTCTGTCGTAGAATATTTTAAATGTTTTCGGAATATTTTATACCCTCTAGTTCTAGTAATTTCCTCTTTATTTCAACTCCCCTTGAATACCCCCCTATGCCGTTCTCGCTCACGATCCTGTGGCAGGGTATGATCAAGAGGACGGGGTTCTTTGACAGGGCAACTCCAACAGCTCTAGGCGACGAACCAATAGCCTCCGCTATCTCCTTGTACGTCTTAGTCTTGCCCCACGGCACCTTCATGACCTCCTTGAACACCCTAAGCCTAAACTCGTTGACCCTTAGGGATAAAGGTTCCCTTAGGTCTACCTCCTTCCCCTCGAAGTACTTGTCCAGCTTGTGGAAGAAGTCGGCGAAGGCGGAGTTGTCCAGCAACTCCCTCTCGGCACAGTCGCAGAAGTCCAACATCATGAAGCCCTTCTCGTCCCTAGCTACGGTAATTGGGCCCAAAAAACTCTTGTAGATTCCGTAAACTATCATTTGAGGCTCTCAATAGCTGTATTGGTGGGGCTCCTATTTAATACCTCCTTGAGGAGCTCGGAGGTAAACCTCTCTACGTCCACTCCCCTTACCTCTACGTTGCCCCTAGCCCTCACGGTGACCTTGCCCTCTGCCATTTCTCTCTTCCCCACCACCAGTATGTAGGGAACCCCGTCGTCGTAAGCTCTCTTTATCCTCTTTGACAGGGTGTCCTCCACGTCCACTTCGACCCTAACCCTGAGGGATTTGAGCTTGTTGGCTATGGTCTCAGCGTAACCTCTCACCTCCTCGTTTATTGGCAACACCCTTACCTGCACTGGGCTCAGCCAAGTTGGCAACTTCCCCCTGTAGTGCTCCAGCAGGATGGCCATGATTCTCTCCAAGGAGCCATATATCGCCCTGTGTACCATCACTGGCCTCTTCAGTTTGCCGTCCTTGTCCTTGTACTCCAACTTGAACCTTTCAGGCAGGTTGAAGTCGACTTGGATTGTCGATAGTTGCCACCACCTCCCTAGGCTGTCCCTTATGTCAAAGTCTATCTTTGGTCCGTAAAAGGCCCCCTCCTTCTCCTTGACCACGTACTTAATCCCGAGCTCGTTCAACGCGTCAACTAGGCTCTTGGTTGCCTTTTCCCAGAGCTCGTCAGAGCCTATGCTCTCGTCTGGCCTCGTGCTCAAGTTTATCCTAACGTCCTCTCCCTTGAATCCCAGTTTCTCCAAGACCTCTAGGGTCTTCTTCACCAGAGTCTTTATCTCGTCCTTTAGCTGGTCCTCACTCAGGAAGATGTGCCCGTCGTCTTGAGTGAACCCCCTTATCCTCAGTAGGCCGTAGAGCTCCCCCTTCTTTTCCCACCTGTAGACGTTGCCGAACTCCGAGAACCTTATTGGCAAGTCCCTGTAGCTCCTCGCCTTTGACTTGTATATCAAGATGTGGGCTGGGCAGTTCATTGGCTTTATCCCCAGCTCGTCGTCCTCGTGGGTAAAGATGAGCATCTTGTCCTTGTACATCTCGTAGTGCCCGCTTATCTTCCACAGCACCGTCCTGTACACGTGGCTGGTGTAGACCTCCTGGTAGCCCATGGAGTCGTTTATCTCCCTCATATACTGGATCAGCTCGTTCCTAATTAGTTGTCCCTTGGGGTGGTAAAGGACTAGGCCAGGCCCCGCTTCCTCGTGGAAGCTGAAGAGGTCCATCTTTTCGCCGATTATCCTGTGGTCGGTCTCGGAGGCCCTCTCCAGCCAGCCTAAGTAGTCCTTCAGCTGTTCCTCGGTTTCGAACGCCACGCCCCTTATCCTAACGTACTGCTTTTCCGCGGAAGGGTGGTGGACTGAGATGTTCAGGATCTCAAAGTACCTCGGGTTCCCCTCTGGCTTTGCGTCAGAGGCAACAACTACTGACTGCCCCTTATATGAAAAGGAGTTCCCCTCCATCTTCACTTCGCTCTGCTTAAAAACAGCGTACTTCTTTGCCTCCTCTAGGCTCATGGAGCTCTCGGACTCCACGTCAACGTAGAAGTCCCTTTCTCCCAACCCTACCTCAACTACCCTCTTGTTGTCGTCTATCAAGTTCAGCGCTAGCGTTATACCCCCTTTAAGCCACAGTCCCTTGTAGTGCTCTAAGCTCATAGTACAGCTTTATAACACAACGCGATAATAAGTTTTAGGTAATGGCCGATATCTTGATCATTGCCAGCGGAGGGGGGCACACGGGTTTTGCGAGGGCGGTAGCGCAGTACTTGGAGCAAAGGGTTGACTTCGTCATCCCCAAGGGCGACGAGAACAGCAGGAAAGTCCTCTCCCCCTACGCGGAGAAGATCTACGAGGTGGAGAAAGGCATAGAGCCCAACTCCTTTTCGGCGTTGAAGTTGTTAAAGTCCTTCGCCTTGAGCTCAAGGATAAGGAAGTATAAGGTGGTGGTAGCCACTGGGTCTAACCATTCCTTGTTCCCTTCCTTCTTCCAGTTCTTGAAGGGGGCTAAGGTCTTTGCCATCGAGAGCCAGGACAGGATAGTGACCAGGGGTAAGGCAGTGAGCGTGATATCCAAGTACTCTAAGGCAGTGTTCTTGCACTGGGAGGAGCAGAAGGACCTTTACAAGAACGGCCTAGTGGTTGGGCCAATAGTGGAGAAGCCGAAGTACGAGTCAAGGGACGAGGGTTATGTTCTGGTCACGGCTGGTACAGAGGGGTTCCTTAGGCTGTTCGACAAAGTGGCTGAACTGGGCGTGAAGAACGTGGTCATGCAGACGGGAAAGGTGGACCCAAGCAAGTACAAGAGGGAAGGGTGGAGGGTCTTCTCCTTTGACCCAGACCTAGAGAGGTACATAGCAAACGCCTCTCTTGTGCTAACCCATCAGGGGAAGACGGCCATGGAGGCAGTAGTTATGTATGGCAAGCCAACGGCAATAGTCTACAACAGCAGTCTAGTTAAGGCCACCACAGAGAAGGACGTGGAGCTGTACGCCAAGATCTTGGGAGCCAGGTTTCTCCCAGACCCCGTCTTCTGGAGAAGTAACGAGGATTTGCTGGAGTTCTTGGAGAGGCCTACTAAGCCAAAGTCGTTTACACCGGGCACTGGAAAGCTGGCAAAAGTGGTCCTAAGTGAGACTTCTTGAGATTCTAGAGGAGAACAAGGGACTCTTGGTCAAGATGGGTTGGATCGTGGGAGACGCAACGTCGTACAAGTGGTGGGGGGGCCTAGATACCCCAGATAAGATAGCCATATCTGCCTTCCTTGTTCAAATGACGAAGTGGGAGACTGTAAAGAGGGTAATTGAGAGGCTAGAGGCGAGGGGGATACATAAGGTAGAGGACATCTCCTCCCTTTCCCTTGAGGAACTGGACGAGTTGATCAAGGCCGTGAACTTCCACAGGACGAAGGCAATAAGGCTCACTAAGTTCTCCATTAAGGTCAAGGAGTTTGGGGGTCTGCAGAAACTCCTAAAGGTAGAAAACAGGGAGCTCTTGCTCTCAATGGAGGGAGTTGGCGAGGAGACTGCAGATTCCCTCCTACTATTTGCCGGGAACAACTTAGTCCTACCTCAGACCGAGTACTTGAGGAGGGTACTGGGAAGGGTCTTGGGCAAGGAAATGAGGAAGAGGGAAGCGAAGGAGGAAGCAGAGAAGTTCCTACTAAGGGATCTGTACTACTATAAGCTCTTTCACGCGGGAATGGTAAGCGTGGGAAAGGCCTTCTGTAGGCTTACCTCTCCAAAGTGCGAGGGATGCGTTTTTAAGGGTTTGTGCAAATATATTAATTTATGAAACTTTATGAATTTGAAGGTAAGTATCTGTTTTCCCGCGTAGGTATAAAAGTTCCTAGGGGGGTTTTGACAACAGGGCACGTGGAGTGGAAGGGAACTGCAGTAGTCAAGGCCCAAGTGCTTGAGGGCTCTAGGGGAAAGAGGGGGTTGGTTAAGGTAACCGACGACGTCAACTCTGCCATAGACGAGCTGAAAAGGGAGGGAGTAGAGAAAGTCCTAGTGGAGGAATTCGTCCCACACGAGAGGGAGGTCTACGTCTCAGCGTTGATGGACAGGGACTCTGGGGAGCCAATGGTGATAGCCTCAAGGCACGGAGGAGTGGACGTGGAGAGCTCAAAGGACCTGTGTAAGAGAGTCATCCCAATGGAAAGGGGAGTAATGCCCTACGACGTTATCGCCTTTGAAAAGTACTTGGAGGTTAAGGGGCTTGACGCAGTGATCAAGGGTCTCTACTCCCTGGTGGTGGACTACAACGCCGAGCTAGCTGAAATAAACCCTTTGGCTGTCACGGGTTCCGGGCTGGTAGCTCTGGACTCAAAGGTCATCCTAGATGACAACGCCCTCTACAAGCACGAGAACTTGCTCAAGGAACTAGGCAGGAGCTATTCTCCGGACTCCTACGTGGAACTGGAGGGGGACGTAGGCATAATAGGGAACGGGGCAGGGCTCACGATGGCCACCATGGACTTGGTAAAGCTACTAGGTGGAAACCCCGCGGACTTCATGGACGTTGGTGGTGGGGCGGACGCTGAGAGGGTGAGGTACTGCGTGGAAAAGGTGGGGAGCAACCCAAGGGTAAAGAAGATGATAATAAACATCTACGGCGGTATAACGAGGTGCGACGACGTCGCTAGGGGGATCGTGGAGGCCTACTCCAAGGTTAATAAGCCCATATTCGTCAGGCTAGTGGGGACAAACGAGGAGGAAGGCTGGAAGATACTCCAAGGTCACGGGATAAAGGTATATAACAACGCGTTAGACGCGGTGAGGGATGCGCTACGTTAGTGGACAGGAACACAAGGGTACTTGTCCAAGGGATAACGGGAAAGGAAGGCTCCTTTCACACTGGGCAGATGTTGGGTTACGGCACGAAGGTGGTAGCAGGGGTCTCCCCAGGGAAGGGAGGTAGCCAAGTACATGGCGTTCCAGTTTACGACACCGTGGAGGAGGCGCTAAAGGAGCACGAGGTTGACGTCAGCATAGTCTTTGTACCAGCGAGGTTCGCGGTCAACGCAGTGTACGAGGCTGTAGACAGCGGGATAAGGTTAGTCATAGTGGTGACGGAGCACATACCCGTGGTGGACGTGGCGAGGGTCGTAAAGTACGCCAGGGAAAGGGGTACGAGGGTGGTTGGCCCCAACTGTCCCGGCGTAATAGCCCCAGAGGAAACTTTAATCGGCATAATGCCCCCAAGGGCGTTCAGGAGGGGAAAGATAGGGATAGTGTCTAGGTCTGGCACCCTGACCTACGAGGTGGCAGAGATCTTGAAGGAGTACGGCCAGTCCACGGTAATAGGGATAGGCGGAGATCCCATAGTTGGCACGACAATGCAGGAAGTGGTGGAGATGTTCGACCGTGATCCCGAGACAGAGAAGATCGTGGTTATAGGGGAAATCGGGGGGACCATGGAGGAACAAGTCGCCAAGATGAAGAAGGAGGGGAAGGTCAAAAAGGAGATAATAGCTTACATAGCTGGGAGCACAGCTCCAAGGGAAAAAAGGATGGGACATGCAGGGGCAGTGGTGTACATGGGCATGGGCACCTACGAGAGCAAGGTGTCCGCGTTCAAGGAGGTGGGCATAAAAATAGCTAAGACACCTTACGAAATAAAAGACTTAATTTAGGAGCTTTTTGGCTTTATCGTTATTGTCCCGGACTCCTCGTCTACCTCCAAGGTGTACTTTGTGCCGAACTTTTCCACCATGGACTTAGGTATGTAGAGGTTCAATGGAAGGGTGTAGTACTCGTACTCGTACACCTTGCCCCTCACTGACTTCTTTCCTATTAGTCTTTTTGCCTCTACTTCTCTCTCTTTCATAAGATACGATATCCATTTACTCTTTTTAAAACTTTTCCGCGTTTGTACTTTAAAGGATTGCTATACGACTAATTTGATTTTGAAAGATTTAAATTCTTTAGTTAGAGATCAAATAAAATAGATGTAAATTTTATTAATGCTGTGACTGTATAGTATTAGTAGATTTATTATTTAGATTAAGGTTAATAAAGTTTTATGAGATTATTTTACCTAGATGGTGCAGTCCTCTTACACGACGTTGATCCGGTGAAATGGCAGGAACTTGTGGTCCCGTGTTAAAAATTAAAGCGACCTCAGCTGTTTAGACTTATGAACCCTGTTCACATCCTGGCTAAGAAGGGAGACATAGCGGAGAAGGTAGTGGTAGTGGGAGATCCTGGTAGGGCAACTATTCTGTCCTCTTTGCTAAGCGAAGCTAAGCCGGTCAACCAGAATAGGGGCTTCCTCATATACACTGGGTACTATAATGGCAGTAGGATAAGCGTAGCTACCCACGGCATAGGAGGTCCATCTGCTGCGATAGTACTTGAGGAGTTGATAATGCTAGGAGGTAAGGTGTTCGTTAGGTACGGGACTACCGGAGCATTAGTAGAGGACATAAACTTGGGAGAGTACGTTATACCCACTGGAGCCTCGTACAACAGCGGTGGGCTTTTTTATCAATACTTCGGCGAAGGCGCAAGCGTTGCCGCGACCCCTGACTACGGGCTCTTGAGCGCTTTGGTCAAGTCCTTCCAAGAGAGCAGCCTAAAGTTCCACGTTGGGAACGTCTTCAGCAGTGACGCCTTCTACGCTGAGGACGAGCACTTCGTAAAGAGATGGTCTTCAAGGGGGAACATAGCAGTTGAGATGGAGTGTGCAACGCTCTTTGCCCTAGGTAAGCTCAGGAACGTGAAAGTGGGGGCAGTGCTGGTGGTAAGCGATAACCTAGCCAAGGGAGGTATTTGGATCTCCAAGGAAGACCTAGAGAAGAGCGTCATGAGAGGGGCAGAGGCAGTGATGAGTGCACTAACGTCCTTCAACGCGTATTAACCGGGAGAGAGAAAAACTAGTATGAAACTCATTAGGGACCCAGTGCACGGCTACATTGAGGTTCCAGACAAGTTTCTCCAGGTCATCTCCGCTCCCGTTTTCCAGAGGCTTAGGTACGTTAAGCAGACTGGACTAGCCTACATGGTCTACCCTGGGATGAACCACACCCGCTTTGAGCACAGCCTTGGGGTAATGTACCTAGCGAGGGAGTTCGCGAAGTTCATAGCTGATAACTCCAAGTTAGACTTCGTCGACGAGGACTACGTGGAACTGGTTGCCCTAGCCGGGCTCTTACATGACGTTGGTCACATGCCCTTTTCCCACACCTTCGAGAACGCGTTAATCTTGGCGAAACACGTCTACGGCATGGACGTGGAGGAGTACGGCAAGAAGACCCACGTCAGGGTTGGGGAAATGGTCGTGAGGAACTTCCTTTCCCACGTTATAGACAAGGAGTTCTCCAAGAACATGTCTGACCCCGTCGACTTCGTGGTTAGGGTCTTGGAGGAGAAGCCTAGGACTGAGGAGGAGAAGTTCGCTAACCTAGTGGTCTCCAACTTCGTGGACGCTGACAGGGGAGACTACCTGCTGAGGGACTCCTATTATGCTGGAGTGACCTACGGCTACTTCGACGTGGAGAGGTTGAAGAGGTTCTTAGTGTACGTTGACGGGAAAGTCGCCGTGATCTCCAAGGCTGTCCCCATAGTTGAGCAGTTTCTTTTGGCAAGAATGTACATGTTCGAGAACGTCTACTTCCACAGCGTAGTGGGGCTTTACAACGCTATTGTTTCCCACGCAATAGTGAACTTGATGGAGAAAGGGCTCAGGGTACCGGAAGACGAGAAAGAGTTCTCCGTGTTCACGGACGACATAGTCCTGTCCAGGCTGAGTGATGTGGACGAGAGGCTGAGGAACGCAGTGCTTTTCCGCAAGGGGTTTAAGAGGGTGAAGAAGGACGTCACTGGGAAATGTCTCGACCTCTTCTCTTCTCGCAGGGAAGAGATATACGAGAAAATGAGGGAGTACAAGGGGCTCTTAATATACCACGAGTTTAACGATGTGCCCTATTACGAGGAGAAGGACGAGGCGCTCTACGTCTATGACGGAGGAGAGGTAAAGAAGCTAACTGCGATCTCGTTGATAGCCAAATCCTTAAAGGAGATTAGGAAGGCGGTCATAGGGTACCACGAGACCGTGGAGGACAAGGCAAGGGAGTTAGTTCAGCTCCTAGAGGAGTGCAAAACCCTTGGTCCTTGACCTACCTTGGAGGTGATTATCCTGTTTACGCCAATGCTTTTGAGGAACTCCACAACCTCGTCCACGTAAGGCTCTAAAGTGAGCACGTGGGCGTTCTGCCCCGCGTCGAATGTGTATCCAGCCTTGCCGAACTCCTGGACCCACTGCATTATCTCGAAGTCGACGTCGTTTAAGTAGAAGAAGGAGGGCCAGGAGTCAAGGATTACAGCGTGCATGCTGTTGCTGTGCCTCATCGTGAGCTCGAAGAACTTTTCCGCGTCCCTCCTCCTAATGCTGTCCACGACGTCTGGTAGGGTCTTCTCAACGAACTCGAGCCTACACTTGAGCAAGTAGGAGGACTCCGTGGTCGTGTTCATCCCCTGCCTAGAGGAAACCTTCTTCTTCCCCTCGCTGACTATTGCTATCACGTCCACCAGTTCCTGCCAGTGGTCCTCTTGGAAGAGCTGATGGCACACAGAGTCCTCTCCATCCTCTCTCTCGCCTCTTTCCCAGATTACGAAGCCCCCAGCGGTGCTTCTGCAGGCGCTCCCAGAGCCTATCCTGGCTATCTTGGAGAGCTCCCTCTGGTTGAGCCCGAGCCCGAGGGCCTCGTTGGCCGCGTAGGTTAAGGCGGCTATCCCGGCAGCTGATGACGCTAGGCCAGAGGAGTCGGGGAAGTTGGTCTCAGAGTAGACATTAGCGTAAATTCTTCTGCCGTAGATCCTCCTGAACGCCTCTAACACCTTCCCAGAGTAATCCCTCATCTCCCTTTGGTCAAGCGTCCTCCCGTTAACTACCACTACGTCTCTGTCGAGCCCCTCGTCGAAAACCACCTTTGTCCTCGCGTATATGGAGTCCAAGGAAATGGAGAGCGACGAATTTAACGGCAAGTTTAGCTCCCTATTCCTCTTTCCCCAGTACTTGACTATGGCTATATTCGAGGGAGCTACTGCCTCTGCCTCACTCCTCAACTTTGAGACCCCCTTCACTCTCTTTCACATTAAGCACCTTTATTCCCATCTTTTCCCACCTCTCCCTTACTCTCTCTAGTTCCTTCCCTAGGGCGAAGACTACGTCTCCTCCTGCCGCCCCGGGCATTATAGATACCCACGCACCCTCTTCCATCGCTGCCTCCATTATCTCCTCGTCCCTCTCAGACTTCAGCTTTACTCCAACGACTTCTTCTGCAACGTAGTTCAAGAAGTTCCACGCGTTGTTTACGTGAACACATGCCTCGTCTACTTTGCCTAGCTTCAGCAAGTTTATCGCAGTTTTATTCTCTCTGTCGAGCTCCTCCATGTACTCCTTAAACTTGGGGTCTCCGCTTTGCATTACAAACTTCTCCACCAAGTTTACCGTGCTAGCGCTCCTCCCAGTGAACCCCAAGATCATATCGTAGTCCCCTAGCTTTAGGGGTTCTACGTAGGAGTCCACACTTTCCACGTCTGTAAACCTCCTGTATACAATGCTACCGTATGTGGCAGACGCTATGTCGAACCCGCTCCCTATTCCTCTCTGCCTTGTGTAGTTTGCCTTCTGCGACAGTTTGTACACCTCGTCCACGTCAACTCTCCCGGTAACCTCCTTGTACGCGCATGCAGTTAAGGCTACGGTAGCTGCTGCAGAACTGCCCAGACCCACCTTTTTCCCGTCTATCTCGAACCCTGGGTCGTTCATTAACTTCACGTGCATTTTAGGGAACTCGCCGAACTTCTCTTTCACGACGGAGATTACGCTCTTAACTAAGTCGTTCCCCTCGGTGAAGGTACCGTAGGACGTCTCAAAGAGTAGTTTGTCCCTCCCCACTACTTCGCATCTAACCCTTCTGTCCACTGCAATTACGTGTGAGAACCCTCCGAAGACCACAGAGTAACTGCCTATCCAGAGGATTTTCCCTGGTGCCGAGATCATCTGGTGCTCTTTTTATTCCCGGCTTAATAACACTAAGTCATGGAATTTCTAGACAAGAAAAGCAGGCTTGTGTTACAGCTGATAGCCCAGGGAGGGCCTGGGGGGCTGACCTTGAGTCAGCTCAGGACGTCATTGGCTTACATAGTATCTGAGGGCACTTTGTCCTCTATTCTGGAAAACTTGTACTTTTCCAACTACATCAACGTCCTGAAGGACGGCCAGGAGGTTAGGTACATAGCCAACAACGAAGTAAGGAACGCCATGATAGCCTTAGAGCTGCAGAAGTTCAAGATAACTAAGTTCCTGGAAGGCGTTAAGAAGAAGACAGAGGAGCTTTCCAAGCAGGACAAGGCAATTCAGCTGGAGGAACTTAGGAAGCTAACTCAGGAGGGGCTGAGCGTAGTGGCACAAGGTCTCTTTTCCCTGCTTAAGGACAGGCCGGAGCTCTCAGTGCCCGAGTACGTGGAGTTGGTCGACTTACTGAACAGGGAGTTCTTCTCGAGGACCCTGCCCCTGCTTGGGTCGCAGACTTCCCAGGAGGAGTTAGAGAAGTTCCTGTCGTTGGTGTCTAGGTATAAGGGAGAGGTAGAGGCTGAGGTGCTCAAAAAAGCCCTAAACGCCCTTAAAGGGGAGCAGAAGCCTTGACGTATTAGAACAGGACGTATTAGAGCAATAAGTTTTTATAGAATCAGTATATTATTTGATCACATGAAATACAGGAGAGACCAGCTCGATATTTTTGTTGACGTGTTGGAAGTAATAAACGGCGGCATGGGAAGCAAGTCGGGGATAATGAAGAACGCTAATCTCAGTAGTGTCCTCGCAGAAAAGTACACGTCGATTTTAGCGGAGAAGGGCCTAATAACTTACAAGGACGGCAGGTACGAGATAACGGAAAAGGGGAAACAAGTGTTGGAGAGGCTAAGAAGAATAAGGAGGCTCCAACTGGAAATAGATGAGCTTATAAATTCCGTTTCTAAAGAATTGTTTTAATGGAATTAGTTTCAGCAGTACCAGACGAAGCTACCTTGTACGAGCTGGGTTCTATACTGCTAATTGAGTTTGTGTCATCTTATTACGTGCTCATGAAGAAGTTCCTCCCAATTAGGGAAAAGTACAGGGAGATAAGGAAACTGCTCCTGCTAAGGGTGTTTAGGTCGCTGGTGGAGTTCCTCGGTTCAGATGACTTATTAGAGGAAAGTATGGTATCCTCCTCTTTGAACATATCCGACGAGGACTTCATGGACTACTTTGAGGGAAAGCTAAAGTCGATCAGGGACGGGGTGAGCTACTTAAACAAATCCATGGAAGTCCTAGAGGGGTTTGAGGTGAAGTTCAGGAGGATTCAAGTGTACTTCGACGAGGTAAAGTACCTTATTGGAATAGCGTTTTCACTAATGGTAGCTAGCCTACTGTTGTTACTAGCGGGGGTTGGTGGGACTAATGCCTATTACGTTCCGATTGTGATGGTAGGGATATCAATGGGACTGGAGGTTCTGGGACTGTACTATACTATCCTCTCAATAATAGCGGTGACAGGGTTAAAGAAGGAGATCTGGCAGACTGCAAAGCTAAAGGCTAAGAGTAATACTTTGTTGGGTCTGAGATCTTAGCTTCCCTAAACGCCATTTTCCTCATTTCGCACTGGCTACACTTTCCGCAGTGGTACCTCTTCCCCAAAACGCAGGAATACGTCTTCGAGGGATCTAGCCCGCTCATGACGCCCAGCTTTAGTATCATTGGCTTGCTCATGTGGAGGAAAGGCATGCTCAACCTCACCCCCAAGACCTCCCCCAACCTCCTCATTTCCTCCAAGATCTTGGGCTTGTTGGTCTCATAGACGCACTCGTCGCTCACTGTAGGGAATATGACCTCATCGTAGCCTCTCTCCTTCGCGAAGACCAAGGCAAAGCTTAGCAAGATCACGTTCCTGTGCCTTATCGGCTCGTGTGGCCTTAGCCAGTCTGCGTCGTAGAAGTGCCTTCCCATGTCCTTTACATTTACGTATATCAGTTTCTTTCCCAGTTCACTGCATATCTCCCTTGCGGACTTAAGTTGCATCGCGTTTGCCCTTTGCCCGTAATTGACGTAGAGGCAGTCCATGAGCTTGTCCTTGAAGTAGTACGCAGCCGCAGAAGAGTCAAGCCCGCCTGAAATGAGTAGTAGGCTCCTCACGCTTATTTAAATACTTGGTATAAAAAATAAACTTATGTCAAGTATTGAAAACGAGGCAAAGAAGTTAGCCTCAACTTACGCAAGGTGGCTCAGGGACCCAGAGGACGCCTTGTTTGGGAGCGGTGGGAAGGGCGTTGTCCAGATAATGTACGCCAAGATAAAGGAGGCCAAGACCAAAGACGAAATCCTCAAGATCCTCGACCTCGCCCAGTACCAGATGAAGACCCCTACCTTTAACGACATGACTAGGTTTATCAACGAGTTGCGAAATAAGATATCTGGAATGAGCGACGAGGACGCCATCAAGTTTACAGTTGAGGTCTTCCGTTACTTCCAGATAGCCCTCTTCACCAAGCTCGACGACATAAGGAGGGGGGTATGGGCATAAATTAGATATAATAGTTTTTTGCTAAAATAAGCAAACATTTATATATTTGTTTTTTCCATATATAATGTGAGATAAGTATGGAAGTAGAGAAACTAAAAGTGAGGTTACCCTCGGGTAAAGAGGTGGGGCTAATAGAGGCTCTGGGCTTCTGCTACGACATTTCGGACACCGACTTCCTGGTGCTGAAGACCCTCATAAACGCCGGGGAGAAGACAGAGGACGAGCTCGCCAGCCTCCTGAAGCTCAGCAAGGCGTCTATTAACAGATCTGTAAATAAGCTCATATCCGTGGGCTTTGTAGAGAGGGTAAAGGATCAGAACTCCAAGGGAGGGAGGCCTAGGTACATATACAAGCCGTTGGAGCCTACTCTAATCACTCAGAAGATAGCCAAGGACTTCGACTACTGTGCTAAGCTCTTCGGCAGCTTAGTGCCAAATGAGCTTTTAAAGTAGCCGTCCGGGGGTTTTTAAAGACAAAACAGTTTATTTCATTTTCTCGTCCCTTTATTGCTCCTAGAGAGTTTGTTGTTCTGGTTTTCCCTTACAGTTGACAGCAAACCTGTCGGGCTCCCTGGAGAAGGCTATTTGGCACAGCTCCGTGTCGAAGTAGTAGGTTACTTCATTGTACTGCACCTTGTACGGAGTGCATTCAGCCTCAAAAAGCCTATTGCACACGGGGCAGACTACTTTCATATTTTCCTTCTGATGCAAACTTTTTTTAAGTTTTTCTTCTTTCATTAAAATATGGAGGAACTCAACCTCGTTGACAAGGAGTGCCCTGAACCTTTCCTAAGGACAGTGGGGAAGTTAATGCAGATGAAGGAAGGTAGGCTAAAGGTAATCTACAAAGATCCCAAGTGCGACGAGATGATAATGCAGGCAGTAGACCTAATGAGTTGCAAGCTAATAGAACACAAGCAAAACGGTAATATCTTTGAGGTTGTGTTAGAAAAGGTCAGCGACAAGAAGCCCAAAAAGGTGGAACTAAACGGCTGCTGAGCTAATCCTCTTTGCGCATTCCTGCAAGTCGTTTCTTATTTTGCTCCAAAGGTTCTCCGTTACTGAGTAGTCGAACTTTGGCCTCCCCACCTTCTTCTCGTCCCTCTTTATCCTCTCCACTAAGCCAACTTGGATGAGCTTCTTTAGGCTTCCCTCTATTGTCGTCTTACTCACTCCCATGATGCTGGAGAGCTCCATAGAACTGACCGGTCTTTTCAACTCGATAAGCTTAAATAGTACATCTACGTCAGTATCACTAAGTTTGTAGCAACACTTGATGCTGTGCCTCTTTTCCTTGTCGTTGATAACGCTTTCCATAAATAAAAAGTCTGAAAGCTTCTTTAAAAATTTATTAGTTTTTTTACTTTTTATTAGTCAGTGGCTCCGGCGTCTTCCCCATTATCTTCTTAACGTACTCCTTGTACATGCACCTATCTTGTATAACTATTAGTCCGTTCTCCTCCGCAAGCTTAGCTGCCTCGTCGTTCCTTATGCCTTCCTGGAGCCAGATTGCCTTTACGTCACCTCTCTGCTTCTTCCTCTCTATTACCTCTTGGACTATCTTGGGGACCTCGGAGGATGGCCTAAATACTTGTACCACGTCTATTTGATCTGGGACTTGCATGATGGAGGGATAGGACTTCCTGCCCAAGATCTCGTCCACCGTGGGGTTCACGGGGATTACGTTGTAGCCGTGCTCTATTAGGAACTTGGGCACTTGATGAGAGGGTTTCGTCGGGTCCTTTGAGAACCCGACTGTGGCGATGTTCTTGAACTTTAACACTTGGAGGATCTTGTTTTCGCTCATTCTCTCAAGAGAATAGGGATTTTTCCCTTAAATACTTGTTATAGAAATGAGTAGAGATGGAAGTTGCCGTAATATGGGACGATAGGTTTGGCGAGATCTCCTTTTCGCACCCCATGATAAGGGATGTGGCGAAGGCGAGGATAAGGAAGTTCTACGAACTCGTAAAGTGCGAGGACTACGTGATCTTCGTGAGGCCAGAGTCAGCACCAAGGGACGCGTTGACCATGGTCCACACTAAGGAATACTTGGAAAAGCTGGAGAGGGCGAGCCAAGAGCCTCACATAGGCTTCCTCGACTCCGGGGACACTATCCACTATCCTGGGATGATGGAGGACATCCTACTGGTAGTGGGGGCCTCTCTGACTGCGGTCAAGCTCTCCAAGTTCTTCGACAGGATTTACATACCTCTTGGGGGCTTCCACCACGCCTTCCCTGACAGGGCCATGGGCTTCTGCCCAGTAAACGACATAGCTATTGCAGTAAAGCTACTAGAGGAAAAGGGAAGGGTTGCCATCATCGACGTGGACGCCCACCACGGCAACGGCCTACAGTACTTGTTTTACGACAGATCGGTGTTAAAGGTAAACGTGTTCGCCTACGACGGGAAGTTCTTCCCGGGGACTGGGCACTACAGCGAGAGGGGTGTTGAGGAGGGAAAGGGGCTAAACTTCAACGTCACACTCCCCCTGGGCTCTGGGGACGACGCGTTCCAGGAGGCCCTAAAGGTCCTCGACGTAGTTTACGACTTTAAGCCCGACTACCTCGTGGTTTTGGCTGGAGTAGATGGCCACAAGGACGACGGCCTCAAGTCGCTTAACTTGACCTCCAACTCCTACAACCTGCTTGGTTACAAGGTAAGCAGGTTGGCAAAGGAGGTTGGGGCAAAGGTCGTCTCCTACGGTGGAGGAGGTTACGGGGAGTACTCCGCCTACTGCATGTTGGAGTTCGTCAGGGGGCTTAAGGGAATAAGGGAAAGGACAGAACCAGAGACTGAGGACAAGGAAAAAAGAGAATACGTTAGGGGTATTGTCTCGTACTTACTCTCTGAAGGCCTTCCCAGTAGCCTTAAGCAGTGACGTCATCACGCCAAGGGCGTACGAGGTATCCTTGTCTGAAGTCAATCTCAGCAGGCTCATGGCTCCAACCGGCTTGACGTTTGGTAAGTCGGCTGCCCACATCTTCATGGCCTTGCTCATCTTCTCCATAACGCCCAGCATGGTGTCCAGGAACTGTGGATCCGCCATCACGTCCATCAGCTTCATCATCCTGTCCATGACGCCGGACTTCTGCAACTCAGCTAACTTCTGCATCATTCCTATCATAGAGTCTATGTCCATCTGCATTAACGTCTTCACGGTCTTCTCGTCGGTGAGCTTCTTCAGCAAGGGCATCGCCGTCTCCATCGCTCCGAGGAGTCCCTCCACGTCCATCTGCTGTATCAAGTTCAGTGCTCTCTCGCTGGTGAGCTTCTGCATCACTGGTGTGAGCTTCTCCAGTGCGCTCAGCATTGCGTCCACGTCCATCTGCTGTATCAAGTTCAGTGCTCTCTCGCTGGTGAGCTTCTCTAACAACGGCCACACAGCTTGTACTTTCGGCAACTGGTCCATGCCAAAGGCTATCAAGCTGTTTATCAAGTCCGCCTTCTGCACTGCGTCAACTATGGAGAGTACTTGGTCTGTGAGGTTCATTACTAGGTCAAGCTGTCCCTTTTTGTCCAACTCCTCCATCTTGTCAACTAGCTTTTCCACAGTGGGAAGCGCTTGCACGAACTTGTTTATTTTCTGCAAGTTTTCCGGCTTTAATAGCACCTCTAGGGGGTCTTCCACGTTTGACATAGGTATTCCTCAATTATGTATATTTTTAAGTTAAATAACCTTTTATGAAGTTGAACCACACTTATCTGAGCTGAGCGCACGTAGTAGGAAGCACGTAATTTTTTAATTCGCACGCGGAACATTAACTTGTGACGATTGTAGTATCCCCCTCAGCTTTTGGGAAACTGAGGGAAATAATAGAGAAGTTTAAGGGTGAGAAGGTTATTATAACTACTTATGGCGTGAGTTACGCGTTAGAGAACAAAATAGACATAGACTTCGCCCTAGACTTGGGGGCAAAGGTGAGGGCGTACTCCCACAAGCCATCTAAGGTCTCTAACTTGTCCATATACGAGTCGGAAGCGTTGCTTGTAGCTAAGGACATAGAGGCAGTCCTAGTAGTGGGGGACGAGAAGGTAAAGGAGGAAGCGGAGAAGATGGGAGTAAAGGCCATCTTGGTCTAGCTTGAGGACTTTGCCATCATCTTAAGTAGGACGTGAGGCGGGAAACTACCCGGGATCTCTGCCTTCTCGTTAAGCACTATCTTTGGTACGCTCATAACCCTGAACTTCTTTGCAAGGTCTGGGTAGTCGTTGACGTCTATTACCTCTAGGTCCACGTTATCGTTAATTATCGGTAACTGGTAGAGTAGTTCAGCTGCCAGAGGACACTTGGTGCAGTCCGGGGTCACGAAAAGCTTAACGTTACCCCTTATGGCCTTAGCCATTTCCTTTTCCTTCTCGTCCAAGTGTACTACGTTGTTGGAGACCCTCACTAAGGCGTTTAAGAAGGGCCATAGCTCGTTCATCTGCGGTATTCCCCTGTAAGTGAAGTACACCTTGTTGCCCCTCCTTACACGTATGGTGGGCTTCTCACAGCTGATAGCCTCAAGCGTTACCCCTTCCTTTTTTAGCGACACCACGAAGTCCTCTGCGTTGCAGAACTCTATGGTTATCCCGTTGATTGCGTTCAAGTACTGCCTTATTACCGGGTCGTAACTCATAAGAAGTACCTCAATGACTCTATTCCTTCCACGGCTTTTATTAACCTTTTTTCAAGCTCATCTCGCGTCTGGAACCTCTTGATCACCAAGAGGGTGCTCCCCTCTATCTTGTACTCCACCGATTCCCCCATTCCTTGGACTAGCCTGGAGGCCCTAGCGTACTTCACGCCCATGGCAACTAGGTCGTCTAGGCTCTCCCTCCCAGTGGGTAGAGGTATTGGAAAGACGAGCGCGTTGCCCTCTATGGTGAACGAGTAGTCCCCCATGTTTACCGAGAGCTTTTCCCCCCGCTTCTCTACGGAGTACCCCCTCTTTGCCAAGAAATCCTCAATCATTTTTCATCCTCCTAAACCTATCCACGTCTAGGTTATAGAAGCTTCTTGCTGCATTGACTATAGCCTCCGAGAGCGAGGGGTGGACAAGGGCGGTCATAGCTAGATCCTTCACCGTCATCCCAGCCCTTATGGCCAACGATATGGCGTTCACTATCTCCTCAGCCACGTTTGACACTACCTCGCCGTAGACCACCTTTCCGTCCTCGTCTGCTCCCAGCTTGACGTACCCTTCTCTGAACCCGCTCACCATCGCCCTACTTGTTGCTGAGAACGGGAACTTCTCAGTCCTGACGGCCAAGTTGAAGTCGCCCACTATCCCCACCTGCGGGTCCGTGTAGATCACCTGCGGGACGTGGAGGTAATCCACTTCCTCCATTGCCCCCAAAGCATTTAGACCTGCAACTATCCCCTCCAGCATTGCCGTGTGGGCTACCTTCTTCCTCTTGTTAACAACGTCCCCAACAGCGTACACCTTTGGGTTGGAAGTCTCCATCCTTCTGTTCACGCAAATCCCGTTCTCGGAGCTTATGAGCTCCAATCTCTCCATGCCCTTGGGGAAAGCCGGGCTCCTCCCCGTGGCGTATACTACTACCTCTCCCTCAAATACGCCCTTATTTGTCACGACCCTTTCGTCCTTAACTTCCCTCACCTCTACGTTCTCTCTCACCTCCACTCCGTCCCAGTCCAACGCCTCCGCTATCACGTTCCTAACGTCCTCCGCGTACTCCTTTAGTATCCTGCTCCTGGTTAAGAGGGACACCTTTGCCCCCAGCCTTGCGTATATCTGGGCTATCTCCACCCCAGCGAAGCCTCCGCCTATAACCACCATGCTGGAGGGCACGCTCCTCAAGTTCACAGCCTCGTCTTCGCTTATTGCCCTGTCTATGCCAGGGTACTTGGGGGGGAGCGGTACTGATCCTGTCGCCAGGACAAGTTTGTCGTACTCTAAGGTCTTGCCGTCCACTGAGACCTTTCCCTTGTCCTCAATAATCGCTTCGCCCATGTACACTTCTGCCCCTGCGTCCTCGACCAGCTTTCTTCCCGCCTCAGACAAGTACTGGACTATCTCGTCCCTCTTCTTAAAGAACTCCCCTGGGGACACGGAGATGTTAAGCCCCTTATAGTACCCTATCTCCTGCAACCTAGAGGAGAGAAAAGAAATGTCCGACAAAAAAATGCTTGGAATACACCCGGAGTTTACGCAGACCCCGCCAAACGCCTTCTTCTCCACTACCGCTGTCCTTACCCCGTTCCTGGCCAGCACGCTAGCTACTACGTACCCCGCAGACCCTCCGCCTATTACGACGGCGTCATACCTCATGTTAATCAGAAGAATAGCGTTCTGTCTGCGTCCAAGGTTAGGTCTATGAGAGTTGACCCTCCCACTAGCTCTATCCCGTCTACGACGTCAGACTCGTTCATGTGGCACATATCCTTTAGGCTCTGTACACATACATACATCTTAACTCCGTTGTCCCTTGCCATGTCGAAGAAGTGTATGAACGGGTTGCCTCCCTTCTTCCTCTCTTCCTCTTGCCACTTCTTTGAGAGCAGGAGCGGTCCCTTTATCATGAAGAACACTGAGGTCTCGTACTCCATGGAGGCAGCGATGGACGCCATGAAGAGCGGGGCGTAAGTTCTGTCTAGATCCTCTGGACCGTGCGTTACTACTATTAATATTTTCTTCTTTTGCTCTTCTTGTCCTTGCGACTCAGCCGTTGTTTGGGTCATATTTCCCCCAGACTATATTAATTTAGCTTACTTATATTTTTTATCAAAAATATTTACCTATGAGGACGAAGGTTTTTTTACTTTTTTTAAAAAAATTAAGAATACCGCAAAGCTTAAATATTTTTGAGATTAATGTTATTTTGGTGTTAAAGTGTGTCAAGTAGCAATAAGAAGCTATCAATAATCGTATTCTCTGGAACAATAGATAAGTTAATGCCCGTAGGAATTTTGGCTAGTGGTGCAGCAGCCGCAGGGTACGAGGTTAACCTGTTTTTCACCTTCTGGGGCCTAAACGCCATTACGAAGAGGGCAATGCAGGGGATGCCACAGATCGACAAGAACTACGAGCAGATGGGCCCAATGATGATGCAGAAGATGCAGGAGATGAAGTTCCCCATGTGGCATCAGCTAGTTGAGCAGGCGAAGGAGGTAGGAGAGGTCAAGGTCTACGCTTGCTCTACCACAATGGAGTTCTTCGGGATCAAGAAGGAGGACTTAGCCCCGTTCGTCGACGAAGTGGTGGGAGTAGCAACTTTCTTGGACAGGGCAACAGGCGGGATGACGCTGTTCATATGAAGGTGAGGTAGGATGGCGCAGGATGTGAAGATCGCAAAAACCCTAGATGTAAAGGGGATGTACTGTCCAGGGCCAGTAATGGAGACTGCGAAGGCCATTAAGCAGATAAGCGTTGGTGAAGTGCTTGAGGTCTTAGCTACAGACCCCGCTGCCAAGCCCGACATAGAGGCGTGGGCCAGGAGGACTGGGCACCAGATCCTCGACATACAGCAACAGGGCGGGGTTACAAGGATATTAATTAAGAGAATTAAGTAACAATCCTCTTACGAGTTTTATAGTTAAGTTATTTATTTTTTAAGAAAATTTATAAGTTACTTCTTACAACTCTAATACGGTAGAAAATATGTCACAAAGTAAATTATTGTCGTTACCGGACGACCCAAGATTCCTAGACATGTCATATCCGGAGCAAGGGGCTTTACCAGAGGAAGTAAGGAATCTAGACACACTAAAGCCAGAGGAGAGAGAGTTAGCTATAAAATTTTGGCAGGCAGTTAAGTCTGACTTCAGATTTAACGAGTACTTGAGAGGATGCCTAAACTGCGGAGTATGTACTTCCGGTTGTCCCGCGGCAAAGTTCTACGATTTCGGTCCCAGAGAAATGATCCAGTACATGATGAGGGACGAAGCAGACAAGATCTGGGAGTTCACAAATAAGAAGGTTTGGGCTTGTGTTCAGTGCTATACCTGCTCCATGAGGTGTCCATTCAACAACGAGATAGCAGGGCTGATAATGCTCTTAAGGGAGTACGCAGTCCAGTTCGCGCTCCCCTCAGCTAAGGAGATCTTAGCGCCCTACAGGAGGGTCCTCTACACCGTGATGACCCTAGGGAACCAAGTTACCCCAGACATGATCCAGCCAGAGGCGTTCCCAGACTGGGGTCCTCAAGCCGTTGAGGAGTCGAAGAACATGGACGTCTACAGGAAGGCAATCCCGGTTGACCTAATGCAAAGGACTGACGTCGGTTGGCAGCCCTCACTTCAAACCTCAGTAGAGATGATGACTATCATGATAGAGTCCGGAGTAATGGACTCCATAAAGAAGGTCGACCCAGACCTATACGACATGATTATGGACATATATGAGGACAGGAAGGCCCAACTCGAGGAGATCAAGGAGAAGTGGCAGAAGGGCGAGCTAAACGAGGACGAGCTGCCGGACAGCTGGTTGGACTTATAATTTACTTTTTTTCACATATTCTAAAACTTTTCTAATTATCTAAATTATTAGATAGCTTCTTTAATAAGTAAAGTTTTTATTCTAAAAAGTCTACAGAGTTATAGGGGTATATACATGAGTGAACAAGAACAAGTAGATAAGAAGTTACAGGAGGAGTTGCAGAATGCCTTCCCGATGGCGGACACAATGGACTGGAACGAAGTGTACCAGAGGATTATCTATAGGTACAGCACTCCCCACGGCCTACAGCACGTAAAAGAGGAGTTGTACAAGCTAGAGGACAAAGGAGAGATCATAGTACACCACATAAAGCCCTACAACAACCCAGTTAAGATGCAGAGCTTGAATGGAATACCCAAGACAATTCCAACTAACAAGTTATGGCACCATAAAAGCTGTGGGCAATGTGGTCACATCCCTGGCTACCCGACCTCCGTGTTCTGGATGATGAATAAGATGGAAATTGACTACTTAGATGAACCACATCAGACCTCCTGTACTGGCTGGAACTATCACGCCTCCGGAGCTTCTAACCCAGTCGCCCTAGCTGGAGTTTACGTAAGGAACATGTGGAGGGCTTACGAGACTGGCTACTTCCCCTTGATCCACTGCGGTACTTCCTTTGGGCACTACAAGGAAGTAAGAAACATGATCATCCTACATAAGGAGATAAGGGAGAAGCTGAGGCCAATTATGAGGAAGCTCGACATGGACATCGTAGTGCCGGAAGAGGTAGTTCACTACTCCGAGTGGTTGTACACAATGAGCAAGAAGGCGGCCCAGCAGAAGAAGTACGACTTGAGCAACGTAAAGGTCGCAGTTCACACCCCATGCCACGTTTACAAGCTAGTCCCAGAGGACACAATTTACGACCCAGAGGTATGGCAAGGTAGGAGGCCTGCAGCCCCGAGCGGTACTGTTCAGAACTTCGGCGCCAAGTTAGTTGACTACTCAACTTGGTGGGACTGCTGTGGTTTCGGCTTTAGGCACATCCTGACAGAGAGGGAGTTCTCCAGGAGCTTTGCCCTGTTCAAGAAGGTCATCCCCGCAGTTGAGGAGGCTCACGCTGACGTGTTCGTCACCTCCGACACCGGATGTGTAACTACCTTGGACAAGAGCCAGTGGGCTGGAAAGGCCCACGGTTTCAACTACAACCTCCCCGTGTTGGCAGACGCCCAGTTTGCCGCAATAGTTATGGGAGCTGACCCATACACCATTGCCCAGATACACTGGCACGCAACTGATGTGGAGGGCTTCCTGAGGAAGATAGGAGTACCAGTAGACGACTACAAGGAGAAGTTCATCCAGTATCTTTCCGACTTGAGAGAAGGCAAGGCTCAGCCACAGTACCTGTACACTCCTCACAGGAAGATTGACTTCTACATCTCGGTTCCAGAGAGAGTCAAGTGGTACAAGAAGGACGTACCAAAGTAAATGTAGGTTAAGCAAATCTTTTTAATTATTTTTATTAAAAATATGTAGGAAGGTGAGTTTGGTGTCAGGAGAAAAAGTCCTCGTAATAGGATCCGGTCCAGCAGGGCTATCCGCTACTAAGGAACTGCTAAACATGGGAGTAGACGTGGTGCTAGTGGAGAAGGAGTCGTACCTAGGAGGGACACCCAAGAAGCTCAAGTACAGCCTCCTCTTTCCCGAGTTGAGGCCAGCGTCAGAGGTCATTGACCCCCTAATAAAGACAGTAGAGGGAAAAGTAAAGACCTACATGGAGAGCATAGTAGAGGGCGTTAAGGAGGAGGGCAAGGGCTTTACAGTGTCCATCAAGGACAAGAGCGGTAAGATACAGACAGAGAAGGTAAACGCAATAATAGCTGCCTCGGGTTTCGAGCACTTCGACTCCAGGAGGAAGTACGAGTACGGTTACGGGCTCATCCCCAACATCTACCAGATCTCGGACATAGAGAAGATGCTTTCAGAGAATAAACTTGTAACTACCAAGGGTACCCCTCCAAAGAGGGTCGCAATCCTCCTATGTGTGGGGTCCAGGGACGCCACTGTCGGGAACACTTACTGCTCTAGGGTATGCTGTGCCGTATCCATCAAGCAGGCAATGGAGATAAAGGAGAGGATTCCAGATGCTGTGGTGCATATATACTACATGGACATAAGGACTTACGGTCTAATGGAGGACAAGCTGTACTGGAAGTCCCAGCTCGAGTACAGGGTAGGGTTCATAAGGGGAAGGATATCCGAGTTCATGAGGGGTCCAAACGACACAGTCATCATAAAGGGAGAGGACACGATGAACTTGAACAGAGCGTTAGTTGTTCCATATGACATGGTCATCTTGGCAAACGGCATGGAGCTAGGTCTTGGCTCAAAGCAAGTCGCCAAGGCGCTAGGCCTAGAGTTCGAGGAGCATGGTTTCGTAAGGCCACTCGACCCAGATAGGCTACCGGTACAGTCGACCAGGAAGGGCATATTCCTGGCAGGCGCTATAACTGGGCCCAAGACCATCTCGGACTCCATAACCGAGGGTTACGCTGCTGCAATGAAGGCCTACGAGTACGTGACAAAGGGCGTATGGGAGGAGTCAGACTTCGCCAAGAGAAAGGTAGAGGTGGCACATCATTAGCCTAGTTTTTTTAAACGTTGATTACGTGAGGGAAATTTACAACGCGATGTTAGACGTAGACGTAAATAACACTGTGTCCGGGGACGCCAAGAAGTCTCTGGACACCATCCTCCAAGCCATGAAGTTAAAGTCCCAGACGCTTACCTCCCTTTCCATCTTTACTGAGGAGGACGCTAGGAAGCTCTTCGATTCCGTGTTCTACGCTAGGAAGAGCTTTTCCGACGTTATCTCCAAGACCTCAGTCCCTGTCCTAGCTAAGGCTTATGAGAAGCTCAAGGACTCCTCCCTATCTTACGAGGATAGGGTAAGCTCCTTCGTTAACTCCGTGTCCGGAGGGGAGAGGGAAGACATAGAGGACATGGCGAAGGAGGTCATCCACTTCCTAGAGCCGGAGAAGTACCCCCTCTGGACTAGGTGGACGTGGAACAAGGCCAGGGGGACTGGGTCGATAACGTACGTGTTAAAGGACAACGTAAAGGTCGATACCCTGGACCAGTACTTCGAGGCAGTGAAGGAACTCAGGAAGGTCCTCGAGATTTTTGGGCTCTTCTCCGAGAACTTTTACTTGACTTCAGTTTTTTTAGTCTACTCGTACGTGAGGTATTTGGACTACACAACCCACCTCGCGGTGGACAAAAAGGCCGCGGGGTTGATCCCCACGCACCTAACCACAACGGCCCTTGTTTTGGGCCTAAAACCCTATCTCAAGGTGATCAAACTTGCCAATACCCGAACTTGAAAAACCCATAATTAAAGGTCTAATCCAAAAAGATAAAGTAGTAATAGACGGCCTAGAGCTAGACGGCACATGGAACGCCTTCATGATAGAGAGGACGCAGACCGGCTACGATCCCTCAGTGTGGGACGAAATAGCCAACACGGTAGAGGGCAACACCATCTCCCTGTGCTGGCAGTGCGGAACTTGTACCTCAGGTTGTACAATGAGGGAGTACGACCCCAACTACTCCCCGAGGCGTTTCATAGACTTGGCTAGGAAGGGAGACAAGCAGTCCTTGATAGAGCTCCAGGATAGTCTATGGAGGTGCGTCTCCTGCCAGAAGTGCACCCACAGGTGTCCAAAGGGAGTGCTAGTTGAAGAGGTGGTTCACGCCATCCACAATTACATGCTAAAGCATGGGCTAGTAAAGAAGGACCCCGGTACAGTGTTCGACGAGATATTCCTCGAGGCGGTCATGAAGAACGGAGGAAGGATCTCCGAGCTAGTACTCGGAGGCGCGTCAGCAAAGGCAGGGTTCGTGACTCTCAGCATAAGGGACTTGATAGCCATGTCGGGACCGCTGTTAAGGTCTGGGCTAATAAAGGACCTCATGAAGCCAAGTAAGGTAAAGAACTGGGACAGAATAAAGAATGTACTTGAGGAGGCAATGAAAGAGGAGGTGACCCCAGAATGAGCACTTACGGTAAAGTAGCCTTCTACCCGGGATGTGCCCTAGACGGGCTTGGCAAGCCATACGAGGTATCTCTGAAGTTAGCGGCACAAGACCTAGGCCTAGAGTACGAGAAGATTGAGGACTACAACTGCTGTGGAGCGCTGGAGGTAAAGAACGTAAACACAATGGCAGGATTACTGTTGCCTGCTAGGAACTTGTCGCTGGCTAGGAGCATGGGAGCTAACGCCATAATGTCAGCCTGCCCAGGGTGCCACTACTCCCTCTCCAGGACGCAGTACTTCATGACGAGGTACCCCAAGCTATCCGCCAAGGTAAACGCCTACCTAGAGAAGATGGGAGAGAAGCCGTACGACAGGCAGCTCCTCATGATACACGCAGTGGAGTTCTTCTACAACACCGTTGGCCTAGAGGGGATAAAAGCCAAGGTAAAGAGACCTCTGACTGGGTTAAAGGTCGCCCCATACTACGGCTGTCTGTACACGAGGCCTAAGGCCTACACGCTCACAGGATATATGAGGATGAAGGACGACCCAGAGAGGCCCTTCTTCATGGACGAGCTACTGAAGGCACTTGGAGCTGAGGTAGTACCCTTCGAGGCAAAGACTATGTGCTGTGGAGGGCCACACGTCTATTCTGACGCAGAGACCTCGTTGCACTTGGAGGCCAGGATACTGAAGGAGGCAAGGAGGAACGGCGCAGAGATACTAGTGACGGATTGCCCATTGGGGCACGTAGCAATAGAGAGCAACATGAACAAGATAGCCTCCAGGTACGGAGAGGACTTGAGGATGCCCTTGGCTTACTTCACTCAGCTACTTGCCTTCGCCTTCGGCCACAGCCCCGACGAGACGCTACTGACAGCCAACTTAACGAATCCCATGTCCGTCCTAAAGAGGTACTTATAAGAATCTCTTTTTTACTCTCCTTTCTTCTTATTCTCATGCCATCTCCTTCTGACCACTTGGCAAACGAGAGAACCTTCCTAGCTTGGGTTAGGACTGGGATAGCGCTCATAGGCTTCGGCTTCGTCATTGCTAAGTTCGCCCTCTTCTTGGAGATACTAAAGGGAGATAAACAGTTTGGCGGATCATCAGTGACCTACGGCGAGGTGATGATACTCATGGGAGGAGCGATCATAGCTTACGGTATATACACGTACTTAAGGAACGAGAGGGACCTAGAGAGGAACCAGTACTACCCCAGAACAGTGGAGAACGTGGCCTTCGCGGGAGTTATCCTGGCCATAGCCATAGCCTTAGCCCTGCTAATAATATAGGAAGGAGAAGTAGATCATTGCAAAGTAAAGGACTATCAACATCACAGACTCCTTTGCCCCGAGCTTCCCGTCCAACAAGGTAACTACCCCTATCACGTTGGCTATTAATGCCGAGATCACCTCCGGCAGCGCTGGGTGGAGATCGAAGTCTGTGAAGACCCCTATTAACGCCAGGAGGACGGTGGCGTTCTCTATCTTACTGCCTATGAAGCTCACTATTGCCAGGGATCCCCCTTCAGCGTGGGAGGTAGCGAGCCTTATTGCTGAAACCTTCTCCTCTATCTCGCTGGCAATAGGCGTCAAGACAAGGGAGAGCCACACTGGAGAGACGCCTAGGATAACTGCCGTGTCGTAGAGGTAGTTGACGAAGAGGTCTGAGAGGGCGACTATCGTAGCTGAGCCCAACAGCAAGTAGAACCCAGCCTTCCTCTTGTTAACTTCTCCTTCGCTGCTCCTCTTCTCTCCGGCCCTTAGTCTGTATCCCACGTATCCGGAGTAGATAAGGAGGAGGGGTACGGCGTCCCACACGTCGAGCCTCCCGTAGGCTATTACCCCGGCTAGGGACAAGGTGGTCAAGAGGAGAAACCTATTCTCTACCTTGTAGTCACCCACCATCCTGAGCTTCGTCCTCCACTTCAAGAAGTACGCTAACCCCACCAGCCCCACCCCAAAGGTGAAGAGCACTACGTTACCTCCTATGGCTGAGCCAAGGGCTACGGAGAACTTCTCGTTTAATAGGGCCACCACTACGAATATAGTCTCTGGGAGGGAAGTCAGAAGCCCAAGCACCAAGCCCCCCACAATCCCCTGGCTCAAACCCTTTTCCAGCTCCTCTGCCCCCCTCGCTAGGGCTTCTGAGGCGAGGCCTAGGACCACGGTTATTGCTGAGAGTACTAGTATATCGTACATGAGCATTATGGAGTCTCTCTATCTATTTTTCCGCGAATTCCCTAAATACTTTCTTCACGGCGAGAGGCTTCACCCGAAGTCCAGTGTCCTCCCCTTTTCCTCCAGCCCGCACAAGTCTCTTGCCATCGCCCTAGGATCCCTGAAGTACTTCACCTTCACAACTGCTCTGTGGTCAAAGTACTCTGGGTACACCCTTTGTAGTAGGTCAGTGCTGTAACCCGTGTCCACCAACACGTACACTGGCTTCCCCATGCCATAGGCCATGAGCACCTCTATCTCAGTCCCTACTCCACCTCCTAGGGCGACTATTGCGTCGCTCGACCTCACCAGGGGGACTGACCTTGCCCTAAACTCCATGCCCGTCTTAACCAGGATGACCCCCTTAGGTGGGTAGACCTCCTCGTGCTCTACTGGGAGCAACATGACCACGGTGAATCCCAACGCCGTAGCTTGATCCACGATCTCCTTCATGAGTCCCCAGTAGCCACCAAGGAAGAGGATAGGCAGTTCCTGACACTCCTCGCTTAAGGTCGTCAAGAAGCTGTAAACCCTCTCCCTCATGTCCTCGCTGTACTCCCCACTGTGGGCAGCTATCCCCAGTTGCATAAGTTGAAGTCCTCTTCGCACTAAAAAGAGTTTTTAACCTAAGGTTCAGAACATCATAAATGGACATAGGCGTTGAGTTCACAAAGGGGGAGGAAAGGGAGGACTTCGTGGGGAACAAGGTAAGGCCCTCCATTATCTTCTACCCCAGGAACGAGGGAGAGGTAGCGAAGGTAGTTAGGTACGCTTACGAGCGAGGCATACCCGTGGTAACGTGGGGGGCAGGCACCTCCTTGACGGGGGCAGTTGAGTGCAACGGGTGCATCTTGATCGACGTGAAGTACATGGACAAGATCCTCGAGGTAAACGAAGTTGACTGGTACGCGAGGGTACAGCCTGGCGTCAACTTGGAGTACTTGAACAGGAGGCTAGCGGAGAGGGGCTTCTTCCTTCCCCCAGACCCTGCAAGCTTCTTCCTCTGTACAGTTGGAGGCGCTACCGCAAACTCCTCTGGGGGAATGAGGGGGGTCAAGTACGGCACCTTCAAGGAATGGGTCCTCGCTGTGAAGGTCGTGTTGCCAAACGGGAAGGTGGTGAAGCTTGGGGAGCCCCTGAGGAAGAACAGAGCAGGTTACGACTTAGTTAGCCTCTTCGTAGGTAGCGAGGGGACGCTCGGCGTTATAACTGAGATATGGTTCAGGATAACGCCATTGCCCAGAAGGAAGACCTTCACCGTCATGGTCTACGTGAAGGACGTGGAGGAGTCAGGGAGGGTAATAGTGGAGGTGAGAAAGAGGAGGATACTCCCAGAGATGGCAGAGTACTTGGACAGGGAAGTGGTAAGGGCATTGAATAAGCACTTGAACGCGGGGCTGAAGGAGTCAGATGGAGGTCTAATGCTCTTTTCCGTGGAGGAGGACTACTTGGGAGACCTCCTTGACGTGCTAAGGGGCAACGAGGTAGTAGTTGCTGAGGGGGAGGAGGCGGAGAGGCTCTACTCCATTAGGGCCCAGTCGGCAATAGCTCTTAGAGCTGAGGCAAAGCACATGGTGGTTGAGGACATAGTGGTTCCAGTGTCCAAGTTGCCTGAGGCAATAGAGAGGTTAAAGGAGGTGGAGAGGAAGTATAACGTCAGACTGCCCGTCATTGCTCACATAGGCGACGGGAACCTCCATCCCAATATCCTGTACGACGAGGGGGAGGTGGAGGGGCTGTTCGAGGAGGTAGCCAACATTGCAATAGAGCTGGGCGGTTCGGTGTCAGGGGAACACGGCATTGGAACGCAGAAGGCCAAGGTCATGGCCCTCCAGCTACTCAAGCACAACGGCAGGGAAGTCCTCGACATAATGGAGGGAATAAAGAGGCTCATAGACCCAAAGGGCATAATGAACCCTGGGAAGTACGTGGAGCTAGCTAAGAAATACGCAGAAGGTTCGGGAGAAAACTATTAATTTCACGCCCTCTTTCTATAACCGTGGACTTCACAGCAACCTTTATACTTCTCTACCTAGTTTCAATCGCCCTAGGTAGGAAGGTGAGGATACCTCCAGTGATGTCGGATGCTGTTGTCCTGGCCTTGATATTTACCATATCCTACTGGGGAGGAGTAGAGGTCTCGTCTCAAGCAGTGGGCAAGATAGTCTACCTCTCCCTATTTTCCTCGGTAGTGGTGGTAGTAGTTACCTACTTTATTGGTTCCCTTGTGAAGCTAGAGGTAAAGGAGGGGAAGGCGAAGGTTGCCCTCTTAACTCAGTTGAAGTACTTGTTACCCCTAGTGGTCGGCATCGCCTTGGGGATACCGCTCAAGTTTTCGCTACCCTTTGACCAGATCATAGACTGGGAGCTCTACCTCCTCGCGGTAGTAATCGGGATAAGCGTAGGGAGGGAGCTGAGCGTGGAAGTCCTAAGGAGGATAACTGGGCTTGCCGTTTTCTCCATCTTGGTTGCAGTAACAGGGGCAGTGGTCTCCTCCGTGTTCCTCTACTTCCTAGGGATAAAGCCCTTTAACCTTGCCCTGGCAGTCTCCCTAGGCTCAGGCTGGTACTCCTACACTGGACCCGTGGTAGCCAAGTTCTACGGCCCCGTGTACGGCGTCATAGGCTTCCTAGTCAACTTCCTCAGGGAACAGTTAACCTTCTCCCTTGTCCCGGTTTTCCTCAAGCTGAGGTCTTCTCCCCTTGGGGCTATAGCGGTAGGAGGGGCTACCTCCATGGACACGACCCTTGGCTTTTACGTGGAGGTTCTGGGCAGCGAGTACGGCGTAGGCGCAATGATAAACGGGGTTATCTTAACCCTAGCTGTACCCGTGGTGCTCCCCCTTGTTCTTTCCGCCTAAGAGCTTGGGGTAGAGGTAACCGCTGGCTGCTTGAAATGCACCTCCCAAGAAGAGGGGGAGGGGAAGGGAGACCTCCATCAAGTACCCCCCAAGCCCCGAGCTGAGCTGCGACGCCCTTGTAGCGACGCCCTGGAGGCTAGAGGCAGTACCGTAGTCCTCCTCGTGAATCCCCCTCACGTTCACTGCCGTCCTGTTTGGCGCACCGAAGCCCGCGTTAAAGCCCCTGGCCACGTATAGGGCTGAGGCGAGGAGGGGTAAGGGGGAGAGGGCCATTGCCATGAGGAAAACCCCGTTCAACAGCCTGGTTACTGACGCTACCCTTAACGCCTCGAATGGGGACTTTATGGCGAAGAGGGAACCAAGGGAGGTGGCCACGTAGTTGCCAGTGAACACTAGCCCTATCTGAAAGGAGGACAGGTGAAACCTTAGGGAGAACCACAAGGGCAGGAGGGGTATGGCAAGGCCTAGGCCAAAGCCCCCAAGGGAGTTCACTGCTATTACCTTGGCTACGTACCTTAGGCTGGACTCCCTCATGAAGGCTGTAGTCTTCCTGGGCCTAGGCCTCTCCTTGACGAACAGGAGGGAGGTGAAGGACGTTAAGAGGAGGACAAACGCAACAGCAAAGAGTAGCCTGTACGCCTCCACGCCCTTCAATGGCAGGAAGGACTTTAAGCTCAGCATTAGGCTACCCCCTACCGCAGAGATGGAGGAGACTGAGGTCAAGAGCCCTATCCTCTTTACTCTCTCCCTCTCCTCCCCCCAGTTGCTCATTACCAATGCAGTGAGCCCAGGGGAGTAAACGCCCCTCGCTCCCCCAGCAGTCCCCCCGATCCCAGCCACAATTAACGCCGTCACCACCAGGGGCACCCAGCTAGTCAAGGAGAGGAGGAGGGACCCTACCACTGCAAACCCCTCGCCTATTAACAACGCCTTCTTGTATCCCTTCCTGTCCCCTAAGGCGCCCAACGTAAGGGCCTGAAGGGTGGTGGAGGCTATAACCCCGGCGAAGACCAGCCCTATTTCGCCTGGCCTCAAGCCCAAGAGCGAGAGGTAAAGAGAGGAGGAGAGGGTGACGAAGATGAGCCCAATACTTCTTGCAACCCTAGACGCTACCAAGAACTTAAAGCCGTAGTCCATGTTTCGCACCAAAAACATGATTTTTTCTGGTCGCAGCCTAAAAAAGGTATCCCGTGCGGTTCACTCTTCAGTGCACCAGTGCGTCCACTAAGGTTTTAGAGCTTGAAAGCTTTTTACTTGAATAATCCACAAATTTCTATGGAAGACTTCGACGTAATAGTGTTAGGCGGTGGGGGCGCTGGGTACACAACTGCCTTTGAGCTCTCCAGAGGGGGAAAGAAAGTCCTCCTCCTAGAGCCAAAGGGAGTTCTCGGCGGCAACTGCCTCTACGAGGGCTGCATCCCCTCAAAGACTCTCTGGTACGCCACTCGTTTTATCGACGCGGGGAAGAGGCTCCCCTTCCTGAAGGTGAGCGTGGACTTCAGCAAAGTAATGGAGTGGAAGGACTACGTACAGGAGCTCAGGTTTAAGCAACACGACGAGGAGCTGAGGGAGTACGATAACGTTACCTTCGTCAAGGCTGAGGGAAGGCTTGTGGACAGGAGTAAGGTCAAGGTAAACGACAAGGTGTACACTGCCAAGTACGTCGTTGTGGCAACTGGCGCCTATCCCTACGTGCCCCCCGGGTTTGAGGGAGGCATAACGACCCACGACGTCCTCGCTCCCCACTCCAAGTTTACGTTGCCGGAGACAATGGCAATAGTCGGCGGAGGGTACATCGGCGTGGAGATGTCGGCCATGATGGCCAAGTTCGGCGTCAAGGTCTCCCTCTACGCTACGCACCTCCTCAACGTCTCCCAGGAGGTACAGCAAGTGCTGGAGAGGAGGCTCAACGAACTGGGGGTTGAGGTGGTGAAGGAGAGGTGCAAGGGCCTTAAGGTCTCCGACGGTAGGAAGAGGGTGATCAGCGAGAAGGGGGAAAGGAACTTTGACGAGGTCTTGGTGGCCACTGGAAGGAGGCCCAACACCTCAGCCGTGGAAGGCGTAGTACCCTTGGGCAAGAAGGGGGAGATAGAGGTGGACTACAGCATGAGGAGCAAGGTGGACAACGTGTATGCCCCAGGGGACGTCAACGGCAGGCATATGCTCTTCCACGTAGCCATGTTAGAGGGCTGGGTAACTGCCCAGAACATTCTCGAGGGAGGTAGGCCCGTGGTTGAGATGGACTACAACGCCGTCCCCTACGCAGTGTACAGCGATCCCCAAGTCGCGTGGACTGGGATGTGGAAGGATGAGGCAGTAAAGGCTGGATACCAAGTGGAGGTTAGGAGGTTCGACTTAAGCAAGGACTCAAGGGCCCAGATAGACGGGTTCGCAGAGGGCTGGATAGACGTGGTAATAGAGCAGGGCTCGCAGAGGATCCTAGGGGCACAGGCGGTAGGAGAAGACGCGGACTTGATCATAGGCGAGCTGGCCTTGGCGGTGGGAGAGAGGCTAACTACCTACGACCTCTCTAGGTTGAGCCAGCCCCACCCCACGCAACTGGAGAACGTAACTGTAATCATGAGGAGGGTGGTGAAAACCGCCTAACCTTTAACAGTGTTAAATGCCTTGCTCTGGGCCCCAAGATACTCTTGGATTTTACCCTTGACGAGAATATCTACTTATGATAGAGCTTTCAATTAAGGGAAGAGGAGGACAGGGCGTTGTAACTGCAGGAGAGCTCCTTGTCGCCTCCTCCATATCGGAGGGCTACTACGGCCAGTCCATCCCCTTCTACGGAGGAGAAAGGAGGGGGGCCCCGGTTACCTCAGAGGTGAGGCTCTCAAAGGAGCCCATCTTCTTGCACAGGAGGGTCTACAACCCAGACGTTGTAGCAGTCTTTGACGCTTTCCTCTTCTCCGCGACGAACCCCCTTGAGGGGCTAAAGGAAAACGGAAAAGTGTTGATGAACTCCTCTAACCCTAGGAAAGTGTGGAGAGAAACCTACGTCGTTGACGCCACCAAGATAGCCCAAGACATAGGGCTAGTGATAGCGGGATGGGCAGTAGTGAACACCGCAATGGTCGGGGCACTGGCAAGTCTGCTAAAGGAGTACGTTGACCTCGACGCCTTAGAGGAAGTAGTAAAGGAAGAGTTCCCTGGTAAGCTGGGGGAAATGAACGCCGAAGCGGTGAGCTTGGGTTACAGGGGAGTGAAAAAGGTTGATTGACCTCTCTGAGATACCCGTGGCAAAACCTGCTAAGGGCTCGGCAGGGAAAACTGGCACGTGGAGGGTGCTTAGGCCCGTAATTAGGTACGATAAGTGCACTAGGTGCAGGCTCTGCATAATGTACTGCGTGGAGAACACAATAGACCAAGAGCCCAACCTCTACCCCAAGATAGACTACGACTACTGCAAGGGCTGTGGAGTCTGCGCCCAAGTATGCCCCACGAGGGCAATACTCATGGTCCCGGAGGTGAAGTGACGTGTTAATTCAAAAGGGCAAAGCACTTGCCTTAGTCGGAAACCACGCAGTTGCCTACGCGGTAAAGCAGGCAAAGCCACAAGTACTCGCGGTCTTCCCCATAACTCCTCAGACCACAATGCTGGAGAAGCTCTCGGAGTACATAGACAATGGGGAGCTGAAGGCAGAGTTAATAAAGGTTGAGAGCGAACACTCGGCGATGGCAGCCATCTTCGGCGCAGCCCTTACAGGCTCAAGGGTTTTCACTGCAACTGCCTCCCAAGGACTCCTCTACATGACGGAGATGATATACTGGGTAGGAGGACAGAGAGTACCATTAGTCGCGGCAGTAGCTACTAGGGCAATAGCGTCCCCTTGGTCTATCTGGGACGACCACCAAGATTTCGTGAGCAAGAGGGACGCCATCTGGGTACAGATGATGGGTGAGAACGTCCAGGATGCCTACGACATAACCTTAATGTCGTTCAGAATATCAGAAGATCCTAGGGTAATGATGCCGGTGATGATGGGCTTCGACGGGTTCATCTTGACCCACACAATGGAGAGGGTCGAAGTCCTCCCAGACAGCGTTGTGGACGAGTTCCTCCCTCCAAGGGAGTTCAAGCTGGTCGACTTCGATAACCCCTTAGGTATAGGGGCGGTAGCTACCCCGGACAACTACGCTAGGTACAGGAAGAAGGCAATGGAAGCTATGGAAAGGGCAAAGATGGCGATAAAGGAGGTGATGGCCAAGTTCGAGGAGATCACTGGGAGGAAGCAGTATGGGCTCACCGAGTGCTACATGTGCGAGGACGCCGACTACCTAGTAGTCGGTATGGGAGCGTGGGTAGGAGATATGAGGGTCGCCGTGTCGAGGCTCAGGGAGAGGGGGAAGAAGGTGGGCCTTTTGAAGGTCAAGGTGTTCAGGCCGTTCCCAAGGGAGGAAGTGAGGGAGGCCTTGAAGAGCAGGAAGGGAGTAGTGGTGTTCGACAGGGCCTACTCCTTTGGCTCTGGAGGAGTGCTCTCGCTGGAGGTTAAAGCGAACGCCTATGGCCTCACCACGCCAGTACACACGATTGTGGCAGGGCTAGGGGGTAAGGACGTGAGGCCAAGGGATATTGAAGGCACGTTAGAGGACTTGATTGAGGGGAAGTTGGAGGAGGAGAGGTGGTTAGCGTGATGTTCCTAAGGGGAAACGCTGCCTGCCCGGGTTGTCCAATACCCAAGGAGCTTGACGCCCTGCTAGAGGTCACGGGCAAGAAGACTGTGTTGGTAGTCCCAGCTAGTTGCACTAGCGTGATCTTGGGTGACACCCAAGGAGGTCAGCCCGCCACAATCCCGGTGATACACAGTGCCTTCGCTGCAGCCCCTGCTATAGCTTCCGGAGTAGCGTCCTCACTCAGGATGAGGGGTGAAGAGGACGCAACAGTGGTGGTGTGGGCAGGCGATGGTGGGACTGGGGACATAGGCTTCGCTTCCCTTAGCGGCGCCGCTGAGAGGAACGAGAACATCCTTTACGTATGCTACGACAACGAGGCATACATGAACACTGGGATACAGAGGTCTGGCCTAACTCCATATGGGGCTTGGACTACAACGACGCCTTCAGGGAAGAGGGAGTTCAAGAAGCCCCTGCCTCTTATCATCGCCGAGCACAGAGTACCATACGTAGCTACGGCGTCAATAGCTTACTTGAACGACTACCAGAGCAAGGTTAGAAAGGCAAAGGGGAAAAAAGGCTTTAGGTACATCCACCTTCTCTCTCCCTGTCCCCCTGGATGGAGGTTCGACGCTGGGCTCACAGTGGAGATAGCAAAGCTCGCAGTTGAGACAGGGATATGGCCACTATACGAGATAGAGAACGGCGAGTTTAGGCTGACGAGCGCTAGCAAGGTTTTGGTGGACAAGAGCAAGAGAAAGCCAGTGGAAGCCTACTTAAGGTACCAAGGTAGGTTCTCCAAGATGACGCCAGAGGAAGTGAAGGCGCTACAGGATTACGTAGATAAGATGTGGGAGGAATTAAGGGAAATGGCAAAGAAGTGATTTGCTTTTTTACTTAAATCCTTCTTCTTCTGTAGTGTCATGTGGAATTAACCTTCCAGCTTAGTTAACAGAGTTGTTGCAGTGTCTACTCTAGGCATCTTCGTTGACGCCTATGATTACTTCGTCATGGGAGTCATAGCAGTAGGCGTTTGGCCAAAGGTGTTCTTAAACTCCTCTAACCTGTCCTTGATGATTTCCCTCTTTGCCTACTTAGTTGCCTTCCTCAGTAAACCCCTAGGAGGGATTGTCATGGGGCACGTTGCTGACGTAAAGGGAAGGAAAACTTCAATGTTTTGGGGCGTCTTCATGTCTGCCGTCTCAGTAGGGTTCATTTCAGCAGTTCCCGCCTCTCTAGGCGCCTTTGGTTTGTTAATAATAACCATCTTAAGGTTTATCCAAGGTTTTGGCTCTGGCGGGAACCACGGGAGTAGCTTAACCTTAAGTTACGAGCTAGTGATTAAGGGGAAGAAGACAAGGCACAAGATGTGGCTCCTTCAGATGGGTCCCGTGCTTGGTCTAGTTATTAGCGTTGTTGTGGTAAGCGCTTTTCGAGGAATAGAGGAAAACCCCGCGTTTCTAAACTACGGCTGGAGACTGGCCATACTAGTTGGGGCAGGTCTTCTCGCCTTTAGGTCCTTCCTTAGGACAAAGCTCATAGAGAGCCCAGATTTCTTAGCACTTAAAGAGAAAGGTTACGTAACTGACCTTCCCGTTAAAAGCCTACTGCTGAGCCAATGGAGAGAGGTACTTCTAGCGTTTCTCAGCGTGGTGTATTACAGAATCACCCTAAACTTCCTCGTTTATCCTTTCCTCTTCAAGTTCTTCGCTCAAGAGGGTCGAGACGCAACTGCTGTTCTAGCCTTGGGCTTTGCGTTCTCAGTTCTCTCCATTTTCCTAGGGGCGCTCATGACGTTTAAGCTATCGTGGATTAAGGTTGCAATAGCTTCCGTTGCCTCGACCTCGTTAACTGTACCCTTAGTACTTCTCGACGACCCACTTACTCTTCTTCCTCTCTTCGTTACCTCTTCTCTAGGATGGGGAGGAATGGGCTACATGGTTGGAGAGTTCGACCCTAGGCATAGAAGCACTGGAGCAGGATTGGTTTTCAACACCTCTGAGGTGGTTCCCAGCGTTCTTTCCGTGGCTTCGCTTCCCTTCCTAAAGGCAACGTACGTAAGAAACCCTCTAGCCACGGTGGTTATTGTGGAAGAGGCAGTTCTTTTGGCTTCCCTCTTTTCCCTGTTCTTAATAAGGCGAAAGAAGTCAACCGCCTAAGTTTGACAAGTAATTGGGAAACCCGTTTCTTTTCCTTGTGGCGGAAGAATTCCTATACCATTTTTACTTTCTAGGAGGAAAATTCTGCTTAGGAAAAAATTTTCTTCCATAAGAAAACGAGGGCTTCTTCACTCTTCACTCTACAAAACGACGAGTTATTTTTCTTGAGAGAAGACATAAAAAGGGTTACACTCCCTTTTCTCTTGAACATTACATTAAATCTCGTTATTCTAACAAAAACTTTCTGTAATTGTATTGTTCTCTTTTTCTCCTCCTTATATTCTTTGTTGAGTGGAAGTAAAGCTTATGAGTATTTCCGATCAAAAACAAGGGCTAGTAACGATCCCCCTCACTATCCACGGCAACAAAACTCTGAGGTAAAACTGTCTAGATAACCGGGAGTTAACTATACCCAGTATTATGTCCTCTTGATGTAGAGAAGATAGGGCACGTAAATTGCAGCTGAAGCGTAGGTGCTCTTTATCTCTTAATGAATTGAAAGTAATACGCGCATGCGTGAATGAAGGCGGGGCAGTTGGAGTTGATATAGCTTCTGGAAGCAAAAACAAATTAGTAATAAAAAATGGAAGCTGTTGGAGCCCTTAGAGTTCCCGTGAATGGAACCTTTCTTGTTGCACCGTGTATGTATGCGCGGAACGACGACAGCTTAGCGGACGCCTAGACTAATCAAGGCCTTTAGGGCAGAGCACAGAACCGTCGTTTTATCCCATTTCTGGTTGAGGGATGAGCCTGCGCTTCTTCTAGAAGTCCACTAAGTGCAGTGTACGAGCGGTTTAACTGCGTTCTAATTCCCGCTACACATTTTAAACGAGGAAGTCTTACTTAAGCTACTTAGTGCAGACACCGCGTGAAGCTTCAAAGTGCATTTCAGAGCGAGAGCGTGCAGCTTAGTGGGCTTTTGCTCGACTGCCCTTGACACTACGTGTTTGCTCGTCTTGCGTTCCTCATAGGACTTAACCTCTTATGTAAACCCTTGGACTTCGGGATCACGTCCTCTATCCTCACTTGACCCTTTATAGGGATCCCTGCTCACTACGCTGTGTAGATAAGGGAAATCCGGACATCCCGTCAACTCTGGATGGGCATCAGGAGTTCTTTGACTCTTACGAGAAGACCTAAAACTTCAAGTTACACAAACTCCATCTGGCGAAACCGCTCGTAGGCCACATATAGATGAGGATCCATTTTGTCTTCGGTATCCCTTCTCCCAATCCTTCAGCATCCCGGGATGGCTCAGCACGCTATGCTAACCACGGGCGGGGCCATAGGCCCTTGAGTGCACCGTCTTCAAAGGTCTACGGTGTCATGAGAAACTTTATTAGCCGTTCCTACTTCATGAATCACGCCTTGGTCTACAGCTACGCCCTACTCTTCGGTCTGATGGTGTTGGAGGGGATAGGCTTCCCAGTCCCTAGCGAGGTGATAATGCCCTACGTCGGTTACTTCTCAAGGCTGGGCTCAATGGACTTAGCTGGGGGTATAACTGTGGGGACTCTGGGCAGCCTGGTCGGCTCTATAATAGATTACTATGTGGCGTTGAAGCTCGGTCTCCCATTCCTGAAAAAGTACGGGAGGGCTATAAGGTTTAACGAGAGGAGGTTGGCCCTACTCAACAAGTGGTTTGACAAGCACGGTGCCTACGCCGTCTTCGGGTTCCGCTTTGTTCCTGAGATAAGGGCTTTGATCTCGCTGCCGGCGGGCCTCGCGAGGATGAACTTAGTCAAGTTCGTGGTCTTCACCGCCCTAGGCCACTTAATATGGGACTCCCTCCTAGCCACGCTTGGGTACATCTACTACGCCCAAGTGGGGTACGTGTCGAAGCTCCTCGAGACCTACTCAGCCTACTTGTTCGTGCTTGGCGTCGTAGTTGTCGTTGTACTGTTGGTGTACAACTTGAGGAAATAGATACCACTGGGCGCCTACTAGTAGTCAGTGTGCTTTTGTGTTTGTTATATATTATAAGGTTTCCACGACGCTGTTCACCTTCCTACTCTATATAAAGAAACTACGGTGATTACTTATAGTCACCCTGTTCTTGACACCCGGAGACCTCGATCGCTTTTTCTCGTTCAACACCAGCTGGTGTATCCTGTAGTTTCCGTGTACCTGTCACCTTTTGATCATGGTAGAATTAGAAGTATTACCCTCCTAGAGTATTACCCGTCAGCTTGTGTAGCTTAATATAGCTTCTGCTTGAAGTCTTTTTTCAGGAATAATTATTCCTTGAGTAAATTTATTCTTACAAGGTATTATCTTCCCTTCCGGGTCAAGGGAGAAATTTCTGTCTGAATATAGCTTCTGGATCACATACCTAGATAGGTTTAATATTTCAGTCGTAAGGTCTATTGTAAGGTCTCTCCTTTTACTTTTCAGGGATAGTGCACTGGTGCACTAACCGATGCACGCACGGAGCGTCTACCAAATGAGTCAACGTGTGGGCATCACTGTGTAGGGAGCGATGAAGGGGACGTCGCAGTTTAACGTTACCTCCTCTATCTTATCGCCTAAAGATTCACGTGAAGTGCATGAGCTTTAAGGGAAGTCTCAGGGTACAACGCAGCTCAAAAACGATGCCTCGACTAGAGCCCTTATATGCCCGAATTTACTTCACCACGAGTCCCGCTATTACGGTAATCCCGCGTTCCTCTGCCTCCCTCTTCACCTTAGCCTCTATTGTGTTGGCAATTAGGAACTTCTTTACGGGCTTGTTGTACATGGAAGCGAACAGCTTTTCCCTTATCTCCAGTTGCTCAATAGCTCCCTCGTCTGCGAAGTTCTTGACCTCGAACAGGTAGACGTAGTCGTTTGTCTCGTAAAAGTCCACCTCATACGTCCTCCCCTTGTATACTATCCCCTTCTCGTCTACTATCTTCCCGTGCTTTACCTTCGAGGGATCGACGCCGTGTAGCTTGAGGGCCTCCTTGTAGAGCTCCATTATTGTCTTTTCTATGTAACGTCCTGCCCTGGAGGTAAACGAGGAGAAGGCGATCCTCAAGAGCTTTATCTCATGCCAAATCTTCCTGTTCTCCTCTTGGTTCGCCTCAAACCTCTTGTTCATCTCCTCAAACCTCTTCTCAAACTCCTCCCTCATCTTCGCTATCTCCTGCCATATCCTCTTGTTCTCCTCCTTTGTGGCTTGAATCTCCTGCCATATTTTCTTGGTCTCTTCGTGGATTTCCCAGAACTTCTTGTCGTACTCCTCAAACCTCTTGTTCATCTCCTCAAACCTCTTCTCAAACTCCTCCCTCATCTTCGCTATCTCCTGCCATATCCTCTTGTTCTCTTCTTCAAGTGCTAAGAATCTCTTCTCAAACTCCTCCCTCATCTTCGCTATTTCGTCTTGGATAGCCTTGACCACTTTTTCTAGCTCCTCTATCTTCTTAATTACCACGTCCTCCCTTATCCTCTCATATACCCTGTCAGCAAGGGCGGAGAGAAGCTGTGGGTCGTTGAGAATCCTCTGCAGGAGGTCTTCTTGGCTCATTACATGAATTTTGTACCCGGGAGTAAAAAAGCAAGATCTTTGAGTTGGCTATAAAACTTTTTTATTTTTGTCAAGAAGAAAGTTTATGGGTAACCCTAAAGTAGTCGTTAAGAGGAACAACGAAGACCTCAGAGGAGTACGCCTTATGAAGCTAGGAGAAGGGATGTACGTGGGGAGGAACTTCCTTAAGGACGTCCTAGTGTACGTGGAGCAGGGCAAGGGGATTTTCGTGCACTGTGTCGGGGGACTGCTTCAAGGGTACAGATTGCGTGGTTTACGAGGCTAAGGGAAACCCAAGCAAGCGGAAGGTCGCTGTGGAGGAGCTAGGCTTGTCGTCCCTCTTCCTTAATAGGAGAGCGTCAACTGCGTTGCTCTCCCTACTGGAGGCGTCTAGGGTACTGGGGCTGAAGCAACTCGAGGTCGCCTATGGTTTCATCTTGAACAAGGTCAATGAAGGAGCCCTCATGGACCTTAGATCAGTGAGGGTTACGTGTAGTTTAGGGTAAGCAGTTCGCCGTTACTCAAGTAGAGAGATATGGCGTCTCCCTCCTCAAGGGTGTAGTTGAACACAATGGTGTAATTTCCCTCTCCAGTAGGTATGGTGTCCCCAAAATAGTGGTTCGACCTAAATACAAAAATTTCGTTAAATGGAACTACGTTTTGTTGTACATCAGCATAGCAAATTGAGACAGAACTCCCGATATTCTTCAGTGTCACATTAAGGTAATACAAGGAGATGTCGAAACCATATTTTTCCTCAACTTGTAACACACCTCGTCCTAGTCTCCCTGTTCCGATTTGCTTTACTTCCCCACTTACCGTGTGAAAGTGTACTAAGTACGGAATAAGTCCTACTATAAGAAGAACAGGTATAGCTAGAAAGTATCCTAATGAAGAAAGCCCAGACTCTGCCTAACAACCCCACCTTTTCTAAAGATAGTCTCGTCAACAAGTGACCGCTCTTAACTTCAATAAACTCATAACGTTAGACAACTG